>JBNKMQ010000132.1:0-3286 GCA_050293225.1 Sedimenticolaceae bacterium
GCGCAGGTTATTGTTGAAGCGCCGGGACATGTGGCGACCGGCCAGGGTGAGGAGTTCCTCAGCCTCGATGCGCAGGTCGACTTCATCCTGATGGGCGGCAATCTTGTCCGCCAGATCCTGTTGCCGGCATTGCAGGGTCTCGAACTGCTGTTTGACCTGGTTCTCTTTTTGGATATCGTCACCCAGAAAATCCACCCGCCGAAGCTGAATCTGATACACCTGACGCAGCCAGCCTACAGTGCCAGCGAGTATCTTCTGGGATTTAAGCTCTGCCGAGGCCCCTTCGTACAGGGAACCCTGGAGTCGCAGACAAGCTTCTTCAGCAAAAGATTGATAGCCCTCGATCACCGCCCTATCTCCCTCTAGGGGCCCGATGCGGTGAGAAAAATCGATCACTTGGCCGAGCTGATCGGCCAGTTCTACGCCTCGATGTCGCAGGGTTTCGATCTTTGAGTCACTAAGGCTATATCGAATCAGCAGGATCAGCATCATGACGACGGCAACACCCGCCCCATAAAGGAAGGATTCTCGCTGTGCCTGCCAATCGGCAAAGAGTTGGCTCAACAGATTGGCAGGCACGTCAGGCCCCAACAGCAGCCATATACCCGCAGTATTGACCGCAATCGCTGCCATCAATAGCGCCATGGTCACACTGCGGTTTCGGGAATCATGACTCTTAGCAATAGCAGGAATGGATGCCTGATAGGCCTGGGCAGATTGGTTCAGATCATCGGCCAGACGGGCACAGGTTTCAGCCTGGACACGCATCTCATCACGCTGCTGTTGCAGTTGAGCCAGCTTTTCTGACACGAAGCCCAGGGCCTCAGCCTCGACAGCCAGAGCCTGTTGCTGGGCCTGCAAACTGGCGATCTGGTTCAGCCTCTCGCTCTTCTCCCCATCCAGTTCGTCCAAAACATACTCCACCGCCGTGATCCCGGCCATGGTTTTGACGGTATAGCTATGAGGATGGGGTTTAATGATCTCGCGCTGGGCCAGGTAAAAGGAGTCGATAAACTCCTCGTATTCGAACCCCACCAAATCATAGAGCGTCTCGGCCACCTGCTCTCTGCCGATGGCATAGGGGACCTCATCCACACCGCGGATGAGGGTAGCATTATGCACCCCATCACGATCCAGATAACGGGCCAGGCGGTAATTCTCCTCTCCTACGCGAAAACCACAGGCCACAGAGCAGTGGTCGCTATCCCAGCGAATCAGTTTGTCCAGATTCCTATCATCCAGGGAATAGGTACGGCCGAAAAGAGCAAAGCAGAGGGTTTCGCCGATGCTGCTTTTGCCCGATTCATTGGCGCCACTGATGGCAATCAATCCGGATTCCGGCAGATCGGACAGATCCAATCGCTGGTATTTGAGGAGATTTTCTGCCCGCAGGGATCGAATAATCATTCCTCGGTCTCCAGGGCGTGTAGCTTCTCCATGATGAGCGCCACCACCCGGTCATAGCGCTCCGCATTCACACGCTGTCCCGAGTTCACCCGACGTATTTTCTCTTCGCGGCAAAAGTCCGCAAAGTCCTGACTTGGACTGGAAGGGTCTTCTACCGAGTGCTGCTCAGGGGTGTCGAAAGACGTCATAAGGGGTTTCCGACTGGCAAATGAATGAATAAGAGGCGATTATACAGGAGCTTGTCGTGACCCAAACCTAACCAAGGAGACATCATGCGCCCTGCCCGTTTTACCCCTTTCTTTATTGGTTGCCTATGTCTGACTGCTTCCGGCCTCGGCCAAGCGGAAGGTTGCGGCAGCGGATCCTTTTCCAGTTGGCTTGACGGCGTCAGACAGGATGCCCGTCAGGCAGGTATTTCCAGCAATGCCATCAGCGCCTTGGATGGCATCAGTTACGACAGTCGCGTCATCGGTATGGATCGCAAACAGGGCGTCTTCGCCCAGACCTTTCTCACCTTTGCCGGACGCATGGCCAACAGCTATCGACTTCGGGTCGGCAAGAAATACATGAGTCAGTACAGCAACCTTTTCCATCGTTTGGAACGGGAGCACGGAGTCCCCGCCCCGGTGATCACTGCTTTCTGGGCCCTGGAAACCGACTTTGGTGCCAACACCGGCGACTTTGATACGTTGCAATCCCTAGCCACCCTGGCCTACGACTGCCGTCGGCCCGAGCTTTTTCGTCCCCAATTGATATCCGCTCTGCGTATCATCGACAAAGGCTATCTGAGTCCCGAAGAGATGAAGGGCGCCTGGGCTGGTGAACTGGGCCAGACCCAGTTTTTGCCCACCGACTATCTGCAACACGGCACCGATGCCGATGGTGATGGCCGCGTCGATCTCATTCATAGTAAAGCCGATGTCATCGCCTCAACCGCCAAACACTTGGGGCACCTGGGTTGGCACCGGGGAGAGCCCTGGCTGGAAGAGGTGCGTGTCCCCGAAGATCTACCCTGGGAACAGGCCAACCTCGAGACCATGCTCCCGGTCAGCACCTGGAAAAGCTACGGAGTCAGCGGTGTCAACGGACGTCTCAAGAGCAGTAATCTCAAGGCCTCGCTGCTGTTGCCCATGGGCAAGGATGGCCCGGCCTTTCTCGCCTATGACAATTTCCGCATCTACACCAACTGGAACAAGTCCCTGGTCTACGCCACCACCGCCGCCTATCTGGCTACCCGCCTCAATGGGGCCTCAACGGTTAGCAAGGGCAACGGTACTGTAGAGAGCCTGAGCCTCAACGAGACCAAAGAGGTGCAACGACTCCTGCAAAAGAGAGGCCATGATGTCGGTAAAATCGATGGTGTCATCGGTGCTGGCACTCGCAACGCCACCCGCAAAGAACAGAAAAGACTGGGCATGCCTGCTGACGGCTATCCCACTCAGGAATTCCTGCGCCGTTTGCAGGGTGCTGGCCGCTCCCTCACCAGTTTCAGTGAGGGATATCAGGCTCCACCCCCAAAACCCCAGCGCAGGAATCGCCATAACAGTGACGTTTTTTCACTGCACTAGGGAAGTGCTGAATAAATCCATCCTGGATTTCTCAGCATAAGAATATGATTTTTTATTTCTCTTCATTTTCAACCGCTTAATTATGACTTAGCGTGGTAGCGCTCCTTTGGTCTGGGATATAGGTATTACTCAAATGACATCAAGACATTTTTACTCCATATAGCCAATAGCATTCGAAATTGATAATCTAACTCATACAAGTTGAAGTGCTTGCAAGAACTTCAACTTTTTCAGGGAGAGAAAATGAATTTTTACCAACTGCTTACCACAACCACCATATTCCTACTGGCCCTAGGGAGTCCAACCCTTTC
>JBNKMQ010000133.1:0-5375 GCA_050293225.1 Sedimenticolaceae bacterium
CGCAAATAACTATAACTCATTGAAATATATTTATATTTAATGGCAAGGGCCGGGAGGGGGTTGGCTGTCGTTTTTGATCTGTTTCACATGGTCAGTAGCTTGAGTGACTCCCAATGAACGATTCCGCCTGTAGCGATCTCAATCTGAACAGATTGCCGGAATTTTTTACATGTACAGCAGATCGCAGCAGTTCTTGAAAATTAAAATCTAATAAAAACAATGATATATAAAGGTTGGCGTGCTATATGCACTATGAAACGTAGGTCTGATCATTTTTCTTTAGGAGAGGAATTCACGATGAAGAAGTTTCTATCCATTCTGAGCGGAATCGCTCTCTTGGCTGTAGCTAGTGTCAGCCAAGCTGGTTTTATTCAGGACACCGTAATTCAAGAAAAGTATGTGAATGTTTGGGATTTTGAGCCTTACGAATACTCTCACAATATCAATGACGACGGCTTTGAACTGGGTACGGCCATCAGCGCTACCCTCTCCATTGATGTAAGAGACGATAGTTGCTGGGACTTTTTTGAGTCTGTCCTTTTCGTCGTGGAAGATTTTGACTTTGATACTGGCTCTTTTTCCTTCGGTTCGGATTTCTTTGGTGATTTGGAAGTCAACGCCCTAGGAGCGCTCAATGAAGACGGCATACTGGACGTGACCATTGTTGCCCTGGCCGGTGATTTCATTGTTGGCAACTCTGTCCTATCTGTCATCACAGAGGACGCAACTAGCGTTCCAGAGCCCGCCGCACTGCTGCTGATGAGCCTGGGCCTGGTCGGTGTAGGTTTTGCGCGTAGAGCCAAAGCTTAAGCACGACGCTCTCTGAAAGAAGACCCTGGCCTAAACGCCAGGGTTTTTTTTGTCTTGATTTTAGTCCGAATAACTCTTTTCTCTGTTCTTGAGGTGCTTTGGTGAGTGAATCTCTGTGGAGTGGCACCTAAAATCCGCAAACATTATCAGCCGGTCTTGGATAGGCTTGTGGGCAGGAGGTCAACCAAATGAAAGCATCAACGGCAGAGAGTTATCGACAGCGGGTGATCCGGGTGGTGGAGTATATCTACGACCATCTGGATGCTGATCTGAGTGTGCATAGATTGGCAGAAATCGCCTATCTGTCGCCCTACCATTTTCACAGAATCTATCGTGAACTGGCCCAGGAGACCCTCAACGCCACGATCAGACGGTTGCGCCTCCATCGTGCGGCTGGGGAGCTGATTCGCTCTTCCACGCCGATTCCCCGCATCGCCAAAGCGGCCGCCTATGGTAGCCCTGAGGCCTTTGGTCGCGCCTTCGTCCAGCAGTTCGGCGAGTCACCGGCCAACTATCGGAATGCCCGAAGTGAACGGGCAGACAGGAATGACGGGCCTTTTGTGGCGATGCTGCCTGCTGATAACAAGGAGTACAGAGAAATGTATAGCGTGGAGATTATTCAAAACGACCCCGTCAAACTCATCGGCTATCCCCACCAGGGAGACTACATGGAGATCGGCCGAGCCTTCGAAAAGCTCGCTGTCTACGCCGCCAGTCATCAACTCTTTAGTGAATCCACCCGTTCTATCGGACTCTATTACGATGATCCCAAGAGTGTGAATCAAGAGAAGTTACAATCATTCGCCGGCATGACCCTCGCAGATGGAACCGAGGTGCCGGGAGATGACGAAGCCCTGCAGGTCAGCGAGATCCCCGCTGGGACCTGCGCCAGCCTCATCTTCAAAGGGCCCTATGCAGAGTTAGAAAAGCCCTACGACTGGTTCTTCGGTGAGTGGTTGCCGCAAAGTGGCTATGAGGCTGCCGACTTTCCTCCCTTCGAAGAGTATCTCAACGACCCGAAGGATACGCCGCCCAACGAACTGCTTACGCGGATCAACTGCCTGGTCTATAAAAGCCAGGGATGCTCTGATTAATCCGATGATCCTCAGTATGTTCAATGGTTAGGCAAGCCAGCATCCCTCTCCCCTTGCGGGAGAGGGGCTTTAATGTTTGCTGCCGGGAAGATTTGGAATTGATGGGACAGCAGTGGAGATTAATTTAGTATTTGTCTGACTGATCAACTGCCGTCTATTTATTTGCATGATCCTCAGCGGGTTCTGGCTCCTCCCGATAGCGGTCAGAGATTTGCCGAAAGGTCTCGCTACAGTTGTCAAAGGCATCCACCAGCGCCGGATCGAAATGGGTGCCGCTCGCCTGCATGATCATCGCCTGTGCCTCTGCATGGGACATGGCCGATTTATAGTAGCGTCGAGAGACCAGGGCATCGTAGACATCTGCCAACGCCATCATGCGTGCAGAGAGAGGTATCTCTTCTCCTTTGAGGCCTTGGGGATATCCGCTGCCATCCCATTTCTCATGGTGACAATAGGCGATCTCCTTCGCCGCTTCGGTGAAGGTCGTCGCACCCACATGACATTCCGCATTGATGATGGCGTCACGACCATAGATGACATGCCGGTCCATCTCCCGGCGCTCCTCGCTGTTGAGTTTTCCCCTTTTCTGCAACACCCGGTCGGGTACACCAACCTTGCCGATATCGTGAAGTTGTGCAGCCCGTGCGATCAGATCGATAGTGCGTTGGTTCAGTTGCCTGCTGTAGTGTGTCGTTTCAGACAGCGCCATCCCCAACGTCCTCACATACTCCCGGGTACGTAGAATATGATTGCCGGTCTCTTCATCCCTCGCCTCGGCCAGGGCGCCCATACTGTGGACTACTGCATTCTTGGCGCGTTCGATCTGTTCTGTCCGCTCTGCCACGAGATGTTCCAGGGCGATTCGCTGTTCGGAGAGCGCAAGGTGGGTTTTGACCCGGGTCTGCAGAATGGGGATGCTGATCGGTTTGGTGATGTAGTCGATCGCACCCAGTTCGAATCCCTTCAACTCATCGGAGACATCGCTCTTTGCGGTGAGAAAGATGATGGGAATTTCATGGGTCAAGGGGTTTGACTTGAGTTTTTCGCATGTCGTATAGCCATCCATCACCGGCATCAATACATCGAGCAGAATCAGATTGGGGAGATGTCCGCTCTGGATTCGCTGCAACGCCTGCTTGCCGTTCTTCGCAATACTGACCTCATACTCATCCGCCAGGGTGTTGACCAGTAGATCGATAAAGAAAGGCTCATCATCAACGACCAGGATACGGGGTCTCATCGCTGTTGTTTGACTATCCATGTTGCATCAACCTGTTGAGTATGACGCCAGGGGAGATTCGATACTGGATGGGCTGAATGTCGCTCCTTGGCCATTTCGATCCCCTGCAGAGGGATTATCGGGATCTCAGGGCCTTGCTCCATTTTTTTCTGCAGCAACTCTGTGCGCATACAAAGTAGATGGGATCTATTTAAAGATAGATGCCAGGTGTAACCAAGTCCAATATGGTCCAGTGAAATTTCCTGTTCGCCAGCTTGGGGCCTGGATATTGGATGCCAGTTCGGCTACTTCTTCCCCTGCAGGCTCTCTGGCCACTCAATTCGCTTCCATAGCTGATGCAGCTGCTCTCCTCTGGCAGGATTGAGCCACTTAACATAGGCGATACGACCGGCCAGGTGCGCCTGGAAATCGGCATGCTCCTGACGATTCTGCTTCTCTGGGCCCTGATAGATACAGTTGTGCAGTATGGCCTTCAGACGATCAAACTCTTTCCGCGGCAGATTGGTTTTTCGGTTGATCACCATACCGGCAAGGCGTTGGGATTGTGCTGCACTCCTCACGCTTGTTTTTCGATAGTTGATTTCGAAACCCTCTTCCAGGGCGATGGCGCCGATCACGCCTTGCAGAAAGGGCGCAAGCCGCAGGAGTTCCCTCTCACCGGAGAAGGCGATGTCGTCGGCATAGCGCGTGTAGGCAAAGCCGAAGCGATCTGCGAGCCCCTGCAGACGGCAGTCGAAACGCCAGGCGCAGAGATTGGCCAGGGCCGGGGAGGTCGGTGCGCCTTGAGGCAGATGCTTGTCAGCAAGACGTTTTCTCTGTTGCCAGGGAAGCTTGCCGAATGCCTCACCAGCCAGCGCCTCAGAGGTCGAGTGAGTCGATAAACCCTGCAACAACCAGGCGACATTGGCGGGATAACCGACACGCCGGAAGAGGGCGCCGATGCGGGCTACCGGTACGCTGTGGAAAAAGTCCTTCAGATCCATGCGTAATAAAGCCGGACTACCCAGGTGCGATTCGGCAAAGCTCCGGGTGGATCGACCACGAACAAATCCATGGGCAGCGGGATGGGGCGGCAGACGATTGAGAATTTCCCGCAGTATCCGCCGCTGGATCGCCTTGATACGGGGTTTGGGGATCTCGATCAGGCGTAACTCACCGGACCTCTTCTCTATCCACTGGTAGCGGTAGTGGTGCAGCTTGGTCTGGGTGACGCGGCCTTGGCGACGCTCAAGATCGGCAAACCAGGCCAGTTCGTGCTCGAAGAGTCCCAGCCACTGAGCCAGATCCTTGTGTGTCTCTAAAGGCGGCAGGGGAAGGGTGACCATCGCCTTCGGCGGTCGGCCCATACCTGGGGGATCGAGCAGCAGTCTGGGAGGTTTTGCATCGGGACTGGAGAAACGCTGTTGCAGGGATATCTCGTTGGCGAGAAACCCCATCAGCCTCTGCCGGTTCGGCATCTGACCCGCCTCGAAGTGGAAGAGCAGACGCGAAGCGAGTTGGTCAGTGTCGATGGCACTGGCCTCAAGGGCCAGGGCAAGCCGTTCGCACAGGCCGGGCTTGTCCCATCTGCCAGAGAGCAGAGAGAGGCTCAACAGACGCAGATTGGTCGTAAGGCTGGACAATCCATTCTCCATCAACTCCCCAGGTATCGCTGATCAGGCAAGCCCGGTTGTTATAAAAAGTGCGACCGGCCTCCGACCTGCTCGTCGAGCCGGTACAACACTGCGTGGCGCGCAGTGCCGTACCGGCAATGATAATGTCAGCTACAAAACCACCCCGGGGTAACCCCGAAGTCTCCACGAGTTTGCGGACAAATTTCGCGGAATCACTCGGAGCACCGGCCGCGGGTACATGGTGGGAAGAGGCGCTCATGAAGTCAACCCAATCCAGGCCCTAGGGTGATGCCTTACCCCATCCTCCAGATGGACTCCGGTATTCGCCGACATGACGGCGAGCGGGATTAGCCGGTCTCTTTGGCGGGCTCCGGGGTTTTGGCTTCGTTCGCACAATTGGGCTGTATGAGGGAGAGAAACTGCTGGGTGCAGGCGTCCCAGGAGTAGCCTTCGGCGAATTTGCGGCAATCTTTGCGGTCGACATCGAGGGCGTTTTCTGCGGCGATCTGCAGGTCTTCGTCCATCCAGCCGTTGAGGCCGTTTTTGATCACGTCGAGGGGGCCTTCGACGGGGTAGGTGGCGACGGGGACGCCGCAGGCCATGGCTTCGAGCATGACC
>JBNKMQ010000134.1:0-1733 GCA_050293225.1 Sedimenticolaceae bacterium
CTGATGCACAACGTCCCCTCGCTCTGGCCGGCATCATGGGTGGTGACGATTCAGCCGTTACTGATGCAAGCAAAGATATCTTGCTGGAGAGCGCCTTCTTCAGCCCTGAAGCGATCAGTGGAAAAGCGCGGGCCTACGGCCTGCATACCGACTCCTCTCACCGTTTTGAGCGTGGTGTCGACCCCCAGCTGCAGATCCGCGCCATGGAGCGTGCAACAGCCCTTCTGCTGCAGATCGCCGGTGGTGAGCCAGGTCCTGTGGTGCAGGCCTGTAATGAGGCAAAAATTATACCCTGTCCGCTGATTAACCTGCGCAGTGATCGGGTGACGCGCGTTCTGGGCGTTTCGATCGACCCTTCTGAGGTGGCGGACATTCTGACCCGACTCGAGATGGAGGTACAGGAGCAGGAGGGCGGTTGGCAGGTGAGAGCACCCAGTTGTCGCTTCGATATCGCCATCGAGGAGGATCTGATCGAGGAGGTGGGACGCATTTACGGCTATGAGCGGATTCCGACCCATCGCGGCGCCTTCTCTATTGAGATGCGAGAGAGTGGAGAGGCCCTGTTCGATCTGAATCGCGCCAAGCAATTACTGGTGGGACGCGACTATCAGGAGGTCATTACCTACAGTTTCGTTAACCCGGAGATTGCCACGCTGGTCGATCCCGAGCGGGAGGGCGTTCGATTGGCCAATCCCATCTCTGCCGATATGTCGGTCATGCGCACCTCGCTCTGGCCAGGCTTGCTGCAGACGGCCCGTTACAACCAGTCACGCCAGCAGTCGCGTGTACGGATCTTCGAATCCGGGCTTCGTTTCATACAACAGGGCGAGAAGCTCTCTCAACCGGCGGGGCTGGCTGGCCTGATTAGCGGCGAGCGGGTGCCTGAGCAGTGGGACAGTGATAGCGCGCGGGTCGACTTCTACGATATGAAGGGCGATGTGGAAGCGCTACTGGGGCTTACCGACGACATTGAGGCATTCACCTTCAATGCGGTTTCTCACCCGGCCCTGCACCCTGGTCAGGCGGCTGCTATCTTCTATAGGGATGAGCAGATCGGCCTGATGGGGATGTTGCATCCCGAGCTGGAAAAGCGCCTCGATATGAGTAGTGCGACCTACCTCTACGAGCTGGATTTAGCGGGGATTATGCAAGGTCGCCTGCCAGCCTTCGAAAGCCTGTCAAAATTCCCGTCGATCCGTCGCGACATCGCGATCGTGGTGGAAAATCATGTGTCTTTTGAGTCAATTAGGGATGCTATTCGTGACGCATCCAGCAAAATTGTTAAAGACATCCGTCCGTTTGATGTCTATACTGGGGGGAATATAGATTCGGGTCGAAAAAGTGTCGCATTAGGATTGATTTTACAGGAAAAATCGCACACTCTTACTGATTCAGAGGTCGATGAGGTGGTTCAGGCCATACTTCGTCGTCTATCCGATGAACTTGATGCAACGTTGAGAGACTAGGATATGGCATTGACCAAAGCCGATATGGCAGCAAAGCTGTTCGAAGAACTCGGGCTGAACAAGCGCGAAGCCAAAGAGATGGTGGAGATGTTTTTCGAGGAGGTGCGGCAGTCATTGGAGCAGGGACGTCAGGTGAAACTATCCGGTTTCGGTAATTTCGATCTGCGAGAAAAGAGACAACGTCCTGGGCGCAATCCAAAGACCGGAAAAGAGATACCCATCTCTGCTCGCCGTGTGGTGACCTTCCGTCCTGGGCAAAAACTCAAG
>JBNKMQ010000135.1:0-8959 GCA_050293225.1 Sedimenticolaceae bacterium
AGTAAACACGGACAAATTGCATCGATTGCAATATGAAGTAGCCTGATTTTATAACTGAATCAAATTAAGGGAGTGCTTGCTAGTCTATTGGCAAACTGCCTATAGCGGATTCATCCTGACTACCATGACTGTTTCGAACACTCCCCGGTGACAGCCCAAACTCCCGCTTAAACGCCCGGCAAAAAGCCGCTTCCGATTGATACCCCAGTTTCTCCGCAACCACTGCGATAGGTTCCTTGCTCTCAAGTAACCGCCCACGGGCCAATTGCATACGCCATTGGGTGAGATAGCGCATAACCGAATCGCCCACCAGGCTGGTGAACCTGGCGGAGAATCCTGAGCGTGACATACCGATCTCTTTTGCCAGTGAATCGACCGACCAAGCCCGCTCAGGTTGGCGATGGATGGCGGCCAGCGCTTTGCCGATCTGTCGATCCCGCAGGGCGGCGAGCCAGCCCTGGTTGGCGTCGGGGGATGAGTCGAGCCAGGAGCGGATCGCCTGGATGATGAGGATGTCGGCCAAGTGAGTGATGACGGTCTCTCCGCCGGGTCTCAGTTCTCTCGCCTCGCGGGCGATGAAGTGGAGGGTGCTCTGTAACCAACTCCCTTCTTCCACTTCTGACGTATCGATCTGCAGCACATTTGGGAGGAGGGCGATGAGCTGTTGTCCTGCGACATGATCAAAGCGAACCACACCGCAAGTTAGGTGAGTCAGGTTTCCATCACCGCCGTGGCGCATGATCTCGTATCTGTCGCTGATTCTCTCCACCGGAATATCGAACAAGGGTAGTGTCGCCTCGTCGGGATGGCTACGGACGATATGTCCCTGACCATGAGGCACCAGGGCCAGGCTGCCCTGTGGTAACAGATGGGGTTCCTCACCCTCGACCTCCAGCCAGCACTCACCGGCGGTCACCACATGAAACATCATGCGTCCCTCGAAAGGAGGCAGCTCCACGCCCCAGGGGGCTGTCAGTTCAGAGCGACAGTAGAAGGTGCCGTTGAGCCGCAGCAGGTGCAGCACCTCACCCAAGGGGTCGACGATCTCCGGGAAGATAGGGTCTGTACGTAGTTGCATGATTTCACTTTGGCAGAGGTGTGACTGGTCGTCCATGAAATTAGACGATCTGCAAAAAACTATAGACGAAGTGTGCTGGTTAGTCCCGATCTGCTCACCTAGGCTGAGATTACACGGGACGACAGCAAGCGCGTCGTCAAAGGATCAACTGCTTGGGAGAACCACTATGAACCATTCACATATTCTGATCATCGGCAACAAGGGTAAGACCGGACAACGGGTAGAACAGCGTCTGCAGGCATTGGGTTATACCACCCGGGGCGTATCCCGCTCATCCACCCCCAGCTTCGACTGGCGTCAGCCAGAGAGCTGGCCGGCCGCTCTCGAGGGGGTGACCACCGCCTATGTCACCTATCAGCCTGATCTCTCCATGCCTTTTGCAGAGGCGGAGATCAGGGAGTTTGTCGAGACCGCTAAAAAGTCAGGGTTGCAACATCTTGTACTTCTCTCCGGCAGAGGTGAACCTGGTGCCGAACTCGCGGAGGAGATCGTCAAACAGAGTGGCATTAGCTGGAATGTCGTCAGGGCGAGCTGGTTTTTCCAGAACTTCAGTGAGAGCTTTATGCTGGATGGCATTCTCGCGGGCGAACTCGTCCTGCCGGTAGGCGAGATTCCTGAGCCATTTATCGATGTGGAAGATATTGCCGATGTGGCCGTTGCTGCACTGACACAGCCGGAGTTGCGTAATCGTCTC
The DNA here is from genome assembly GCA_050293225.1 of Sedimenticolaceae bacterium. Lineage (GTDB taxonomy): Bacteria > Pseudomonadota > Gammaproteobacteria > Chromatiales > Chromatiaceae > Thiodiazotropha. Next base: position 1,773 of record JBNKMQ010000135.1, read on the forward strand.
TTCGAAGTCTCGGGACCCCGATCGATCTCTTTCGCTCAGTGCATGGCAGAGCTTTCCGATGCCTTGGGGCGTGAAGTGAAATTAGTTCAGGTCGATGTAGATAGTTATATCGATGTACTGAAGGCGCAGGGGGTACCAGAGGAGATGCAGTGGCTGTTGCGAGAGCTCTTTAGCAAGGTTCTCGATGGCAGAAACAGTCAAACTGTAAACGGCGTTGAAGAGGTCCTGGGCCGTCCTGCAACCGACTTCAGCGAATATCTGCAGCGGAGCATAAGCTCAGGTATCTGGGATAGAGAAGAGCAGAAGATAACGGCTTGAGGGATTGATCTGATCTCATATATGACTGTCAGCCCGGTGCACCCCAAGGGCACTTCCTTCGGGCGTATGCCGGACAAAAGCGCGAAGCGCATTGAATGACTATGAGTCAGCGCGAAGGGTGAGCAACGCGAATAATCCAGGAAATGAGACCGTATGGATTCCGGCCTTCGCCGGAATGACGAGCGAGTTAGAGGTGCCCTGGTCTATTCTGAGCCCGGTTTTTATGGCTGATAAGTTCGACTCAGGTAACTCTGCCAGGTGGTCAGCACCGGTCGAGGCGAGCCATCATAATGGCGTAGGGCCATGTTACCGAAGAGACGAAAGAGAACTTCGATGGAGGTTCCGCCTACCGTATAGAAGTCATCCAGCATCAGGCAGGTGGTGTTACCTGTTGGAACACAGGGGCATATCTCGTCTCCTGTTACAGCTTCATCAAGGTAGTCTCGATTTAGCCACCAGACCACAGCTTCAAGACTGTTTTGATCGGCGCTTTCGAGCAGCCAGGTCATATATTCATTCTGTGCCGTGTCGTTGGCGACGTTGATGGTTCCAAAGTTGGGTATATCAAGTGTTGATGGATAGATTGGCGATCCACAGCTGCCGCTGTTGTCGTGGGCATAGGAGCTGAGCAGGGGAACTGCAGGCCAGCCGGTCTCGGCGATCCAGAGTTTTCGTGATGTCAACGCTGCTGCCCGTGACAGGCTGTCCCGGGGAAAGCTGTAGTTGAAATCGTCATGATAGACCCACTCCGCAGGATAGGTGGAGAAGGCGAGTCGGTCGCCCGGTATTGCCAGGGCCTCAATAACCCGGCTTTCGAAACACTCGCTCATGCTTCCGCTACTACAGGCGGCTGCAGCGTCAGAGACGCCATACATGAATCCCATCTGAAAGGTGGGAAAGATAACCCGTTGCGGATAGGCGGCCTTGATGGCGTTGTGCACATCGCTATACCAGGCGATCCAGGCCGATTTTTGTGCGGGGCAGCTGGTGAAGGGGATATTCATCTCAACCGCTGGACTGAGATAGTCAGGATCGACCAGATCGATGAGATATTTCACATAGCTGATGTAGGCGGCCTTGTATGTATCTGCATTGACATCGCTATCGAAGTGATAACATCCGCTGCCATCGACCTGATTGTTCCAGTTGTCTTGTGTTGAACCATCCGCTTGCACAGTGGGCGCGAGGGTGCGTCGACCACCCAGAGGTGACAAGGCGAGGTAGATGGGCTTGCCGGTGGCATTCGCGCTGTTCACCAGCTGTTGCCACTTGTCGACCCAGGCCTGGGGCAGGTTAGAACAGGCAGTGGCGTCGCAGTAGTCCCAGGGGACACCCCAGAAGTCGTCTACATGCAGGGAGAGCAGATCCCGGTCAGAAAGGTTTTCAAATTTCCAGTCGGGCATGGTGACGTTAGTACCATCATGGCTGGCATCGAATGGTGTTGAGCCCATGAGGAAGGGGCGGGTCTCAGTGGTCGGTGTATTGTTACTACCGTCGTCGTCGCTGCCGCCACAACCACTGGTTATCGATATGATGACTGTGAGAGAGAGTGCGAAAAATCTTGTGTGAAAGTCCATATTCTAATCTCGCGAAAAACGCCTACTACCTGAATCGATCTATTAAGTTACTTATCCACAGCCCTTTTTGATAGATGATCGATATGACAATCTGACTATCATCACAGTTTTCTGTTTAACTTTCTTGATTGGCAGCCTAATGAGCCCCGTAGCGACGGGTAGGGGATTTTGAATTGAGTGGGGTAAAAGTGTGAGTCTGATAACCGCCATTAAATGGCGATTCAGTAGCCGAAGCGTGGGCTATGCTGTCTCTGTGGATTTAATATGAGCCGCCAAAGCACTATCCATAGTCTTGGCATGCAGATCAAACCATTGCGGGAGTTGTTGGGTGACATAGGCCTTGCCCATCATGATCGATCCAGTCGCTACCTTTTGCGAGAAACGATTCAACTCACCCAGGATACGCTGATGTTCATCGGTATGCTCCCGCACAGCAGGAAAGCCTGATGCCTGCATCAAACGATTCTCATGATCAAAGTGTCTCTGGGTATGGCTAAAGAGCTCCGCAAAGAGCGGTATGAATTCGGCCTTGGGCGCCACTCCGAGACGATTAACCAGATCGACAAACTCACGGTGAGTCTCATCCATCTCGCTAATGCCGAGCAGATAGCGTTGTTCAAACGCCTCGATCAATGCAGCCATGAGTCAGCTGGTCTCTTGCATACGCCGATGCTCAACCATCTTCACGACTTTGCGCGCGATATACTCGGCATACTCATCGACGTTTTCGTAATTGTAGTCGATGGCGAGGTCTGTGAGTCCGCTCATCAGATCGCGAAGTTTGCTGATCTCGCTCAGCTTGCGTCCGCAGGTAAGGCAGAGAACGCCATTGTCTCGGCAGGCGTTTTTGCCCTGGCAGGGGGTGAAGTTGGCCATGAATACTCTCTTCTCTTTTCGTTAACAGCCGACATCCTGGGCCGGCTCTGACTCTTCCCCTGCCATTTTGGGCGGGGGAGTTATTTCGCTACCAATCAGTTCGTCGATATCGGCTTCGATGATTTCGATGTTCTTCTTTTTACAGAAGCGGCGCTCTTTGTCGTTGGGTTCCGGGATCAGTGCCCAACCCGCAGGACTATCCGCTGAGTAGATGATATCAGAGAGTACCATACGCTCCGTATCCCGAGTCATGCGCAGGCCGATGAAGAGATACTGCTTGCCTTTGCGGTACGACTTCAGAAAATCCGGAATGGCAAAACCGCCCATCAACTCGGTGATGTAGTCGACATAATCAGCGTCCGATGCGATGTAGGTGGCATCGGGCAGCGGGCTGCCCATGGGTTTGAACAGGATCGGCAGTGAGGTATCCACTTCGGATTGATCTATCTCTTTCTCCGAATACTTCTCGCCATCGTAGTGATGGATACGAAACCGATAGTCGGTACCTGCGATTCTTGAGATGCCTCGAATCAGCGTATGGGGTCGGTCGCTGTAACTCTCTTGCAGTTGGGTGTCACGATTGATGTCGACGACGTAAGCCGGTTTGATCGTCTCCAGCCAGGCGTGCAGGGGGGATTGCGTCCAGGACTGATCGCCATAGGTGGTATCGAGAAAACGATTCACTGCGGTTCTGCCCCGTTTCAATTCCACATTCATTGCCGCTCGGGGGAACTCATACATCAGTCTGGGAGCCATGGGCTTACCGTTGTTCATGGCAATAATAAGGCTGTCGCTATCCGCCGGAATCGCCTCACCGGTTTCAGTGTTGGTAGAACCCGCAAGCGCACCTGCGCCAAGGTAGGGGACTATCTTGCCTGCTTCGATACCCGCTTTGAGTATCTCTATTGTCGTTTCCGCCATTGCCGCTCTCTCCATCATTTATCTAATAGGAGAATAACGAAGCAAGAGGTAGGCCAATAAATATAATCCTTACAGAAACAGTTTGTTATCCCGGGATTGCAACGGTCAGTATTGAAAAGATGTTGCTTATGCGACAAAAGCCGGAACAAATCAGGCAGTCTATTTGTTGAGTATCAGACGTTATTAGTGAAGCTGCACTTAACCCACATCCCGTCATCCCTGCGCATGCCGGGATCCAGTAAAATCAAAAACATAGATTCCGGCCTTCGCCGGAATGACGATTTAATTAGTGCTCCCTATTAGAGGGAAAACAGAGTTTTCTGAGCAAAAGTAATCGTTTGGCACAGAAAGTGTTTATTCAAAGGGAACGAGTATTTTCTATTCAGCAACAAGAGCAGAGACCCCATGCAGGAATCCGATTTTAGAGAAGTCGCCGATGAGTTTATCCATCTTGCGAATGATTTGAGTGAAGAGTGGGCGATGCCATTTCTCAGTGCGGCGTTCATGTACGCTGCGGCGTGGTATAATATACACTTCTTCTATGAAAATGATGGGGCGGCAGAAAACAAGGCATCGGTGATCGATTACTACTGTGATCAGTATCGTAAGATGTTAACGGAGTGTATGCATGACTTCTCTAAGGCCTAGCTATTGAACCCTAGCGCTCTCTCTATTCCCCTCACTGAGGACTCCCCATGAATCTTCATACGGCTATTGATACGCCTCATCCTGCGGCCCTTTGGGCGCAGACTGCACCCCTCGATTCGCTTCAGGTCGACTGTGTGACTGCGGTGATGCTGAAGATCTTAGACAACAAGTGCAAGATGGCAGCTGAGGAGCAGATGGCTCTGATGGCGGTCTATAGCGTGGTCAGGGAGCGTAAGGGGATACTCTTCGACAGCAGCATACATTCGGAGATAGATAAGGCATTACAGGCTGATGGTGTTCAGTCGAGTAAACGTATACATGAACTGCGCCTGCATGCCGAAGAGACCATTCCCAAGCCGATTATGAAACACTTCAAGAGTTATCTGCGCGATTCGCTATATGGAGTGTGACGCACGGTTGTATAGCCCCTCTCCCGCAAGAGGAGAGGGGAGTCAGCTTCCCTGTCTTTTTGGCGCACTGACGTTTAGTCAGTCAGTGCAGTAGTGTTCTAAGTTTATGGGGAAGAAGTGGGTGTGATGAGTTAATTACAGGATATCGACCCTGACCTGGTGAACCCCGCCGATCACCAGGTATTCGCTCTCTCCCTTTAATCTGCCCGGCAGCAGCTCGGGAAAATAGAGCAGCTTCACCAGGGGGATCTTCGCCTCCAGGATATAGTCACCAAATTCATCCGCCCGCTCCCTGTCGTTGGTAAAGGAGTTGAGGTTGTTCAGCAACAACACGCAGTTGTGTCTGTCCTGCTTCTCGAGAATCTCGTGCTCCCCGACATGGTTGACACCGCGATAGAGGCAGAGGTGTGTCTCGTTGGGATGTCGTCGGCGGATCTCATACTGGCAAAAGGTATAGAGCAGATCGAGTTGGGATTCCAAACCGTTGGTGTTGTAGAGCCCCTTGGCGCGATCGAACAGATAGGCCTGATAGCGGGATGAGGTGAAATCCCCCAGGGGGCCGTGATGGTTGCGGGGTAGCAGGCCGAAGCGTGACTCGACCCAACTCTTCAGAACCGCAGCCTCTTTGCCGTCGGGATCGAACATCCAGCCCCGCAGAATTCTCAGATAGTCGGCCTTGTCCCGCTTGTGTCGGCAATGCTCTGCATCGAAGCCTGCCTCATCCAGGTGATCCAGCAGAAAACCCGAGCGCATGTAATCGGAGAAGTGGATCGCCCGCTCCTGGTGATCGTCTACTTCCTGCAGGCAGTCGAAGAGTTCGGCGTGTATCGCCTCGACCCCATCGATGGCCAGATCCACCGGATGTTGCTGGAAGGTGAGGCTGCCGAGGATGACGGCAGGCAGATTGCAGCGATTGATCGACAGACGCGCATAGGCGGGGAGGGAGGTCGCCTGTTGGGCGTTTTGTTTGTTTTCATCCATACAACTTTTAAGTGATTGTCGTGAACCCGACCTCGATTGTAGATTCTGCGTTACGAAAAATAATCATAAAAAACATACAGATAAATATAATTTCATGTTTTGGCACGCCGCTTGCTCAACCCTTGTTGTCCACGTGACCTTAAACGACTTTAGTCACTACTGATTCAACAATAGTAAGGAGATCCAACATGGCACTGCGTCAATGTGCAATCTACGGTAAAGGCGGCATCGGTAAGTCTACCACGACCCAGAACCTGGTCGCTGGTCTGGCCGAGCTGGGTAAAAAGGTAATGATCGTCGGTTGCGATCCTAAAGCGGACTCCACCCGCCTGATTCTGCACTCCAAAGCGCAGAACACCATCATGGAGATGGCTGCTGAGGCAGGTACCGTCGAAGATCTCGAGCTGGAAGATGTACTGAAAACCGGTTACGGCGATATCAAGTGCGTCGAGTCCGGTGGTCCTGAGCCTGGTGTCGGCTGTGCCGGCCGCGGTGTTATCACCGCCATCAACTTCCTCGAGGAAGAGGGCGCCTATGAGGACGACCTCGACTTCGTATTCTACGACGTACTCGGCGACGTGGTCTGTGGTGGTTTCGCCATGCCCATCCGTGAGAACAAAGCCCAGGAGATCTACATTGTTGTCTCCGGTGAGATGATGGCCATGTACGCTGCCAACAACATCTCCAAGGGTATCGTGAAGTACGCTAACTCTGGTGGTGTGCGTCTCGCAGGTCTGATCTGTAACTCTCGTAACACCGACCGTGAGGACGAGCTGATCGAGGCTCTGGCTGCCAAGCTGGGAACCCAGATGATCCACTTCGTACCTCGTGACAACGCCGTACAGCGTGCCGAGATCCGTCGTATGACCGTGATCGAGTACGACCCGACTCACAAACAGGCTGACGAGTATCGCACCCTGGCGCAGAAGGTTATCGACAACAAATTGTTGGTCATCCCTGAGCCCTGCACCATGGATGAGCTGGAAGACCTGCTGATGGAATTCGGCATCATGGAAGAGGAAGACGAGAGCATCGTCGGCCAGACTGCTGCAGCCGAGACTGCTTAAGCATCCTATTGATGCCGGCCCGCAAGGGTCGGCAACTCGACAGATCGATTTTTTCAAACCTGTGCATCCACAGATTAGTGGTGGCAGGTGAAGGAGAATATTATGTCAGCTATGACACGCGAAGAGACCGAAGCCCTCATCCAAGAGGTGCTCGAGGTCTATCCAGAAAAGGCACAGAAAGATCGTGCCAAGCATCTCACGGTCAATGACCATGAGGTTGAGCAGTCTAAGAAGTGCATCACTTCCAACCGTAAGTCCCTGCCGGGCGTGATGACCATTCGTGGTTGTGCATACGCAGGCTCCAAGGGTGTGGTCTGGGGTCCTATCAAGGACATGATCCACGTTTCCCACGGTCCCGTCGGCTGTGGCCAGTACTCCCGTGCCGGCCG
>JBNKMQ010000136.1:0-3502 GCA_050293225.1 Sedimenticolaceae bacterium
GTCTCACCATTGATCTCCACCGACTCGTCCATATCCACTGAGACAGGATGCACCCCCCGCTTACGCGCCTCCTCTTCCCCCTCCGCAAAGAGAGAGTCGTGGCACTGTTTGCAGATCTCACTCTCCCGATTTGGATCCCGCATCCAGAGATTTTCACGCCCGTGAGTCAGGCCGGTATCCGCTTCATCAAAGCGGTGAGGCGTGTGGCAGGTGCCGCAATAGAGCACATGATCTTCAACCATCGGATAGTGCTCAGGTATGCTATCTTCACGCTCTTCTCCAGGGATGAAGTAGTCATCCTTGGCCGGATGGTAGTAGTCGGGATGCTGCTCTCCCTGCCCCAGACTGAGACGGGAGTCGATCACCGCGCCATGATGACAACTCATACACATACGACGGCTGCCTACAGGTAGCATCGGGTCAGGCTGATCAGACGAAGCCTGATAGGATTCCGACCAGCTCAGATGACAGGTGACGCAGTCACGTCGGGTTGGCTGGGTAAAAAATTCCTTGTTTGAGCGAGAGGCAGCTTCACCTTTGACTTCACTGAGTCTGTAAACCCGTACCCGATGCTGCTCCATCTCCACCACATAGAGACGATCCTGCCAGTGGGCGATGCCGACAGGCTGATCAAACTGCAACGCCTCACCATTTCGATCCGATAACAGGTCATCAAAGCTACGACCTTTGAATTGAAGAATCCTGCCACTGTGGGAATCACTCACCAGCATGGTCTCTTCCAGCAGGGCGATACCGTTCGGACGCAAGAGGGCATCATCCTCCACTCCGAACCGCTCCAGAGCACCGAAGGAACGGCCCCGCTCGTTGAAGACCTGGATGCGCCCATTCAACACATCGACCACGTGCAGATAGTGATCCCGGTCCTCCGCCATCATGAAGGGATAACGAAACTCTCCCTGCTGGCTGCCGAACTTACCCCAGCAACGCAGTTGCTCTCCGCTCTCCAACGAGTTCGAACAGAGTTGGGAATTGGCACGGTCGCTCCAGTAGACAACACCCTCTATCACAACCAGCCCAGTCGGGGCCGGAGCGAACTCTTTACTATTTTGTAACAGGGGAATGCTGCGAAGGTAGTCTCCCGTTGAAGAGAAAACCACCAGCCGATGGTTACCACTGTCAGCAACGATCACCTGATCTTCAAACAGTTGAAGATCCATCGGCAGTTCCAGCGGCGAGTTAGCCGGCGCTGAAAAAGCGTCTGTTGATCTTCCCGTCTGATCGAACATAACCACACGCCCGTTCACCCCATCGAGCACATAGGCCACACCCTTATCGGAGACCCTCACTGAACTGGGTTGATTCAGCGACGCTTCCAGATCAAACAGCCATTCCGCCTGCATAGCGGCAAAGCTGACTGGCGCAACAAACAGCAAGCATAGAAGAGAGAAAGATAGGATTTTATTCAAACCCTCCAGGCCGAATCTCATTGCAGCAGATCCATTAGCTTGATCGGTTTGTCTTCATAGACCTCATCCCCGAGAAAGCGAGCGACACGATCGTTTCTAATCGCATTGATCTCCTTTTCATCGTAATCGAGCTGCTCGAAGTCGAGTAGGGATGCCTCTGTGGTATGGCAACTATCGCAACGGGTTCCCTCTCTATCCAAAGGCGCGTGCAGGCGCTGATGCTGCTCTGCCTGTTGCTCTATATCGCTCTCCTCCCAAGCCTCAAGCAGCTTTGCAATCTCAGGATTATCGGCATCCGGGGTAACCGGCTGACCTTGATAGTGCGGTGTTATCAATGGTGATGGGATCTCTTTTGCTTCACTGTCCCATTGATGCCAACGATATTTCAAAGCGACGCCTTCCGGCTTGAAGTGGCAACTGGCACAGGCAAGATGATTGACATGCATATTCAGATAGCTGCGCAGACGCTCACTCTTTCGATGCGGCATCGTGGTATGACAGCTGACACAAAAATCCCGCTTCGACGCATCCTGCTGCACCACCTGATTGTGGAATGGCGCAAGCTTAAGCGGTGGAGCCAACTCGACGGGATGAAACTCTTTAAGCTGTTTAATCGTCTCTTCAGTCTTTTCTCTATCCACTTCTGCCGATCTCATCTGGCTCAGATAGAGAGGCTCTGCGAAACCCGCACCCGCCCATAGCAGCAGAGAGATGAAGAGCCATCGACGCATGAAATCACTCATATTCAGATCTACTCCTCATCCCGATTCTGATGTTGTTGAGTTCGCTTGAAACGGCGTATCCATTCCCGCCTTCTACCCAGACCGAACATTCTCTTTTTAACCACCTGATCGGTCTTCTTTTCGCCTTTTTTCTGCGGACGCTTCTTCCTCGCCAGGAAGATCCGCTCGAATCTCCTGCCACCCAGGATGGGCAGTGCATCGCCGCGCCGCCATTGGACGATCGACCAGACCAGACCCACCGCGCTGAACAGCAACACCACCGGTACCATAAACAGCAACACCCCTCCCCATTGGGAGAGTTGTGGAAACTCGCCTGTCTCCACATGCATGAAGTGACCCGGCACCCAATCCAGATCGTGCATATCGTCGAGAAGGAAATTCCGGTTGAGCTGGTTATCGACATAGCTGTGGCAGCCGGATGAACCACAGAGTTCAGGTAACTGTTCGGGATTGACCGCAGACTCGGGATGCTCCGTGGGCAGAATGCCATGGTGATAACCCTTAGGCGCATGACACTGATTGCAGGAGACCCCATGGGTGTTATCCTCCCGCATAAGCCTTCCATGCAGGGTCATCTCATAGCTGTCGGACGCGTGGACAAAGTGGTCGTCACTCGGTTTCTCTTCGCCTGTCAGGCTATTCTCTCTCTCCACCTCTGCCATCGCCTTCCGGTCGCGATGGCAGTCGTTGCACATCTCCACCTCTTCCTGTTTACTCCAGCGCGCACCTAACAGTCGACGCAGGATATGGCCGCCCATCTGTCCCTGCCAGATTTCCCCCTGATGACAGTTACCACAGGCCTCTTCGTTGTGTTCGAAGGCATCTTTGAATTTCGCGCGCTTCTCCTCGGGGATGTAGAGGGTATTGGCATGACAGCGACGGCAGGACGGGGGACGGTCATTGCGATTCTCATCCCAACGATTGGCTGCGGTCAGGCCATCCACCGCCCCCTTGCCGTGGATCGAATCGACAAACTCCTCGGCGATGGGTTCGTGGCTGTAGGCGACGCCTTCAGATGGCTCTTCCAGATGACAGGAGGCAGCGCAATCCACCACGCCGTTTTCCGGATCATGGGGATACTCCCGAATCTCACGATGACAATCCCGGCAGGGAACATTACCGTGGATGGAGGAGAGATAGTGCTCCGACTGAATCGACGCGTTACGTAACATGCCGTTGTCGTCCACATAGGCAAGACCTTCTACTGCATGACAGACCATACAGCCATCGGGATCGGATTGCCGTTCACCTGCATGCAAATCGCTCAGGTTGAAATACAACAGGGCGAGACCGGAGAGCATGCCGACGGTTATCCAGCGCCAGCGTTTAGCG
>JBNKMQ010000137.1:0-6247 GCA_050293225.1 Sedimenticolaceae bacterium
CCCTCGATGCGGTTCTCAACGCTATCCCTTGCGGTCAGAACCAGCACAGGAAGACTCTTCTCACCACTGCGAATATGCTTCAGGACGTCAAGTCCATCCTTACCTGGCAGTCCAAGATCAAGGATCATGGCATCCAGGTTCTCCGTATCTGCCGCCTGCTGCGCCGAGAGACCGTCCCTGACCCAGTCGACGGTATGTCCCAACTCCCGCAGACCGAGACTTAATCCTTCTCCTAACTGCGGGTCATCCTCGGCTAATAAAATACGCATATTCGATCCAACGGGCCTTGGCGTTGTAACTTACTTTAAATGCTGCTTCGCCTCCGCCAGCGCCTGCTCAATCTCCGTCCGGCGACCGGCATCGGCAATCGGACGATTTGCCCTTGGCGTCGCAGCCATCGCCTTCTCAAAGGCTGCAATGGCTTGGTCGTATTTCTTCTCCTGCAGCATGAAGTCTCCGTAGAAGAAGTTCGGGTCGATACCATTGGGATTGACCTCCAGTGCCTTTTGCAGATAGCTCAGCGCCTTCTTGTCACTACCGAAACCCAGCGGCCATCCGGGAACCTGATAGTAGAGACTTCCCAGAGAAGTATAGACCGATCCGTTCAGGGTATCCGCATCCATCGACTCCGCCTGCTCCAGCAGTTTCTTCGCCTGTTTGACCAGGGACAAGGCACCCAATCCGCCCTTCTCGCCAGCCAGGGTTGAGAGGATGATCGCTTGCCAGACCAAAGGCTCTGCCTTATCGGGATTGGCCTTGGCCAGGGCTTCAGCTTCCTGGCCCAACGCCTCAAGCGCGGCTATCCGCTGATCCTCGGGGGTCTGGTATTTGATCTCGGCCCAGTTCTCGCTCAAATCGATCCATGCAGCGTCAGACCAACTGAAAGCCGGTAGCGATATCAGTAGTGATAAAAGCGCGAGCAGACGCACTAATTGTTTAGTCATGAAATAGCCTCCTTAGCAAATAGACCCATCTTCTGGTTCTGTTTCTTCATCGCATTATCGACAAATCTTGGCAACAATGCATTAATGCGCACGAAAAGGGATTCGGGAAAACCAAGATAGAGGTCATTGGCCTCTTTCTGCATGGCATTGACAATCTTCTCCGCCACCCACTCTGGTGAATCCATGTTCATCTTGACCGTCTCCGACATGCGGTAGACCGCAGCGGAATTCAAATCGGTCTTGACCGCCCTTGGCGCCACATAGGTCACCCCGACCCCGGAATCAGCCAGCTCGCGCCGCAGCGCCTCGGAAAAACCCCTTAGGCCGAACTTACTGGCGGAGTAGCTGGCAAACCAGGCGAAGGCAATGGAGCCGAATGTCGATCCCACATTGACGATTCGACCGCTTTTTCGCTGCAACATTCCCGGCAACAGCTGGCGGGTCAATTGCATCGGCACCAGAGTATTGAGCTGAATCGTGCGTTCAATCGTCTCCGGATCCTCTTCACTGAAAGGGCGAAAGCTCTGCATGCCGGCATTGTTGATCAGGATATCTATGCCCCCTAACTGGCTGTCAGCCGCATCTATTGCCGCCTCGCGGGATTTTCGGTCGAGCAGATCGACAGTGAAGGTAATCGGCGCATGTTGATAATTTTTCAACGGCCCGGCAACCTTTTCCAATTGAGAGCTATTGCGTCCGATCAGCGCCAGATTCGCACCCGCTTCGGTTAACTGTTGCGCCAGCTGGCTGCCGATACCGCCTGTAGCCCCGGTCAGCAGAATCTTTTTACCTTCAAGTTTCATTGTACTTCGCCTCCCGATAGTGGAGTGACTCTGTTTTCGACCAGTCGCTTATCGGAGCACGCTTCTCCTTTTCAGTTTCACTCTGAGATGACTCAGGCGTTGCAAGCAGTCGATGCAGCAAGGCGTAGATGCCACCCAGCAGGGTCAAAAGTAGAACCGCTTGCAACAGATAGCTGACCACAAGAAAGAGCAGTTCAGGTTCAAACAGTTCGGGCAAGGCATTCACATGTGTCACTATATCCATGGGATATTCTCCTTCAAGCTGCCACGGCAGCGTCGTTGAGGGAAAGTGGCAGGGCGCGAAAGATATCGCCGTAGAGTTTGTAGAACCTTTTCGCGGTATGAATGATGAAGGCCTGGTCGGCCTCATCCTCGAGTCGGTTTACCAGACCGGCATAGAACTCCATGTGTGAGATATCCAGGGAGCCGTGACTGGTCAGATAGGTGAAGGCTTTATCGGGCAGGTTGAGATTCTTCTGGGTATTCTTGGCCGCCTCCGTGGCCAGCTTGATGCTGGTCCCTTCGAGCACCAACACCATGCCGAGAAATCCGATGGGATTGCGACGATTGATCACATCATAGGCATAGGCGCACATCAGTTCCGCCGGCATATCGGGAATCCCATGTCTGACCGCTTCGGCATCGCCGCCACAGACCTGTATATCATTCAGTATCCACTCCTGATGTCCCAACTCCTCTTCGATATAGTGAGCCATGGCATCCCGCAGCCACTCCGCGCTATGGGGAACCTTGCAACCACAGGCCATCAACAGGGGGGTTGTATGTTTGACATGGTGATAGGCCTGGGTAAGAAAGGCGATATAACTCTCGAGGGAGAGCTCACCGCGCCAGCCATGTTGTACGAAGGGGATGGAGAGCAGTGACTCCCTCTCCGCCTCAGTTTCCGCCTGCAGTCTGTTGAAGAAATCGCTCATGAGACAAGTTCCTGCTGATAGAGAGCCTCGATGCGGCTCCGGTAGTGTTCATAGATAGCCAGCCGACGGATACGACCGGTACCCGAGAGTTGACCGTTATTAAGAGAAAAAGGGGCATCCGCCCTGAGCCAGTGACCGACACGGGCATAGTCGGGCAGCATCAGATTGATACGTCGTATGGCGCTATCGATCTTCGCATCGTCGATATCCCCTGCCGGAACAATGATCGCGACATTCCAGGGTTTCGCCTCACCAAACAGAGCGGCTTGGGCGATCACAGGTTCCAGGATCAACTCCCGCTCCACCCATTCTGGAGATACGTTGCGGCCATAGGCTGTGATAAAGACATGCCGCTTTCGGCCTTTGAGGAAGAGGTAGCCATCCGCATCCAGATAGCCGATATCACCGGTGTGCCACCAACTATCCGTTTGTCTATCTTCCTCTTCTCCCAGATAACCGAGAAAATGATTGCCTTTAAGTAGCACTTCACCCTCGGCAGAGATCTTCACCTGAATGTGAGGCAAGGGTTTTCCCACTGAGCCGATGCGATGATTTTCGGGGAGGTTCAGTGTTGCAACTGAAGCGGTCTCGGATAATCCATAGCCTTCATAGACGGGAAGCCCCAGCCGTTCGGCCTCGTTCAATAGTCGTTGGGATACGGCAGCGCCACCAAGGGCGATGAATCTTAACGATGATGGCAGCGAACTATCGGATCTGGAGAGATAGGAGACGGCACCCTGCAACATCTGCGGACTGAATATCGCGCTAGTCGCCGCATACTTCTCCAGCGCCTGCATCATCTGTTGACTATCCAAACCTGCTGCGCCGAGCAGTCCGGTCTCCCTGAGAGACGGCAGAGCCACTCTGGCGCCACACCAGAGCGGGACATAGAGTCCGGCGATATTCTCCAACAACACGGCCAGGGGCGTCAGGACCAGATGACAATCATCATCCGTCACCTTTACCGCTCCAGCAAGGGAGGTCACCACAGGCTTGAGCTGATCCCAGCTCAACATCACACCTTTAGGTTCAGCGGTGGTGCCGGATGTGAATGTCACCTTGAGCACATCCTGCAAACTTTCATGTTTTTTCTGCGCAAGCGTAAGGCAACTCAAGCTTCTACCTACCAGATTGAGGGAGGCAGACCTATGGGTTTCAAGAGCGGGAACCTTTGCCGCAAATCGCTCGGCACTATCGGTGATAACCAACTCCGCACCGGATGCAACAAGTGCATGGCGTATCTGCGCGGGAGAGAAAAAAGGCGGCAGAGGTACCAGCGTAATACCTGCCGACATTGCCGCCAGATCGAGCAGAGCCCAGGCAGGGCCGTTATCCAGATCCAGCGCAATGCATTTCAGATCCAACGTCTGCAACCGGGCAATCAGTGAACAGAGATTTTCGTACAACTCCCGATAGGTCAGACTGATTTCAGAGCCTGTGACTGCCTCCCGTTCGGGATCACGATTCGCGTGCAGGGCAATCTGCTGCAAAAGCATTATGCAGCCTCCCTGCCTACAGCCACGGCCTGCTGCCACAAATGCATCAGATCCCGCTCTCTTTGGCAATACTCAAGAAGCACGCTATGACCGTGGGCTACATTGCCGGCCATGACCTTGGGTCTCTGCTCGTAGTAGTTGCCCCATAGTGACTGCTCATCTGCCGGAAGACTTTCACGGCGCGCCTCGGCCAGCTCAATAAGTTCGAGTCCCATTCGCTTGAAGGCATTTTGCAGTACCGGTCCAATGGTAAAGATCGCCCACTCTGCCTGGGTGGCGGAGAGATAGGCGGTGAGCGCGGTGATCAACCAGCGCCCGCCTCCACTATCGGCGACTGCCAGATTGCCGACTTCCACCAGACGCTCACGATCCACCGGGGCCTGGATACGGCTGGCCAGCAACTGTTCTACGGGTTGTTCGAGATAGTGTTCGAGGAAGAGCTGATCGTCATGCGAGGCATGACGAAAACCCAGTACCGCCTGCAGTCGTTGACTGCTATCGGAAAGCCCCATCAAAACTGGCAAAAAATGCTGGATCTCAGCCTGATAGTGATGGCGGAAACAGTCATACACAAAGGCCTCCGCACGCTGACGGGCCAGATCGCCGGGCAGACTGGTCTCTACCGAGGACGGTAGATGGGTGCGGGAGGCTGCGTTTACTTGTCTGAGATGCATGATGCTATTGACCCTCAATTTACTTGAGGCCAACACTAAAGGCGCAATCTTAACTGAATCTTAAGCAGCAGCTGAGCAGGTGTAAGACAGGCGTTTAAAGCATGACGCAAGTCTCAAAATAGCAGTAATCTGTCAGGAAGGCACTTCAGCTAGGTATTAGTCACCCCATTCTCCATCACCATCTCATTCAGTAGATCGATAAACTGCTGCTGGAAACGGCGCAGGTACTTGTCCTTGTGATAAGCGATCCAAGTAGTCTCCCAGGGCAGCAGATTACTCATGTCGTAGAGCACCAGATCCCCATCCCGCTCTGAGGTGTAGGCCATGCTGGCGATCAGGCCGACCCCCATGCCTTCACGTACATAGGTCTTTATCACATCGGTATCGGCGGCGGAGAGAACCACCTGGGGCTGCAGTCCGGCGCGGGCGAAGGTGTTCTGCATATGGTTGGCGCCGGTAAAACCGAAGGTATAGGTAATGATGGGATATTCGCAAATGGCCTCCAGGGAGAGGGGTTTGCGCTGCAGAATGGGATGATCCGCCGGCGCGATCAGGCTTCTGTTCCAGCGATAGCAGGGAATGGCGTTGAGGGATGAGTGTTCACCCAGCTCCTCGGTGCAGATGGAAAAGTCGACCCGGTCGGTCAAGGCCATCTCCACCAACTGTTGCGGGGTGCCCTGGTGGATCTGCAGGCTGACTTCGGGAAATATCTTGCGAAAGGCACGAATCACCGGCGGCAGCACATAGCGGGCTTGGGTATGGGTGGTGCCGATGCGCATCACGCCACTGGCATCCTCCACATGATCCCGCCCTACCGCCAGGATATTCTCCTTGATCGCCAGTGCCTTACGGGCATAGGCCAACACCTCCTCACCGGCTGCGGTCAGGGCGATCAGCCGCTTGCCTTTGCGTACGAATATCTGGGTTCCCAGCTCCTGCTCCAGGCGGGCCAGGTGCTGGGAGACCGCAGACTGTACCAGGCAGAGCTTCACCGCCGCCTCTGTGACGTTGAAGCCCGACTCCGACAGGGCCACCAGGGAGTTCAACTGTTTCAGGTCCATATCTTATATCTTGATTGATAATTTATTTTAATTACTTCAAAAGATATACATTGATGACCATTATTGCTACCCATCATCGACAACCATTTTTTCCAGGTAGACCGCCGTGCAGTCTGCAACAGAGACCGCGCAGAAACCCCGCCCTCCTCTCAGCGATTTGCAGATCTCCCGCCTGCTGCAGCCTATGGCCGATCTAATAGCTGCTGAATTGACAGCTTTTATGAAGATGCTGCGGTAACCGGCGCAGGCCGGCAAAGGCCATTTTCTGGCGAAGTACCGGGTTGGTGGATACTCTTCGATGATATTTAAGGATCGCAGCAGCCAACGATTCTGC
>JBNKMQ010000138.1:0-2320 GCA_050293225.1 Sedimenticolaceae bacterium
GTTCGTTATAGGAGCCGGTAAAGGTACCGGAATTTCCCATCGGCGAAAAGTGCGGGGTGTTGTAGAAAGCCACCTTTCACGCGCAGGGAAAGCATACTAGACTCTGTAACCTTTGATGACTTGCAATCCTGCAGAGAGGGAGAGACCACATGCAGCGGCGACTCAACGGTCGAGATATTCTCTACTTTGGTGGGCTTGGCGTGATTCTACTTACCCTCATCCTTGCTATGTACATGGTCGATCGCCAGTGGCAGAAGATGGAGCGTGTGGAGCAATTGATACGCGAGCAAGCCGGTGATCTGCGCGAGATTGGAACGCAGGTGAGGAACCTGGACGCCCGCATCGACCGCGGGGTCAGCGTCGCGGACGTAGCTTCAGAAGGTGTTGACGCCACTATGCCTGCTGCTTTTCAACGCGCCTATAATGTTACTCAACAGCCCAACTATGCTGAGGGTGACTGGCTTGTTCAGGCTTTCAGTGTGAACCTCAAGTCGCTCACTCCCTTCGTTGCCGGCGACACCTACTCCAGTAATGTCCGAAGTTATGTTCTGGAGAGACTGCTGATCCGCAATCCCGATAGCCTGGAGTGGGAGGGGCTGCTGGCCGAGTCCTGGGAGATCAGCGAGGATGGCTTAACCTTCGTTTTTAAATTGCGCGACGGCATTACTTTCTCCGATGGGGTCCCCATGACTGCCGAGGATGTAGTCTTCTCCTTCGACTTCATCATGAACCCGGCCATCGATGCGCCCTCTCTGCGGGCCTACTATTCGAAGATAGACTCGGTGGTGGCGCTTGATTCCCGTACGGTCAAATTTCATTTCATCGAACCCTATTTCAATGCCCTTGCATTCGCCGGTGGAATCGAGGTGATGCCCAAGCACTTCTATGCGCCCTATCTGGCAAGGCCCAACGATTACAACCAGTCCAAGGGGCTGTTGTTGGGCTCCGGCCCCTATCGCCTTGAGGATCCCACCAACTGGTCGCCTGACAGGGGTATTGTGGAGCTGCAGCGCAACCCCCGTTACTGGGGACCGGTGCAACCTTCGTTCGATCGTATCCTATGGCGCGTGATCGAGAATGACAGTGCCCGTTTGACCACCTTTCGCAACGGCGATATAGACAGCTATAGCTCACGCCCTATTGAGTACGGCAAGTTGGTTCAGGACAAAGACCTCTCCAATAAGGCGGAGCATTGGGAATATATGAGCCCGGTAGCGGGTTACAGCTATATCGGCTGGAATCAGGAGCGTGATGGGGAACCGACCCGGTTTGCCGATAAACGGGTGCGTCAGGCGATGACCTACCTGATCGACCGGGAACGCATTATCGATGAGATCTACCTCGGCTATGCCCAGGTCGCCATGAGTCCTTTCAATGCCAACAGCAAACAGCACGACCCGGCCTTGGCGCCGCGGTCCTACGACCCGGAGAGGGGGATGGAGTTGCTGCGAGAGGCGGGTTATGCAGACCTGGACGGCGATGGTGTGTTGGAGGATCAGGCCGGTAACCCCTTCGAGTTTGAGCTGGTCTATTTTCAGGGTAGCGAGGACACCGGTCGCTTAGTGCTCTTTCTTAAGGATCTGCTGGCCCGTGCCGGGATCCTGCTGAAACCCAAACCTACCGAGTGGTCGGTGATGCTCGACCTATTCGACAAGAGGAACTATGAATCCATGGCGCTCGGTTGGAGCAGCAGTCTTGAGACCGACCTCTATCAGGCGTTTCACAGCAGCCAGATCGAGGATGCCGGCAACAACTTTGTCAACTATCGCAACCCGGAACTGGATCGGCTTATCGAACAAGCCAGGGCCACTGTCGATGAGGCGAAGCGCATGCCTCTGTGGCAGCAGGCCGAGAACCTGTTGTATGAGGATCAGCCCTACACCTTTCTGATGCGGCGTAAGAGTCTGGTCTTTATCGACAAGCGCATCCACAATGTGGTGAAGACGAATGTGGGCCTCAATTTCGGTGATCAGCCGATAGAGAACTATGTGCCGCTGGCGGAACAGCGCTATCAGCAGTGATTGGGATCTTACGTGGATTCACTCCCAGAGGGAGAGAAGGATGGGGATATCACCCAGGCTCTGTATATGACGGGTTTTGAATGCTGACCTACCTGCTGCGCCGCCTGCTGCTGATGTTTCCCACTCTGTTGGGGATCACCCTGGTGGTGTTTGTTGTCATGGCCTCATCTCCCGGCGGTATCACCGCCCAAAGCCTGATAGATGGTCAGAATCTCGATCCGGAGGCGAAAAAAGAGATCATGGCCTACTACAACCAGCGATACGGCCTCGATGATCCAGCCTGGCTACAGTATCTGCGC
>JBNKMQ010000139.1:0-6979 GCA_050293225.1 Sedimenticolaceae bacterium
GACCTGATCAAGCGCCAGTTGAAACGGGACTATAAGGAAAAGGATCTCAATGCTGAGGGTCTGCGCATCTTCTCCACCCTGGATCCTGGGATTCAGCGACAGGCGGAAGAGGCGATGGCCACGCAGTTGTCTCAATTGGAAAAGAGTCGCTCGCTACCCGCGGACAGCCTGCAGGGGGCAATGACATTGGCAGAAGTGGAGACCGGCGAGGTCCTCGCCCTGGTGGGGGACAGGAATCCCCGTTTTGCCGGTTTCAATCGGGCGCTGGATGCCTTGCGGCCCGTTGGCTCCCTGCTCAAGCCTGCCGTCTATCTAACTGCATTGTCACAACCGTCGCGATACCAATTGATGAGCGAGCTTGAGGACGAGAAGATCCGTCTACAGGCCCCGAATGGAGATGTCTGGGAACCGGGTAATTACGACAATCAGTCTCACGGTCAGATCAAACTGCAGGAGGGATTGATTCACTCCTACAACCTGGCCACGGTCAGGCTGGGGATGGATGTCGGCCTGCAGGCGGTGGTAGACAATATTCAGGCCCTGGGTGTTCATCGTCCTTTGGATCCCTATCCCTCTCTGCTGCTGGGCGCCGTATCACTCTCTCCCCTGGAGATGACGCAGATGTACCAATCCCTGGCCAATGGTGGTTATCTGGCCACTATCAAGGCGATACGCGAGGTCACAGATGCTGAGGGACTGCCCCTGTCACGCTATCCCCTTGCGATCAAGCCGGCTGCCGATACCCGGGCGGTGTTTCTGTTACGCCACGCCTTGCGTCAGGTGACCCGAACAGGTACGGCCAAGGCATTGCAATGGTTGCTGCCTGCGGGGGCAGAGGTTGCTGGAAAAACCGGTACGACTGATAAGCTGAGAGACAGTTGGTTTGCCGGGTTTGACCGGCAGCGGGTCGGGGTTGTCTGGATTGGTAGAGATGATAATGGACCTATGGGACTGAGTGGTTCAGCCGGTGCCATGCGGGTCTGGGCCGATCTGATGAAACGGATTGGCGTCATCCCACTGGATGAGCGTATCCCCAGAGGGGTGGAGATGGTCGAGATTGAGCCGGTTTCCGGTTTATTGGGAGAAGGATGCCGGGAGACCCATTTCGCCCCATTCATCGAGGGAAGCGCACCTGAAGCCAAGGCCCGCTGTTACCAAGGTGATAGCCTGATGCCTGAGGGTTTGGGATGGCTAAAACGGCTATTTGAGTAGCCAGTCTGAAAAGCCGTGCTGATGCATCCAAAGATTGCATAATTGTAAATTTTCCCCTCCGTCCTCTGGTGGCTCTAAAGTGACCTAAGTCACTGCCGATACAAGGAAGTTAGAGCACTCTATCGGTCAATTTCTCTCTTGCATGAGTGTCTCTGAGCAAAAAGACCCATGGAAGTATGAACCGTAGAAGACATCCGCGACTCGATATTGATCATCCGGCAGGGCTGACCTACGAAGGTGAGCGCTACGATGGCTGTCGAATCCGTAATTTCTCCAAGAGTGGGCTCTATGTCCAGCTTACGGATGGTCGTTTGGGGGAAAAATTGCCGGATGGTTACTTCACCCTTGATGAGCGTCGACATGGGGTGATTGATATTCAGCCCGAAGGCATTCGCATCAAGGTCTCCATCGTCTATCTGCGTGGCGAGGGGCTGGGGTTGGCCTTCGACGATCCTGGTTCTCCTGCGCTCTTCGAGGCATTGATGTCGAGCCTACGGGCGTCTCCGAGAAGCAGTGAAGGCGTGTCTCGGGGGGGGAAGCCGGATATCCAGCTAGGTCATCGTCTGCTGCAGCAGATCAGAGGCAGTGTATCGGACTATATTCAGGCGAGGTTGAAGGACTTCTTCTTGGCGGCCCGAGAGGATCTGCTTGCGCATGCATCGGAAAAGGGGGAAACCCAGGACGAATCGGCCTACTATTTCACTTACAACACCCTGGAAAAACACCGTGCTGGAATAGAAGCCCAGTTTCGTAATGAACTGGACAAACGCTTATCTGAGATGAGCAGCGAAGGTGATAACGAAACAGGGTTGCCTGATGATCTGCCGGCTGAATTGGCGCTGGTGGAAAAACAGGAGATCGATACCTGGATTCTGTTCAATGATGTGGCCAGGCAGGTCGAGGACAGCCTGGCGACGAATCTTGGGAAACTGGAGAACGCATTCCGCGTTATCTTCGGTCATGTTATCGCGGGTGAGAATAATCCTCTCTCTCCCATCAGCCTCCTGGGTATTCTTAGGGATGCATTGCAGCCCCACGAGCTGAATGTTGAAAATCTCCAGATTGTCCTGGCGGCTTTTCAACAGCGGTTACTGAACGACCTCAACTACCTCTATCAGCAACTCTTGCAGCTGTTTCAAACGCAACTTGGTGAACTACCAAAAAGGAATGGAGGCATTGGGTGGGCCATTGTCAATTCTCAGGGTGAGGAGATCCAAAGTCCAGCTGAGCGATCGATGCAGCAGCTCTCCTCTCTGGCCCATATGCAACCCGCCCCCAAACAGAGAGTGGACGGAGATGACCGTCCTATTGCGGAGCCGGGAGAGGTTGTAGAGTCCCTCGATAAATTAGCCTCGATGCAGGGGGCACCAATCGCCACCCAGTTGCAGGATGCACTGGACAGATCATCACCAAACCCAAGAAAGCTCTCAGTTGAGACCCAGGCCGCCATTGGTGCAGGTGATGAGTTGATTTCAGCCTTGTGCAATGACTCCATGATGGCGCCAGAACTGTGTCAACTGTTGGATCGTCTCAAGATCCTGGTAATTGAATCCATCCTGCAGGACCCCTCTCTGCTGGATAACGAAAATCATCCAGTGAGGCAGTTGCTTGCCGTCATCGAGTCGATGATGCCTTACCTGAGTCCGGTTCCGCGTCGTTCTCAGGTGAAGGACCGGGATAGGCTACGCCTGAAAGAGATGATCAACAAAATCGAGTCCGGTGAGATAAAGGATCTGGATAGCGTCAAAGCCCAGGTTGTCGAATTACAGCAGGATCTAAAGGAGAGATTCGATAAAAACAAGGGTTTGGCCATCTCTCGTTGTGAGAAAGATGAGAATCTCAAGCAGGCCCACGCCGCTGTGCTGAAGGCGCTTGAAGAGCGGTTGTCCGGAAGATCGGTCAGCCGGGTGATAGATAGTCTGTTTAAATATGGATGGGCCAATCTTTTAGTCCAGACCTACGTGCTGCACGGTGAAGCGAGTGCCGGCTGGAAGGCCTACCTGCTGGTGCTGGATATCCTGGTTAAAACGTTTAAACAGGATGATGCAAGGGAGATCCCCGAGAAGGAGGCGCAACATCTGGTCTCACTGATTCGAAGGGGATTTCGGGACTACCCGGTCTATGCGACAGGCAGTAAAGAGTTTGCGCGAAATCTGCATCAAGCCCTATTGCTCGAGCCTGCAATATTTGAGAGATATCTACAAGAGCGTATCACCATTGACAGGTCCTATCTGCTTAAGCAGTTCAGTAACCTGCAGTCACAAGAGTTAGATAACAGTGAAGCCGTAGTCGATCCTGCAGCCCAAGAGTTATTGGACAGACTCAGGCTTGGGGATTGGTTGATCAAGCATCAGGATATCGATTCTCCAGGCATGCTTAATCTTGCCTGGATCAATCCGGTATCGACTCGCTATCTGTTGATCGATGGGGAGGGTTTCAAGGCCCTCGACGTCAGTCGCAGGCAGATGGCGGAACAGTTACGCAGCCGAGAGCTTGTTGGTCTGCAAGATCAACGCAAACCCATCGTCGAGCGGGCGATTGACCGGATACTCACAAGAAATTATGAGACGGTCTCAAGCGAACTGACAAATGATGATTTGACCGGGCTGATGAACCGGCGCAGTTTTGATCAGGAACTGCGCATACGTCTGCATGAGATTGAGACTGATCACAGACAGCATGTGTTGGTTCTGCTCGATCTGGATAAGTTTCAGGCGGTCAACGATCTCAGCGGTCTTGAGGGGGGTGACAGTCTGTTGCGTGAAATCAGCGACATCCTGCTTAGCTTCCTCCCCGACAGAGGGGTCCTGGCCCGTATCGGTGATGATGAGTTTGCCCTGCTATTGGAAGACAGGGATCTTGAGCAAGGTTATCAGATATCGGAAACATTGCGCTCGGTGATCGATGAGTATCAGTTTATCTGGGATGGCCGTCAGATCCCTGTCTCCGCCAGTGTCGGACTGGTCCATATCGATAATGCAGAGCGAACCCCTGGCGAATTGTTACAGGCGGCGCTGGCGGCGTGTAATCTGGCGAAGAGAAAAGGCCGGAACTGTATCCGTGTCTATCAGGAGGATGCTGCTGTCTATCAAGAGCAGCGCCAGATGGTGCAGTCCCTACCCGGGATCAAGGAGGCTTTGGCAGAGAATCGATTGGTGCTCTTTGCTCAGCCCATCGTACCGTTGAATCCGGATCTTGACTTGGTGCCGCACTACGAAATACTCCTGCGTATTCGAAACCCGGATGGGGAGTTGGAGAGTCCGGTCGATTTCATTCGTGCTGCAGAACATTACGATATGATGCGCGCCGTTGACCGTTGGGTGGTGGAGACTTTCATCTCGGCCATTAAGCCGCTGGCAGAGAGTTTGCATCAGCAGGTGAGTTTCTCTGTGAATATCTCAGGCAAGTCTCTGGGTGATACCGAGTTCAAACATTTTCTCAAGCAGTCTGTGAGAGAGTCAGGCATAGATACAAGCCTGCTGGGGTTTGAGATCACAGAGACCGCGCTGGTGGGTGATATCAGTGACACCGCCGAGTTCATTGATGAGATTCGCCAGATGGGTTGTAGTTTTTCATTGGATGACTTTGGTACAGGCTACGCCTCCTTCTCCTACCTGAAGGATTTCCCCGTGGATTATGTCAAAATCGATGGGATCTTTGTGCGTGAGATCCTCAACAAGCCCGCCGACTATGCGATGATCAACTCGATTACCGAAATCGCCCACTTTATGGACAAGAAGGTGATTGCGGAGTTTGTCACCGATGCGGATATTGCCAATGCCTTGACCACGGTCGGTGTTGATTACGGCCAGGGTTACCATTTTTCCAAACCCCTGCCGCTGGATGAAATCCTCTCTCAAATTACGCATTCCGCATCTGAGACACCAGCGGACCTTAAGGCATAGGCGGTCTTTACCTATTCGCTATCGCACTGATCCCGTCAAAGTCTAATTCCAGCTATTGCTTAATTGTCGCAGGCTTATGCGAAAGCGGGCTAATATAGGATACAATCCAGACTGAATTTCATTCCTGCTTTTACGGAGTCATGGTTTGACCCTCTATGCCGCTGACAAATTGATTGCCCAGGCCCGTGTTCTGGCAGCGGAGTACCGGAGAACCATGGGCAAGCCCCTGCCGGGTATCAGCAACGAGATCGCCGAGCATGATGCGGTGAAGCTGCTTGAGCTCTCACCCAAGTCTGAAGGGGAGGGAGGCTATGACGCCATCGACCCGGGACGGGGAGATAAGCGCATTCAGATCAAGTCCCGTACCATCTGCGATGAGAGCAAATCAGGCCAGCGTATCGGTCAGCTGAAACTGGACAAGGATTGGGACAGCGTTGTTCTGGTGCTGATGGATGAAAACTACGAGCCCTATGAGATCTACGAGGCGGAGCGGGACGAGTTGCTTGATTTCATAGACAAGTCGAGCAGCGGCCGGGCCAAGCGCGGGGCTATGTCGATCTCCCGTTTCAAGATCATCGGTCGTCTTGCCTGGACCCGGGAAAACGGTCTGGAACCCGAGGTCTGGGATAACCAGGCCGGTTCCTAGTCCTCTTTCACAATGCTCGATTACACCGAGATATTCGGGCCGGAAGGCTGGCTGGCATCCCGCATTGAAGGCTTCTCCCACAGACCTCAGCAACAGGAGATGGCCGCTGCCGTCGGTCAGGTGATTGCCATAGGCGGTGTGCTGGTCTGCGAGGCAGGCACCGGCACCGGCAAGACCTTCGCCTATCTGGTGCCGGCGCTGATGTCGGGGCAGAGGGTGATCGTCTCCACCGGTACCAAGAATCTGCAGGACCAGCTCTTCCATCGGGATCTGCCCATGGTCAGGCAATCCCTCGCCAGCCCGGTCTCTACCGCACTGCTGAAGGGCCGGGCCAACTACCTGTGTATCCATCGACTCGACAACACCCTGGTGGAGGAGATCCGCCTCACCCGGGAGCAGGTGGATCAGCTCAAACGGATTCGCGAATGGTCGAGCGAGACCAAGAGCGGTGACATCGGTGAGATGTCGGAGATCCCGGAGGACGCCAGCATCTGGCCGGTGGTTACTTCGAATACCGACAACTGCCTGGGCCAGGAGTGTGCCTCCTACAGCAAATGTCATCTGGTAGAGGCCCGCAAGCGCGCCCAGGAGGCCGACCTGGTGGTGATCAATCACCATCTGCTGTGTGCCGATCTGGCCTTGAAGGAGGAGGGGTTCGGTGAACTCCTGCCCGCCGCCGACTGCTTTATCCTCGACGAGGCCCACCAGCTACCCGATGTGGCGAGTAACTTCTTCGGTTCCACCGTCAGCGGCAGACAACTGCAGGAGCTGGCCCGGGACACCATCACCGAGTACCACAAGGAGGCGAAGGACACCCCGGTGATCCTGGAGCGGGCCGAGGCGTTGAAGAAGTGCGCCAACGATATGCGCCTCGCCTTTGGTCTGGATGTGCGGCGAGGGGCCTGGTCGGAGGTCTCAGACAACGCTTCGGTAAACCTGCAACTGGAGCGAATGGGAGAGAGCCTCGAATCCCTGGCCGAATCCCTGCGCGCCATGGAAGGTCGTGGCAAGGGACTCGATAGCTGTAAAGAGCGATGTGATCTGTTGCTGTTACGCCTGAAAGCCCAGGAGGATGAAGAGGACACCTCGATCCGCTGGTTCGAGACCACCCGCCAGGGATTCCGTCTCAATCGCACGCCGTTGGAGATCTCGGGTATCTTTCGTGGCGTCATGGAGCAGCACCCCGCCGCCTGGGTCTTTACCTCGGCGACCCTGG
>JBNKMQ010000140.1:0-19938 GCA_050293225.1 Sedimenticolaceae bacterium
AACATCAGACATAAAGTCATCTTTAACAACATTCGCCGCTTCAGCGCGTGTTGGCTGGTAGCCGTACTCCAAAACGCGTTCCATGTCATCTTTATCTTCCGGATCGTAGAGTGGTTTCAGAACCTGGGGATCTCCAAATGGAAGTTGCCGCCACAAAAACCACTTCATTTTCTCGACATCAGCCGAAGTAAATGATGCGGAGTAGCGTTTGACCGCTTCTCGATCAAGAACCACACCGGCTTCCTCAAGTTTTCTCACTATTTCAGTCTGCTGACCCATGATCGCAGTTGTGAGCGCATTGTCACCATTCTTGTCAGGACGCCCCAGGTTCAAATCATCATATGTTGAGATTAGATCAAATATATAATTCATATCCCCTAACTCAGCTGCCTGTGTGAGGGCAGACCTGCCATTTTTCTCAGTGGTATCAGGATCGAGTATCTTTTTGAATTCAGGGTTATATGGACTTAGAGTCAGCCCTTGACTACTACTCTTCTGGACAGTCTCTGGATGAGACTTTTTGGGATTATTCGGCTGCAGGAAAAATATCGAGAGTAACAACGCTCCGATAAGAATAACTGATGCTATAACTTTGACTTTCATATTGTCCCTTTAAAACTACCTGAGACAAACTCAAGGAGATCTTTGCTCAACATTCTTACATAGAGTGCTTTGTATATAAATGAAATATTTTTCAGCGATAAGTTCCCCTACCCGCAATAATTATTAAGCCAATCATACGCAGAGCCTCAGATCAGATAGGCCGCATCACATAACACGAAGTTAGATATAGTCCAGTCGATCTTGTCTATACTTATATATGCATAAAAATGCGTAATGGGAAAATAAAGCATGGCGTCCAGCAACATCAGAAAAACAAAGATCGTAGCGACAATCGGCCCGGCATCAGACCGGGTTGAGACCCTGCAGGCCATGTTAGAAGCCGGCATGACTGTCGCCCGCCTGAATCTCTCTCATGGTAGTTATGACGAGCATCGGCAGCGAATTCAGCGTATTCGCCAAGCCGCAGAGAATCTTTCAACCGAGGTCGCGATAATGATCGATACCCGTGGTGTTGAGATTCGTACCGGGAGTCTTCCGGACGGCCCTATCGAACTGGTTGCCGGAGATGAGTTCTCCATCTATACCGACAATCGTTCCGGGAGTCCTTCTGGGGTATCGGTCACCTATCAACGCCTCTCCCAGGAGGTTAACCCGGGCGACACCATACTACTCGACGACGGTGCTATGGAGTTGAAAGTTCATAACATCGATGAACGTGAGATCAGATGCCGAATCACTCTGGGCGGGATTTTAAAGGAGAATAAAGGGGTCAATCTGCCGGATACCCAATTGATGATGAATAGTGTTGAGCCCCAATACAGAGAGGATGTCATCCGGGAGCTGAGCTTCGCCGCCGAGAATGAGGTCGACTACATAGCAGCCTCATTCATCCAGAGTGCGGATGAGGTCAATCAGATGCGAGAGATCCTACTGGAGCGTTCGGTCAACATCCCCATCATCGCCAAGATAGAAAATCGCGCCGGTATCGAGAACCTTGAAGAGATCGTTGCCGCTGCAGACGGGATCATGGTGGCAAGGGGTGATATGGGGGTTGAACTTCCCCTGGCAGATGTTCCCAGCATGCAGAAAAAAATTATCCGCATTACTGTAAGCAACGGCAAACCGGTAATCACTGCCACTCAGATGCTGGCATCGATGGAAAAAAACCCCAAACCGACTCGTGCTGAGGCGAGTGACGTGGCCAATGCGATTCTGGATGGCAGTTCAGCACTGATGCTCTCCGGCGAATCAGCCATGGGCGACTATCCCGTAGAATCGGTCAAAACCCTCTCCATGCTGGCTGTCCGGACTGAAACATCTCTAAGGGAATATGGTTATCTGCAACATATCATTCCGCATCAATCCAATGTGGTGACCGAGGCGGTCAGCCACTCCGCTGTGAGAATGGCGGATCAATTGGGCGCTGCTGCAATTATCAGTCTGACTGAGACAGGATTTACCTCAAGACTGGTTTCAAAACACCGGCCGGAATGCCCGATACTCGCGGTCACATCGTTGACCCAGGTCACCCGCAAACTCTGCATGAACTGGGGAATCATACCCATTAAATATCAGGGTGAAGGAAATGATAATGAGAAGATCACCTTTTGCATAGAGATCGCCACCCAGAAAAATCTGTTGAAGAATGGTGATCTGGTTATCGCTACCAGCGGCTCGAGCCAAACCACCGGCGGGACAAATCTTATCCGCGTTTTGACAGTAGATCTGGGGCAGGAACAGCTCTATTGATGCCTGGAGAAATAGGGATTTGAGCTTAGTGAACCTAGTGATATTTATTTGATATAAATGAAAAAACCGCTCTAGGAGGCGATATTGTTCCGATTCCTAGAGCGGTTCTTGGGTCAGCGATTACCAACCCTAAATCAATTATTGACCATGATTCGGAAAAAACAAGGTCAATTTAATTCAGCGTTGATTAAGAGAGTTTAAGAAAAGTAGAGAACACCCAGCATCTAAAACAAGGCGTCTCTTTATCTAAACCCCGCTGTTAAGCCTTCTTAGCAACCCTTTTCTTTCTGGCTCTGCGACGGCGAGGCTTATCCGCAGCATTCTCTGCAACGGTAGCTGCCTTGTCGAACTCTTTCGCCATTTTGGCTTGAGCTCTTTCAAGCACCTTTGCCAGGCCTCTGGCCAGACGTTGAACCTTTTTCTGTTCTGCGACAGCTGCGGAAAGAGCGGCCTTGGCCTCTTTCAATCCATCCCTAGCTGTGGCTACTTTAGCTCTGGCATTCTGTTTGGCCGTCGCTGATTTTGCCTTGGCAACAGAAGCAACTGCTTTACTAACACGTTCAGCAGTGGTGGCAACCTTCTTCTCCATCCGTTCAACGGCAGTGTCACTCTTCTTCAGTCGGCTGACTGTTCTTTTGTTGACTGCAGAAAGTGATGCGTTCTCCTGCAAAGCTGTGACGACACTTTCAATGGAGGCAACCTTTCTTGCCTTACGACGTTTCTTCACAGTTCTCTTAACGGTTTTCTTAGCGGCCATTAGTACTCCTACTTGCTGTTATCAAAAGTGTTACAAATATAGTTCGATAACTTGTTGATAACAAGTCTAAATATAAAAAAAGTTAAACCAATTTAACTTTAACAGCCTTGTTAAACCTTTTATCGGACCAATATACGAGTTTATATCTTCAAAATTGCAATTATAAAAACAGTAATTCAACTGCTTTCACGAAAAGAATTTCGAAGATGAAGGTACTTTCGTCTTGTTTAAATAGAACTTTAGTAATAAAGCCAAAAAAGTGAGTTATTTCCAGGATTCTGGCGGCTTAATCCCGGTTAAATATATCTACTAACGCCAAAGTCTGTCCGTTACCACGCTACCAATTGCTAACAAACATAAAAAAACCGGCTAGAAGATTCGCCGGGTATATACACAGGTTTACGCCTCTTTATCCTTAATCAAAGACGACTCTAATGAACCATTTATGACTATGTTTTTTATTTCAGATAGCGCAATTGATTTTGGCGCCGTGCAATCTGAAGGAAGGTATTTGAATTTATCCACCATTACCGGCCAGAGCAGGTTGTTGAAGAATTCACCCCGGGCCAGAGCGACATCTTTGGCTGGGAAACATAAGAAATGACCCGCTCTTGACGGGATTTGAGACGCGAACCCAGACCCAATTCAGCCTCTATCGGTGGCATCGCAGGATCAACTATAGCCAAGATACGCCATTGAATCGCTTTTGCAGAATGAACGATGGGATTCTTCCATATTAAAGAACCCTGACGGTCATAGACTGACAGCTTCATGTAAATTTTTCTAAATATATCCACTATCAAAGCCGATTTTCTGACGCTCTTTTTTTCTATCATTGGATTCGTGAATATTGCCAAAGGTCGACCTTGCGAAGCCTCAAAACACGATATGCTTTACGTCTCTCATCGGAATCAAGTGGCTCTGGATTGTCATAGCCGGAAGGTATGTATCCAGTGGGATGAACCTCTATGCCCGCTTCCTGGCTAAGGTACGTCAGGTTGCCAGAGCTTGGTTTAGAAAGACAGACTCTGCCAACTGTAAACACGGTTATCTGTTTGAAGCTGGAAAACTATCAAACGAGAGAAGTGGAATCAGATGATTAGACAGGAGTTTGATCTACATACCGGTGCGGCTGCAGAGATACTTTTCATAGTGAGACATCGAAAGAAAGCCGATACCCCTTCGGGTATCAGCTGTAGATCCAGCCTTCGATCGAGTAGAGAAACTCTCTACCGCGAACAGTCCTTCAAGCTAAGGCCTGGTATCAGAGAGAGTACAACGGCAACAAGCACAACCACTGGACTCGCCAGCACCATGCCTAAGGCAATCGGCTGCACCAGCAACAGATTCAGGTCGCCGGAAAGCTGATGGGCAATAACTTCAAGGAACATACCTGCAATCAACAGCACGCCGGCCAGGATGACCACTTGACGCAGATACTTACACTTTAGGAATGACATGACATACCTCGCTACTACTAAAGGTATTGGTCGGATACTCACCGATTCACAACAACTTTTCAGTGATATAGATCAATAGAACCTGAGAAATCCAACTAATACCCAGCCCTACTATTGATATCGACTATATTAGCATATTCTTTAACTTTGATATAGATAGTTATAATTAGTTCACGATTTGGCGCGCAATAACCCCCTCCAGAGAATGGAGAATCCTAGATATTATCTCTTATTTTATTGTTTTTATTAGATATTATTAGCGAACCTGGATCCTGATCCTGTTTGAAATCAGCGGCGGAGAAAACGGCACATGGGTCTTGTCCCCAAGCACTAGCTGCAGGCTGTGGGTACCGGGCTTAAGGTTCAATTCGACCTCTGTCTGGCCACCACCGAAATGGCGGTGATTCTCATCAGATGGCAAAAGTTTTTCAGCTTGTATTGCTTCAGCCCTTTCCTGAATCTACATGTTCCGCCAGCAGCTCAGTCAGACTGACCACCTCGGTCTCCATCTCGTTATGTTCAAGCCCTTCCTCAAGAATGATTCTGCAATTGGCGCAGGCTGTCACCATGGTGTTGACGCCCAACTCCTGCAGTTGCTGCTTCTTTTTATTGAAGGCCTGTAAGCGCAAAGGCTCTGCCCGCTCATTGGCGCTCACTCCACCGCCTCCTCCGCAGCACCAGTTCATCACGCCGTGATCCTTCATCTCGGTAAAATGCTCTGCAACACTCTCGAGCAGCTCTCTCGGCGGATCGACTACCCCTCCCCGTCTGACAATTTGACAGGGATCGTGCAGGGTCATCGGTGTGTCGTCTGTTCCACTCAGTTGAATTCTGCCTTGGGCCTTCAGCTTGTATAGCAGCTCAAGGATATGGATCACCTCAAAGTTGTATGCCCGACCGATCAGGTTGGGGCCTTCCCAGCGGATTGCCGTATAGGCATGGCCACACTCAGGACTGATTACATATTTCACTGCAAGCTCTTCAGCTGCGTCCACAACCCGCTGTACCAGTTCCGACGCAGCCTCACTATTGCCGATCTGGATACCGCTATTGGTGGCCTCAAAGGCCTTGCTGCTGATGGTCCATGAGACACCAGCCTTGTGGAAAATCTTTGCGATACTCTCGATATATTCCGGGAAGTTGACGATCTCCATGGAGGAGAAGAGTGTCATGTAATCTGCATTTTTCTCGTCGATAGGAATTGACAGCCCTGTCTCCTTCTCCACATGGGCAAGAGCCGCCTTCAGGGTCTTGAAGGTCACCCCCATCGGACTGCCGATGGTCAATGCCCGTTTGGTTGCTTCCTTCATTCCCTCGGGGGCATAGCCGGCGACTGAGAATCCCTCGCGGATTCTGCGAATCATGTAGGTGATATCGTTTCCCACCGGACAGACCATGGAGCAGCGGCCACAGAGTGTGCAACTGTCGTAGACCAGCTCTTCCCAATCGGCGAAATCCGCTTCTGTCAACGGCTCGATCAATCCTAATGACTTACCCAGCTTGCCCCAAAAGGTGTACTCCGTTCGCCACAACTTTTTTAGCGGTTCCAACTTACGGATTGGGACATAGTGGGGATCATTCGTCTCGGTGTAGAAGAGACAGGCTTCAGCACAGATGCCGCAATGGACACAACTGGAAAAATAGGAGGAGATCTTGGCGTCGATCTGATTCCGCAATACCGCGACACCCTGCTCGAAACGCTCACTCATAGATATTTCTCCTAGGGCCTGTTAACGCCAATCCAAGACGCCCTGCTGGAACTGTTTTTTCCCCCAGCAAGGCAGAATGAACGTGGTGTAGTCCGGCTATAACGCCGCTGGGAACAAAAACAGCCCCAGCCCTTCGGGTTGCGCCCTGAAGGAAGTGCCCTTGGGGTGCGTCTGAAATAGCGCCACTCGGCGTTGCTCGTCGTTTATTTGGAATGACCAAACTTCTCTCCTCGCGCCTAGATTGACGTTTTTTGAGACGCAACAGGGCGTCTTGGATTGGCTTTAACTGGCCCTAAGCATTGACCCCTTTCCTGCCCATCGCCGCGCCGGTATATCCTCGACTGAAGAAGAAGGTAAAGGCATGCATCAGCTTGCTGAAGGGAAAGTAGATCAGTAACAGCTCAGCAAGAAAGAGATGCAGAAGTCTTAACGCCTCATGGGATTCCGCCAAGGCGAGGCAACCGGTCAACATGACCAGGAAGACCAGAATGCTGCCGATGTGGTCATCCAGATCCGACAACAATCGGATGACCGGATTCATGATTCGATAGAGCCACAACAGAAGCAGACCGGCGAAAGCGAATTCAGCTGCCAGAATAAAGGCCCAGTGAGGGATCGCCGGCCAAGCGAAACCTGTGATCCGCTCAGCAAAAAAATCGACATGGGGCTTGGCGAAAATGAGCAGCAGCAAAAGCCCGACATGGAACATATATCCGGCAATCAACTGCACCTTATTCCGGGAAACAACTGTCCGCTCAGGCATGAAGCGACTGAATATGGTTCTGATCGCACCGCTTCCGGCACTGCCTCTGGCGACACTCAGGTCAGTTTTTGTACCTGCTTTGAGAATCATCACGATATTCCAGACAACACCGAGCACAAAGGCAGTGAGGGAGAAGTACCAGAGGGGGCCGTCGATAAATTCAGCAATCACTTGGCCGACTCCTGCAAGGTTGATGAACTCGTAGCAACCGGATTCTGTCTGCCACGAATTTTCTCCACCGCTTCATTGGAGAGAATCTCTCCATTCTCCTCTGCTTTGCGGGCCCAGAGGTCATGATGCTCCTTGGCCCAGTTGAGATCGCAATATCCGGTCTTCATTCCCTCTATTGCCCCCTCCATGCCGACACTACCGATGTAGATATGTCCGAGAATCACCATCAGCATGAATACGGCACCGACAGCATGGCCCACATGTGCCAGGGCCATGATCTCTCTCCCCTGCCCCAGGATCGGAAAGACTAGCACCAGTCCTGAAATACCGATCAGGCCACCGACGAAAACCAGCAGCCAGAACATTGTCTTCTCACCCATATTGAAGAAGTTGGATGGAACATGTTTCTTACCGATGATGCCGCCACCCCTGAGCAACCAGGAGAGATCGCCTTTTTGATAAATATTTCGCCTGACAAACTGTAAGAAGACCAGTACCAGGGCCAGGAGAAAGAGCGGCCCCATCAAGTTGTGTCCCTCTTTCGCTGCCGAGGCGAGAATCGAGAATCCCTCTTTTCCGAACAGGGGGATCAACAGGGATCGACCAAACATCAGGATCAGTCCTGTGATGGCAAGAAAGAGAAACAGGGTGGCAATGAACCAGTGGATCATGCGCTCATAGGAGGTGTAGCGCAGTAATTTACGATCCGACATGCCTCCTTCAACAGGCACCCTTCCGCGGATGAGATAGAAAGCCAACAAGGAGAGCACAACCCCAGCCAGCAGATAGCCGCCGATCGGTATCAACTGCTGCATACGAAAGTGACGCCAGCGATCACCGGTAGCGTTGATCAGAACGCCTGTCTCTACGCCGCTTACTTGCGTCCTTCCGCTGGCCGGTTCAGTACGCTGTCTCACATCCCCCCAAAATTGCGCAGCCGGATTCATCTGCTGAACCGTGGGCAGCCGGGCAGTGGCCCCCTCTTCCGCATCCACCAGCGGGCTGAACAGTATCAGGCAGAAACCCAATAGGCAGACAGCAACGGCTTCCAGCGCATGAAGCACGGTCTTATCTTCTGCCGGCATTCGCATCGGTTTACTCCTCTCTTCCGCAGTCGTGAACAAAACTGCTGGTCACGCTTGTTGTTGTGTACGGATGCTACTAATCCTGAGAGCTTCCCTTGCCTCCGACATTTCGTGGTGCACGAAACGAGGCGTCCTGATAGGAGACCCCACGGGCGAGCACCGCCGCACCACGGTTAACGATACGCTTGCGGTAGACATCGGAGATCACATCCGCATCACCGGCGAGTAACGCCTTGGTGGAACACATTTCAGCACACAGGGGAAGCTTGCCTTCGGCCAGTCGGTTCGAGCCATACTTACGATGCTCATCCGCACTGTGATCATCCTCGGGACCACCGGCACAGAAGGTACACTTATCCATCTTGCCGCGGGTAGCAAAAGCGCCATCCTCTGGAAACTGTGGCGCACCGAAGGGACAGGCGTAAAAACAGTAGCCGCAGCCAATACAGATATCCTTGTCGTGTAGCACGACACCATCCTGGGTGGTATAGAAACAGTCCACTGGACAGACTGTCGCGCAAGGGGCGTCGGAACAGTGCATACAAGCAACCGATAGAGATCGTTCACCGGGCTCACCATCCTTAATAGTCACCACCCGTCTTCGGTTGACCCCCCAGGGCACCTCGTTCTCGTTCTTACAGGCCGTTACGCAGGCGTTGCACTCGATACAGCGCTCGGGATCACAATAGAATTTCATTCGTGCCATGTTCTTATCCTCTATTTACGCCTTGCTGATTCGGCACAGACTGCATTTGGTCTCCTGCATCTGTGTCACCGAGTCGTAGCCATAGGTCATTGCGGTATTACAGGCCTCGCCCAGTACATAGGGATCTGATCCTTGCGGATATTTGCTGCGCAAATCCTTACCCTCAAAGTGACCGCCAAAGTGGAAAGGCATGAAGGCGACGCCCGATCCCACCCGTCGGGTGACCAGCGCCTTGACCTTGACCCTGGCGCCCTCGGCACCCTCCACCCAGACATCGTCGCCATCCTTGACGCCGGCGTTGTTGGCATCGCGCGGATGGATCTCGACGAACATGTCCTGCTGCAGTTCCGCCAGCCAGGGATTGGAGCGGGTCTCATCACCACCGCCTTCGTACTCAACCAGACGTCCCGAGGTGAGAATGATGGGATAGTCCTGAGAGTAGTCCTTCGCCTGGATCGAGCCATAGCGAACCGGCAGTCGATAGAAGGATTTGCGGTCTTCATAGGTGGGATACTTCTCCACCAGATCACGTCGGCTGGTATAGAGCGGTTCCCGGTGGATGGGAACAGGATCGGGAAAGGTCCAGACCATCACCCTCGCCTTGGCGTTACCGAACGGAGCACAACCGTGTTTGATCGCCACCCGCTGGATACCACCGGATCTATCAGTCTTCCAGTTCTTGCCCTCCGCCAACTTCTTCTCATCGGCGCTGAGGTCGTCCCACCAGCCCAGCTTCTTGAGCAGTTTGTCGGTAAATTCCGGATGGCCGTTCTTGATCTCATTGCCCACCGGATAGGAACCTTCTGCCAACAGATTTTCTCCGTTGCGCTCAACACCGAAGCGGGCGCGAAAGTTGAGGCCACCCTCGGCCACCGGCTTACTGGTATCGTAGAGATTGGGGGTTCCCGGATGCCCCATCTCCGCTGTACCCCAGCAGGGCCAGGGCAATCCATAGAACTCGCCGTCACAGGGACCACCCTCCGCCAACAGGCTGGTGTAGTCGAAGTTGCCCCAGTTCTGTTGCTGCCTTTTCATTCGCTCGGGACTCTGGCCGGTATAGCCAATGGTCCACATGCCGTTGTTGAATTCGCGGGTGATATCTTCGATCAACGGCTCATCATTCTCGACCTTGATCTGCTTGAACAGCTCATCTGCAAAACCGAGCTTCTTTGCCAGGCGATACATGATGGTGTGATCAGGCAAG
Organism: Sedimenticolaceae bacterium; assembly: GCA_050293225.1. Lineage (GTDB taxonomy): Bacteria > Pseudomonadota > Gammaproteobacteria > Chromatiales > Chromatiaceae > Thiodiazotropha. Next base: position 10,169 of record JBNKMQ010000140.1, read on the forward strand.
GATTCGAACAGGGGTTCGATCACCTTATCCCGCCACTGCAGGGAACGGTTCGATGCAGTGACCGAGCCATAGGTTTCAAACTGGGTTGCCGCAGGTAACAGATAGACGCCATCGGTGCGATCGTGCATCACGGCAGAGACGGTGGGATAGGGATCGATGATGATCATCGTATCCAGCTTCTCCATCGCCTGTTTCATCTCCTTGCCGCGGGTCTGACTGTTGGGCGCGTGTCCCCAGAGCACCATGGCGCGGATATTATCCTTCTGCGCAATGTTATCCTTCTCTTCCAGCACGCCGTCGATCCAGCGGGATACCGGTATGCCTTTGGTGTTCATCACTGGCACATCCTTTCCTTTCGACTGCTCGTAACTGCCTTGATCGAAACGCTTCGCCAGCCACTCATAGTCGACACCCCAGACCTTGGACCAGTGCTTCCAGGCACCGGCTGAGAGGCCGTAGTAACCCGGCAGGGTATGCGAGAGCACACCAAAGTCGGTTGCACCCTGCACATTGTCATGACCACGGAAGATGTTGGTGCCGCCACCGGAGGTACCCATGTTGCCCAGGGCCAGTTGGAAGGCGCAGTAGGCGCGGGTGTTGTTGTTACCGATGGTGTGTTGAGTACCGCCCATACACCAGATAAAAGTTCCTGGGCGGTTATCCGCCATGGTCTTGGCAGCGGCATAGATCTGATGTTCCGGCACACCGGAGACCCGCTCCACTTCTTCCGGGGTCCACTTGGCGACCTCCTTCTTCACCTCCTCCATACCGTAGACCCGCTGGCGGATGAACTCCTTATCCTCCCAACCATTCTTGAAGATATGCCAGAGCATGCCCCAGATCACCGGGATGTCGGTGCCAGGCCTGAGTCTCAAGAACTGGTTGGCGTGCGCGGCGGTTCTTGTATAGCGGGGATCGATGACAATCAGCTGTGCATTGTTCTCCTCTTTTGCCTTGAACACATGCTGCAGGGAGACCGGATGAGCCTCGGCGGGATTACCACCGATGATCAGTATCGCTTTGGAGTGATGGATGTCGTTGTAGGAGTTGGTCATCGCCCCATAGCCCCAGGTGTTGGCGACACCGGCGACGGTGGTGGAGTGACAGATCCTCGCCTGATGATCCACATTGTTAGTGCCCCAGAAGGCGGCGAACTTGCGGAACAGATAGGCCTGTTCATTGTTGTGTTTGGCGGAGCCGAGCCAGTAGACCGAATCGGGTCCCGACTGCTCTCGGATCTCGAGCATCTTGTCGCCGATCTCATTCAGCGCCTGCTCCCAAGAGATCCGTTTCCACTTGCCGCCGACCAACTTGGTGGGATACTTCAGTCGTCGTTCACCATGGCCATGCTCTCTCACCGATGCGCCTTTGGCACAGTGGGCGCCATGGCTGAAGGGGTGATCGAAGGCGGGCTCCTGACCGGTCCATACACCGTTCTGTACCTCGGCGATAATGCCGCAACCCACCGAGCAGTGGGTACAGATGGTCTTGATCTTACTTACACTGCCGGCACCTGTCTCTGCTGCTCTGGCACGCTTGACCATGCCGGGAGTAAATCCCGCAGCCAACACCGCGCCACCGGCCATCAGGCTGGAGTTACGCAGAAAGGCGCGTCGGGTCATGCTCTCTCCACCGGCGTCACTCTTGAAGGTTATTTCTGACTCAGCCCGAGCTTCTATGGCTTGATCGGATATTTTTCTCAGTTTCATTGGCATCACCCTTATCAGCTGGTCATCGTCTCGTAGTAGGCGGCGATATGTGGGGTCAGACGATAGCCTTTCTGGCTTTTACTTTCGGCCGGAGCATCACTCGCTTCTGTTGCACTGGCCAGACCCGGTAGCGCAGCCGCAACGGCCAGACCTGTTCCTGTGGTTGCAGACTTTTTCAGAAAGCGTCTGCGTTGATGATCGAGTGAATATCTGTTTGCTTTTTTCATTAAGATCTCCTTCCGGCCCAGTGGATGGACTAGGCGTTAAACCGGCATACTGAAGTAACGTTTTTCAAAAGCGGTGAATGCCTCGCCGAAGCGTCCGACCGCCTTATAGAAGACTGCAGAATTCGACTCACTGAGATCGTTAAAAAACTTCACCAACCAGTCAGCCATATGGGATTCAAAAAATTGCGCCTGTCTGTTGAGGGGGCCGCCCTCCTCTATCAGAACCGCCATCACTTCACACAGTGCGGCGACATGATCTTCCGGCTCGGTGACACCCTCCTGGCGTTGGAAACCAAGGGCGGCCAGATCGTCTCTAAGACGTCCCAGCGGTTTCTCCATCAGATAGCCGGTGAGATACCAGGAGGCGTAGGGAACCAGCTCACCCCGACCGAGGCCGATGAAGAGTGCGTGAAACTCATCGTCTACGCTGTCGGGGCTAGAGGTGGTTGCAGCCAGGCCCAGCATCGACATGGCCAGGGCCATCTCATCCTGTTCCGCTTCCACCTGGGAGAAACCGGCAACCTGCTGCATCACCTGCGTGTCCGGCGTTGATCTCAGCAGTCGCGCCAGCATGCTGTAGGCGCCACAGCGATAGCGCTGCGCCTCCTGATCTGTTGTTGTCTCCGATAGCGGTAGTGAGCTATCGGTACTCTGCTGCTCAGCGGTAACAGACTGGCTGTGATGGGTCATTGCGCCTCCTTTGAGTTAGATGGGCAAACTACGGGCCAGAGTTGAAGAGAACTGAGGGGGAAAAAGGGAGTGATTTGACCAAGCCATCGCCGGTTCACTGGCGAAAACCCTGGTCAAGGTCGCCATTGATGGCCTCCGGGTCCTGCACAATGTCTATCACCCGGCAATCCTCGCACATGGTCAGACGCCGTCTCGCCCGCTCATCCTGAAACATGTAGTGGCCTTTCAACTTCTCCAACATGTTGTCGATCACCGAACGGGTGGCGAAGGGTTTGCCGCAGGAGGTGCAGAGATAGGGTGCCTCCTCATGTAGTTTGCGTCGCGCTTTGCGCGAGGCGGGATCAAACAGAAGACGTGGTGAGATCGAGATGGCATCCTCGGGACAGATCTGGGTACAGATCCCGCACTGGAGACAGTTCTCTTCGATGAACTGCAGTTGAGGCACACCTTCTCCAGCGGTCAGTAACGCCTTGCCGGGACAGCCGGAAACACAAGAGAAACAGAGGGTGCAGGCGTTACCGTCCACCTCCGCCATACCGAAGGGGGCACCCTCACTCAGATTGACCAATGATTCGGTGCTTGATGCCTGATCATGCAGATGGTCAATGGCGAGATAGGCGGTTTGACGTTTGCCGCCCATTCCTGAAAAACCCGCGGGTTTGATCTCGGGCATGGATACCTTGGGTTGATCCAGGATCTCATCGATGGTTTTTATACCGACCAGCCCCTTCTGATAACCCATGGCCGTGAGTAACTCATCAACGGTCAGTAGTTGCTCCCGCAAGGCTTTATCGGAACTTGGAGGAAGATTTTTTCCCGCAATCAACTGTAGAGAATTTGCACCAAAGGCCAAGACAGATAGCCAGGTCTCCAGTCCCGCACTGGCCAACTCTTCCAGCAGGAATGGCAGCTGGTTCCCATTCAAACTCTCAGCAGCAGCGCTATCCGCTTCCGCAATAAAGACCAGAACAGGATCTCTACCCCCCTGCTCCCGATAGACCGACAGGAGTTTTCTCAAGCGATCAAGATTATCCCTGGGTGTGGGATAGGCATATCGAATGGCGCCACTGGGACAGACCGTGGTGCAGGTACCGCCGCCCTGGCAGAGATTGGGATTGACCTCAATCTTCTCCCCGATACTGATAATGGCATCGGCGGGACAGGCGTCGATACATTGATGACAGGCCGTCTTGCCCGCATAACCATGGGCACAGATTTCCGGGTTGTAGTTGAAGAAGCGGGGTTTTTCAAAACTGCCGGTAAGTCCGCTCAACTCATCGATCGCCGGTTGCAGGCCATTCTCATCCAGGTTGCTGTGGATATAACCCGGCGGGCTTATCTGACTGTTGATCTGGGGCTCGGGACTGAGATCCAAAACCAAATCCGTAGCGATGATCTCACTGTTCTGTTCACCACCACCGGTGATACGAATCTTGTAATCCCCAAGAAAGCCCTCGACGGAGATATCTCGACCACCCAGGGGAACCTGGGGAACACCGGGGGACTCCTCTCCCTCAGTCAAAATCACCATGGCATGCAGATTTTCACTTAGCCTGGGTGCAATCTCCACCGCCTGTTCGTTACCGATAATGACCACACGTCCTTTGGATTGATAGTTAACCAACGCCGTCGCTTCAACCGGCATATTCTCAATCGCCGCCAAGGCCTCTGCCTTTGCCTTGCGGTTAATCTGTTGTTGCTCGTCTTGATTCATACGGAAGCCTCTGATTCATCCTCATCATCTTGAGTGATTGATTGTTCGTGTTTGACCAGGGTCTTATCTGCCTTGGAGATAGATTCATCTGACACTCGCGAATTCTCAGCACCACCCTCTTCTACCAACTCCGCCAATTTCTCCGCCTCCTGCTGCATACGGAATTTCAGATCGGCGGTAATCACACTCCCCAGCTTCTCAAAACTGGTGAAGTCTTCGGCATAGTCATCCAGGCCGTCGCAAACATTGAAGCAGGCGCTGCGAAAGAGTTTTTGCAACGCCTGCTGACGCAGATGTTCGGTGACCTCCGGGGAGAGAAATCCGCTGTAGTCTGACTCTTCTGTGAGACTCTCCAAAGGTGGCATATCGGCATCGGTCAACTGGGGAAGAGGTTCATCTTCTTTTGATGATTCATTCTGATCTGCAGGCTCGATGTCGTGGGATTCAGCCTGTTTCAGGCGAGACCAGCGAGAGAGGAAAGGCTCCTCTCCCGCCTCTTCAGTCAGCCTGGGTTTGTCTGTTCTCATGAATGATGACCCCGGCCTGTCTGGCGCCAATCCTGCCGCTTGCGCTTGGTCCGCTTCTCCGGCACATAGTGGTTGATCACAAAGGCCTCGCTCCAGCGGTAGATCTCCGGCGGGATGGGGACGGTGTAGAGGGTCTCGTCACCCTCCAAATAGGCGTGGGCCTCGTCGAAGCTGAGGCTGATCATCAGGGGTTGCGGCCTGCCATCTTCATCCTCAGTGGCGATCACATAGGCCAGGGGATTCGGCGACATCAGATTGTGGTAGTAGCTCTCGCACTCGTCGTTATAGAGCTTGAGGCGATAACCCTGATATATATAGTGTTTTGAACCCGCCTCATCATGGATTAGCTTAGGCCCATCCGCCTCAGCCGACGCCTCACCGATTTGGCCGGCGAGAATGCCGATGGCCTCCCAATGGTTCTCCAGCCAGGGATTGTCACTGGGTGTCGCCTGCATGATTACAGAGATAGGAAAGGTCCCAGGCAGGGCTTCGATCTCTGTATCGATTGGATCTTTGGTCATCTTTTTCCCTTTCTTTGTGGGATCGCGCATTGATCCAATAGAAAGCGCAAGTTGTATACCAGAGCCACAAAACCGGCCTGAACACCCACCCACAATCCGTTTCGGGAAAAAAGTCAGAAAAATGGAGCTGGAGAAAAAAAGGGCAAAATGTCCCGCCTTTGATACATTGGTGAGACAATTCATACCAGTTGATACATGACTGTTCCGCGCGGAAGGACGCCACCCCCTGTAAACCGGGCGAAATCCCTATGCCGGAAAGGTAGGTACGGTATTTGCGTGCTAATCTACTCAACCCATGCCCCAGGCAACAAAAACAACAGAGGATCCCGGGTATCGACCTGAAACGGACAATGAATAGCGAACTTCCACTGATCGACAACTTCAACCGCAGAATCAGTTATCTGCGAATCTCCGTTACCGACCGCTGCGATCTTCGCTGTGTCTACTGCATGTCCGAAGACATCGAGTTCGTACCCCGTTCTCAACTGCTGACCCTGGAGGAGCTCTACCGCATCGGCAAGAATTTCGTCGACCTGGGGGTGAGCAAGATACGCATCACCGGAGGAGAGCCACTGACCCGGCGCAATGTCATGCAGCTGTTTGAACAGCTGGGAGAGCTGGAGGGATTAACCGACTTCACCCTGACCACCAACGGCACCCTGCTGAAGCGCTATGCCGAACCCCTCAAGGCCGCCGGCGTCAGCCGTATCAATATCAGTCTCGACACCCTGCGGCCCGATCGCTTTCAACGCATGACGAGAAACGGCAATATCAAGGCCACCATGGAAGGCATAGATGCCGCACTGGCCGCCGGGTTCCAGCGCATCAAACTCAACTCTGTAATCCTCAAAGGCTATAACCACGATGAGGTCAACGACCTGGTCCGCTTCGCACACGAGCGCGGTATGGACATCAGCTTTATCGAGGAGATGCCCCTGGGTTTTGTCGGCGATCACGACCGCTCCAAGGTCTACTACTCCAGCGATCAGATCCTGCAGGATCTGCAGAAGCGCCTTGTCTTGACCGAAACCGATGAGAGTACGGGTGGCCCCTCCCACTACTACAAGGTAGACGGCAGCCCCCACCGGGTCGGCTTTATCTCCCCCCACAGCCACAACTTCTGCGAAACCTGCAACCGGGTTCGCTTGACGGCGGAGGGCAGACTGCTGCTCTGTCTCGGTCAGGAGCACTCTGTCGATCTGCGTCGCGTGGTAAGGGCGAACCCGGCGGATGATGATCCTCTGCGTCAAGCAATCATCGACAGCATGCAGATCAAACCCAAAGGCCATGAGTTCGATCTGAATGAACAACCGGTGATCTTCCGCCACATGAATGCTACTGGCGGCTAAGTCTCGTGGATGCGAAAACCGCCCCCTACAGACCAATGATGAGCGACGCCGGCCTGCATGCCGCAGAGCCGGTCACCGCCATCGACGAATTCGGTCATCCCCGTGAAGGCCACGTCGCCGCAGAGCGGGCACTCACCGTCTATCTGGATAAGCGAGAGATCGTCACCCTGATGACCCTGGGCACCCAGCCTGAACTACTGGTCTTGGGTTGGCTGCGCAACCAGCGCCTGGTCAAACAGATCGAACAGATCAAGGCGATCCAGGTCGACTGGGAGACAGACTCCGTCGCCATCACAACCAACGGCGGTGTCGAAGGACTGGATGAGAAACTGGGGCGCAAGACGGTCACCACCGGTTGCGGCCAGGGAACCGTCTTCGGCGGTCTGATGGATGAGATCGATCAGATCCGACTGCCGCAGGTGAGCCTCAAACAATCTGACATCTATGCCCTGCTGCAAAACCTCAATCACCATAACGAGATCTATAAACGAGCCGGTGCCGTACACGGTTGCGCCCTCTGCGAGAACACCGAGATGAGGCTCTTCATCGAAGATGTGGGCAGACACAACGCGGTGGACGCCATTGCCGGCCATATGTGGCTGAACGGTATCGAGGGAACCGACAAACTCTTCTACACCACCGGACGCCTCACCTCGGAGATGGTGATCAAGGTCGCGCAGATGGGTATCCCCATTCTGCTCTCCCGCTCCGGCGCCACCCAGATGGGGCTGGAGATCGCTAGACGGGTCGGTGTCATTCTTATTGCCCGGGCCAAGGGCAACCACTTCCTCATCTATCACGGCGCGGATGCCATCAACTTCGACGCCATCCCACAACAACGCAAGATTTCCCAGACTGGCGACTTTGTCGAACACGCGAAAAGCTGAACGGAGGCGAGAGTTTCATGTCAACGGTCATGTCTGAACAGCAACAGGTCTTCATGAATGTCAAACAGGTGGCGGAGTATCTCCATCTGAACGAAAAGAAGATCTACTCCCTGGTCAACGAAGAGCGTATCCCCGCCACCAAGATCACCGGCAAGTGGCTCTTTCCCAGAGAGTTGGTCGATCGCTGGATGCTCGACTCCGCCCACGGCGGTCTGATGACCAATCGTCTGATCATCGCCGGCAGCGATGATCCCCTGCTCTATCGCCTGATCATGAACTTCGCCCAGGATACCGGCTCCCATGCTCTGATCAGCTACACACCTACCGGCACCCGTTTGGGCCTGGATCTGTTACAGGCCAACCGGGTCGATGCCTGCGGCATCCACTGGGGTCCCAACGAAGAGAGTCATACCCGACACCCGGCCCTGTTAAAGCAGTACAGTCAATTTCGGCATTGGGTATTGATCCGCATGTTCCGGCGCGAACAGGGGCTGATCATCTCCCCCGAGCTTGCAGCGCAAAACCCCGAACCCGAGTCGTTGACTGACAGAGAGTACCGCTGGGCACTGCGCCAGAGCGGTGCCGGCGCACAACGATTCCTGATGGAGGTCCTCAGCAGCTACAACACCAGTGCGGACGATCTCAACTGTGTCTCAATAGCTCTGTCTGAGAGAGAAGCCGCCGCAACCATCGCCATGGGACAGGCCGACGTGGCACCAGGGGCCAGGGCGGCCGCCTCTGAATACGGGCTGGGTTTTATCTCATTCGGCTGGGAGTCCTTCGATCTGGCCCTGCAGCGTAGTATCTGGTTCAGAAGACTCTTCCAGGATTTGATCAGTCGGCTAAGATCTCCAGCCGCTCAGTCCATCGCAGAACAGCTCACAGGCTACGACCTAAGCGAAGCGGGTAATTTGATTTGGGGCGATGAATAGACTAACGCTGTAGTCCAATACAACTATGGCATCAGCCTTTCAGCAGGAAAGGCTCACGTTGAAAATCGATTTCATAGCGTCTGGGCTGGATAAGCCCCTACGCATCAGACTCCGAATCTTCAGCCTTCTTTTCGGATACTATTCTGGAGTGAACCTCTTGCAACACCGGATTCCACTCTGACTCAAGCACCTCATCGGGATATTCCGGCTCGTCTCGTACAGATTTCTCGTCTTTATCGTATTCGCCAAACAGATTCATAACTAACATAATCTCAACCCCATCGCTCATCTCAACTGTGTTTCAGCCTGAGTTTTTAGTCGTTTATTGCTTATATTCCCTGCGATGATCTCCTGCCTGAATGCTTGCAAAAATAGCGCCATTATTGGCTATCAACGCAGATTCAATTGGTTAAGAGACAAACATCAAAATCCCTATTTTGCGTCTGTAAAATATATCGACAGAAATGGCGAGTAATTTAGTTTATTAGGAAATAGAGGCATACAGCCAGGCTCTGGGGTCAGGTGAGGGATCTGTTTTTGATCCATCTGGCCGCCAATCTTTACAAGGCAGTCACAATTACCCGGAACTGAAAACAGATCAATGCTGAGATATACTGCCTTCCCAAGACGATCAAACACGCCACCAAAGGATTCGGGTTACGCAGTTTGCCCAGAGATTTTAAAGATAGAGTTCAGCCAAGTATCAGATAAGCACGAAGTGGATCAAGGAAGATGCAAGTTTCACCACCCTCGACAACCCTCCCTGTCAGATAGAGTTAAAAGATATCCTTGCATCTCATTACTTTAAATCACCTCAGATATGAGTAGTCCCATAACAAGAAAACCATGTCGCTCGCTTTCGTTAACCGGGAGGTTTTCTCAAGCGACAAGATTACCAGCAATGAAGTACATACTTCTGATCTTAGTGTCTTGTACGGTACCGGCGCTTGCGGGCGTTGATCTTGTAAAAGTCGATAAATCAGAAAATAGAATGTATCTCTTTGAAGATGGACATCTTGTCAAAGAGTATCATGTTGCTTTGGGTGCCAACCCAAAAGGTCACAAACAACAGGAAGGCGACGAAAAAACGCCGGAAGGCGTATATATATTGGATTACATAAAGGAAGATTCATCGTTTTACCGGGCTATGCATATCAGCTATCCAAATGAAACCGACAAAGCCAACGCAATACAGCTTGGTGCTTCACCCGGCG
>JBNKMQ010000141.1:0-11851 GCA_050293225.1 Sedimenticolaceae bacterium
CCGTATTGCGTGATCTCCTCGGCACCGGCCATCCCATACGTCTCGCAAACAAAACCGCTAACCTTTGATCCATCAGATAGATTGACCTTACCCATTGCCAAAGGAGCCGGTATACCGTCCACGAAACTCCCGAACTGATCGGCAGGCATCGACCAGACCTCCACCTCGATTGCTTCTCCCTGCTCCTCATCCAGAATAAGACCGGGACGCTCCGGTGGACCGCCGGCGAGTGCATACATCCGGTAGACAGACGCAGTCCTGGTCTCGGCCTTGAGCGTCGCGCCTCTCTCCGTTAACTGCCAATTGAGGGGAAGCCCTTTCAGATGGGCGCCACAGACCACAACATCTATCTGTTCAGAATCGCCCACTGAAGGGCCTTTGCCATAGGTCAATTCAAACTGGGATGCCCCCGAATTCAGCCCGCTATCTTTGTGTATTCGCTTTGCCATCGAAAGCAGCGCCCGATCGCGAAAGGCGGCGGCGATCAAGGTAATACCAAAGGGTAGACCCTTAGCAGTAATAGCTGTCGGCACCGCGACCGCACTCAAATCCAGCAGGTTCATAAAATTTGTGTAGTAACCCAGCTGACTGTTATGTAGTACCGGCTGCGCCTGCATCTGTTCAATCGTGAAGCAGCTACCTGCCGTCGGTGTGAGCATAGCGTCAACGGTATCCAACTGCCGATCGCAAAGAGCCTTCAATTCACTCAGGCGGTATTGCGCTTGAAAGAGTGAGGTTGCACTCAGCGTTCTACCTCCAGCGATAATCTCCCTGACAACCGGAAATATCGCCTCCGGCTGCTCATCGATCAAAGGTTGTGTAGCGATATAGCGCTCTGATACCCAGGGACCTTCGTAGAGTAGCTTTGCCGCCTCATCGAAGGGCTCATAATCGATCTCAACCAACTCAAAGCCATTCGACTTCAACTCTTCAAGCGTTTCGAAATAGGCCTGTGCATAGACCTTATCCGCAAAAAACTTAAGTTGATCCTCGGGAATCACTCCGAGCTTGACCACTCCCTCTCTCTCACCATAACTGCGCTTCTGGTTCTGATAGGGATTTGTTCGACTGTAGCCATCTTCTGCGTCTTCGCCTTCGGCCACGGAGAGAACCAAGTCGGCATCATCGGTATTGAAAGCAAAGATCGAGACACAATCCAGACTGCGACAGGCCGGCACCACACCTCGGGTAGAGAGAAGTCCCCGGCTCGGTTTGAGTCCGACCAGATTATTGAAACAGGCAGGCACTCGACCCGATCCGGCAGTATCCGTCCCCAGACTGAAACTGGACAATCCCAAGGCAACCGCCACCGCCGAACCGGAACTGGAACCGCCACTGATCATCTCCGCATCGAAGGCATTTCGACAAGCGCCCCAGGGAGAACGGGTGCCATTGAGGCCTGTGGCGAACTGATCGAGATTGCTCTTTCCCACTGGAATAGCCCCTGCCTCGATCAACTGTTCGACTACCTTTGCCGAACGATCCGGAACATAGGCAAAGGCCTCACAGGCTGCGGTAGTGGGAATGCCTTTTAGATCGATGTTGTCCTTGATGGCAAAAGGGATTCCCCAAAGCGGAGACGCTTCGATATCCAGTTCGTTCAGACCCTCCAGATAGGCTGCCTGCTCCATCTCGCTCAACAGATGAATCCAGATATTGTGCTCCTGATAGGCTTCAGACCGCCGGCGTATATTCTCCAACACCTGCTCAGGGGTCAGACTTTTTTGCAGATAGGCCGCACGCAGTGAAGCGATACTCATGTCATAGGAAAATTGCACGCTCATCGTTGTTTATACCTCCTGCAATACCACCAGTGCCTGACCCGCATTCACCCGCTGGCCGTTGTCCAACAAGAGATGGGTCACACAGCCGTCTGTCGAAGCAAAAACCGGGATCTCCATCTTCATAGACTCAAGGATCATCAAACACTCCCCCGCCTTGACCTGCTGACCGACCGCCACCTGGGTCTGCCAGACACTGCCGGTAATGGGACTGTCTATGACCAGGCTCTCCTCCGGCCAATTGTGTTCACTTACCTCTTCCACCTCTTCTTTCACTTCGTAGTTGAACTGACCGGTGGCGTGCCAGTTGGCCAATTCGGCATCGAATGCCTTTTGTCTATGCTGACGAAAGTTTTCTATCTCAGCTTGATGAGTATCGAGAAATTCCTGGTAATCACCCAGGCTGAAGCTGCTCTCTTCAATCCTGATCGGATAACGTCCTTTGGGAAAATCCTTGCGTATGCGGCTTAATTCGTCATGACTCACTTCATAGAAACGAATCTGATCGAAGAACCTCAGCAACCAGGGCTTTTCGAAGGCCGCCGTCTTGTCGTAGCGGTTCCACATCTGCAGTGTGCGTCCGACGAATTGATATCCCCCGGGTCCCTCCATGCCGTAGACACAGAGATAGGAGCCGCCGATTCCCACCGAATTCTCGGCGGTCCAGGTTCTGGCTGGATTGTATTTAGTAGTCACAAGACGGTGGCGGGGATCGATCGGAGTGGCCACCGGCGCACCCAGATAGACATCACCCAGCCCCATCACCAGGTAGGAGGCATCGAATACAATCTGCTTGACCTCTTGGATACTATCAAGACCGTTGATGCGACGTATGAACTCCAGGTTGCTTGGTGACCAGGGGGCGTTCTTTCTTACCGACTGGTCATACTTTTGAATCGCCTTTTGACAGGCTTCGTCATCCCAGGAGAGAGGAATATGCACAACCCTGGATGGCACCTTCAGCGCATCAATTTGAGTGATCAGCGCCTGCTCTGCCGACTGCAGATGTTGCAACAGTTTGCGATGATCTATGACCTGGCTGTCATAGTGAACCTGCAGTGAACGAATACCCGGCGTCAATTCGCGCACACCTTCGACAGGATGAGCCTGCAACCACTGCATCAACGCATGGGCTCGGAATCTCAAAGCGATATCCAACACCTGTTCGCCATACTCCACCAGCATGAAGTGGTCGCCGGCAACCCGGTAGACCACATCCACACCATAGTCAGCCCCATCCAGTTGATCGAGAATCGGTGTCTCCACCGCTATCGCTTCTACCACATCCTGCTGCGCTTGAAGTTGCTGAATGGCGTTAGCCTGTTCCCTCTCGAGTGTCACGGCACTCTCCAGGCTGACCGGTACAAATCTCACTTTGTCACCGGCACGCAGTTGGCCCAGCTTCCACAGATCGGCCTGAATCACTGTTGCGGGACAGACAAAACCACCCAGAGAGGGACCGTCGGGACCCAGGATCACCGGCATGTCCCCGGTGAAGTCCACACTGCCGAAGGCGTAGGCGTTGTCGTGAATATTGGAGGGGTGCAGCCCCGCCTCACCACCATCCTTGCGCGCCCACTCAGGCTTGGGTCCGATGAGACGGATACCGGTGCGACTGGAGTTGTAGTGCACCTCCCAGGCGTGAGAGAAGAAGCTATCAACATCTCCCGAGGTGAGGAAGTCCGGTGCCCCATGGGGGCCGTAGATGACCCGCAACTCCCACTCGTTGTCTATTACAGGTCTTGCCGTTGCAGACAGAGACATCGCATCACTATCAGTTTTGCACTCAGAGATTCTGAGTACATCCCCGCTGCGTAGCGCACGACCGTTGTGGCCGCCAAACTGTCCCAGAGTAAAGGTCGATCTTGATCCCAGATATTCGGGACATTGGATACCCCCGCTGACTGCGAGATAACTTCTCGCTCCCTGTTGTTTGATTCTACCCAGATGCAAGACCTGTCCCGGCGCCACATTCACCACTGACCATATAGCTACCGCTTCACCATCGATTGTTGCTTCAATATCTGCTCCGGTTATGACAATCCGCGTCTCGCAGCTGAATTTGAGGCTGGGACCCTGCATGGTGATCTCCAACCCGGCAGACGATTCATCATTGCCCAACAGCCGGTTGGCAAGCCGGAAGGAGTAACTGTCAAATGGACCTGAAGGCGGCACGCCCACATCCCAGTAGCCCTGCCTCGCAGGATAGTCTTGAACCGTAGTCTGTGTACCTGCCTGCAACACATCGATTCGGCTCGGTGTGTAGCTGAAATCGTTGAGATAGCGCGTCGTCACCTCACCAGCCAAGAGTAGATCATCTCGACTCAGCACTTTGAGATAGTCGAGATTGGTTTCACTGCCATAGAGTTTTATGCCAGACAGGGTCGCGTGGAGTTTTTCAAAAGCCGATGCCCGATCGACCCCATGCACAATCACCTTGGCCAGCATGGGATCGAAATAGGGTGGCACTTCAATACCGGTTTCGATCCAGTGATCGATTCTGATATCGGGATCTTCAGGAAAACTGACTTCGGTAAGCAGACCGGGACAAGGTTGAAAGTCGAGATAGGGATCTTCCGCATAGAGCCTTACCTGGACCGCATGGCCTCGTGGATTCAAAGCCACCCGCTTTGTCTCAAGATCCATCGCCTCACCGGATGCCTGTCTGAGCATCCACTCAACCAGATCGATGCCAAAGACCTCTTCCGTTACCCCATGCTCCACCTGCAGACGGGTATTGACCTCAAGAAAGTAGAAGTCATCCGTATCGGCATCGTAGATAAACTCCACAGTACCGGCGTTGCGGTAGTTGACGCTGGAGAGCAGCGACTCTGCGGTGCGATGCAGTTGCTGGCGAACCTCTTCATCCAGGTTCGGTGCAGGAGACTCCTCCACCACCTTCTGATTACGTCGCTGACTCGAGCAATCCCTTTCGCCGATGGCCAGTGCCCCGCCCTTGCCGTCACCAAAGACCTGCACCTCGATATGCCGAGCCCGGGCGATAAACTTTTCGATGAAGACACCATCGTCGGCAAAGTTATTCGCCCCCAGGCGCTTGACTGAATCGAAGGCACTCTCCACATCTGTCCGAGTGTGACACAGCTGCATGCCGATGCCGCCGCCACCGGCGGTACTCTTCAGCATTACCGGATAACCGATCTCATCGCTGGCTTTAACGGCACTAGCGAGATCGGGAAGCAGATCGGTGCCTGGGGTCAAGGGGACCTCAGCCTGCTCGGCCAGTTCCCTGGCCTTGTGCTTCAGGCCGAACAGCTCCATCTGTTCCGGGGTCGGTCCGATAAAGACGATCCCTTCGTCTTCACAGCGCCGCACAAAGGCGGCGTTCTCACTCAGAAAACCATAACCGGGATGGATGGCATCGACACCTCTCTCTTTAGCAATGGCGATAATCTTGTCGGCATCGAGATAGGTCTCAGCTGCAGCCCCCTCTCCCAGACAGACGGCCTCGTCTGCATCGCGCACATGCAGACTGTCTGCGTCGCTGTCGGCATAGACCGCCAGGGAGGAGATATTCAGACGTTTAAGTGTACGGATAATCCGTGTTGCAATCGCGCCCCGATTGGCAATGAGTACTTTGGAAAACATGCATCCCTTGGCCGGGTCGTCCCGGTAAACAGTGCATCTTCATGCGGTCGTCCGCTGAAGGTTCTGATTCTAAATACGTGATGCCCAGGCTCAGGCCCAGACCAGACACTCGATCGGTGTCGGGTTATAACCATTGCAGGGGTTATTCAACTGCGGACAGTTGGAGACCAACACCACCACATCCATCTCTGCCCGCAGCTCGACATATTTTCCCGGCGCAGAGATACCGTCCTCAAAGGTCAATCCACCGTCCGGGGTCACCGGCACATTCATAAAGAAATTGATATTGTGGGTGATATCCCGTTTGCCAATGCCATACTCCGGGTGCTCTGCGATAGCCAGCATCCAGCTGTCACGACAGGCGTGCATGCAGCGCTTCTCCAGGTCATAGCGTACTGTGTTGCTCTCGGTGGCGCAGGCACCACCCAGGGTATCGTGGCGGCCGCAGGTATCGGCAACGATCTCCAGCATCACATTGTTCTCATTCGAACGCAGTTTGGAGCCGGTGGTGAGATAGACATTGCCCTGCTCACGAATGGTATCCATAGCGCTGTAACGCTCACTCGGGTTGTCGGCGTTGTAGAAGAGTGTGTCCGCGGCCTGGTTACCCTCCAGGTCGAGCAGACGGATAGTCTCTCCCGCTTTGAGGATGCCGATGTAGTAATCTCCGGCATCGACCACCATTCGATTGATCGCCTCTTCCGGCTTTAAGTTGGATTCATGAATCATTGCTTAGCCTCCCAATCCAATGTGATAGAGGTCGTTGTTTTGAAATCCCCTGCCGTTCTCTGCGCGGAAGTTTTTGCAGTAGTCGTCCTCCGCTACCGGCTCGGCCACACCCAGTTCGATCTGAACGGGTTTTTGTGGATAGGATTCGGCCTTGTTCAAGGGATGGGGACAGGTATGCATAAGTACCAGGGTGTCCATCTCGAAGCGGAGCGTGACTTGATCTCCCGCTTTGCTGTGATCGGAGACCAGCTCGAGCGCACCCTCTTCACTCACTTCCACCTTACTCAACCAGTTGATGTTCATCGCCATGTCGGCAGCGGTGAGACCATACTTGGCCAGCTCAATCAGAAAGGCGTCATAGCCATTCTGCTTCCAGTCGTTGCGGTCGTGCTGATAGTCCCGCGCACCCCATCTCTCGGCCACATGGGCGGCGTTGGCATTACCGGATACCGTTTCATGCCAACCCAGCGTGTCATCAATAATGGAGGCAAAAATGCGACCCATATCGGAATAGAGGCAGTTGCCTCTGGTCAGCTTGAAGGTGTGTTGACACTTCAAAGTATCCGGTGCGTTGTAACGCTCCAACAGGTTTTCCGGATTGTAGAAGAGCATCCCCAGATTGGCTCCGCCCTCAAGGTCGCTGATGCGCATGATAGTTCCACGTCGCATACGCAACGACCAGTGGGAGCCGGCGGGTATCTCTGTTTGATAGTCGATTGACCTGATCATCTCTTTCATTACTCCAGTTACTACTTCACCTGAGCAGGCATGGGCCTGAGGTGGTCATCGATTTGTTGATAGGTGGTTTGATCAATATGCCCCACGGGCAGATCGTAGGTAATTCCGGCACCGTAACGATTAGGCGCCTGGGGATCCTGTCTCAGTTTGTCGAACACCCATAGGCGAGTGCCGAGATAGAAGCCCTCCTTAAGATCATGGGTAACCATGAATACAGTGAGTTTGTGTTCGCGCCAGAGACTTAGCACCAACTGCTGCATGTCGGCCCGGATACCTGGATCGAGGGCACCGAAGGATTCGTCCAGCAGCAGAATTCTCGGCTTGCCTAACAATGCCTGGGCGATGGCTAGACGCTGCCGCATACCGCCGGATAACTCATGCGGATACTTTTTCAAAGCATGGCTGAGACCGACCTGATCCAACATCGACTCTGCCTCCTGCTTCGCCTTTTTCCTCTCAGATCCAAACAGATAACCGGTAACACCCCGTCGCTGAAAACCCCGGGTCGCCATGACATTGTCAAACACCGTCATATGGGGAAAGACGGAGTATTGTTGAAACACAATCCCCCGATCGGGTCCAACCTCATCGGGTATCGGCTTGCCATCAAGCAGTATCTCTCCCCGGCTGGGTTGTTCGGTACCCAGCAGCAAATTGAGAAAGGTACTCTTGCCACAGCCGGAGGCCCCGACCAGGGTGACAAACTCACCCTCGTTGACGGTGTTGTTAAGCCGTTCGAGGACGATGTTGTCACCAAACTGCTTCCAGACATTCTTCACCTCTAGCATGGGCGTCGAATCGCTTTCGTTGCTACTCATGAGTTACCTCCCTGCACATACCAGGGGAAGAGTCTCTTGTTGGTCACCCGCAGGAACTGATCGATAAGGAAGGCGAGCAGAGTGATCCAGGCCACATAGGGCAGGATCACATCCATCGCCATATAGCGACGTACCAGAAAGATGCGATAACCGAGACCGTCGGTTGCCGCCACCGCCTCTGCCGCAATCAGGAACAGCCAGCCCGCGCCCAGGGAGAGGCGTACCGCATCGAACAACTTGGGCAGGATCTGCGGCAGCAGTACCCGAATCATAATCTGCGAGGTATTCGCCCCCAGAGACTGGGCCTTGACCAACTGCTCCATGGGGATCTCCTGGGTCCGCCGCTGTATATCCCGAGCGATAAAGGGTGTGACGCCGATTGCGATCAAGACCACTTTCGACACCTCACCCAGACCAAAGACGATAAACAGGATCGGTAGTATCGCCAGGGGCGGGATTAATGAGATGACCGTCAGCAGCGGCGAGAGAGATGCCGATACCATCGGCAGTGCACCCGTGACCAGACCGACCAGCAGTCCCAGTGAAGCTGCGATGAGCAGACCCAATCCCAGACGGGTAAGACTGCTGGCGGTATCCTGCCAGAAGAGATACTCCCCACTGCGTTTGCTCGGCTCGAACGCCATGCGATCAATGCCGTCGGCGATCTGACTCATGCTCGGTAGTAACTTGTCGTTGGGATTCTCTTCCAGCCTGGCATCCGAGCCGACCATATAGAGGATGATCAGCAGAACGAAAGGGATCAATCCCAAAAACAACTTGAGCGATCTATTCGGTTGTTGGTTTATGAATTTCTTCATCTGATTGTCTCGATATCATTCACAACAGCCGAAACAGGAGCGCGGATGTTCTGAGAAGATTAATACGGCGAAGGTATCCAAGACCGAGGTTTGATGGAGACAGGCCTCCACCAAACCTCGTCGCTCAATGGATCAGAGCTTACCCTCAGCCGCCATCGTCATATAGCTGGGATCGAAGCGGAATTTGATATTGCCCTTGTCACCAAAGGTGCCGGCAGGCATCTCAATACCGATAAAACCGGCATCCGGTGCGCCATCACCCAAGAGGCCATGATCGAAGGAGAATTTGGCCACGTGCTCCATGGTGGTAACCAGGGTCTTGCTGTTGGTCAGCGCCAGGGCCGCCTCGGGGGTATAGAACATCTCGGTACTGGCGAGCTGGGCTTCGTAGCCTGCCAGGTCGGTGCCCGAGGCCTCAGCCATGAAGCTCTTGGCATCGGTTCCCGCCTTATCGCTGCCACTCATGGTCGCCATGATCTCGTACCAGGCCCCTACCAGCGCCTTGCCCAGATTCGGATTGGCTTTGAGGGTTTCAGTATTGATCACCAGCAGGTCGATGATCTCACCGGGGATCATGGAGGAGTCGAACACCTTGCTGCTATTGGGCATGCTGGCGATCTCACTCAACAGCGGGTTCCAGGTTGCCACGGCGGTGACATCGTCGGTGCCGTAGACCGCGACCATATCCGCATCGGAGGTATTCACCACGGTCAGATCCTTCTCGCTCAGACCGACACTCTCAAGACCCCGGGCAAGCAGATAGTGAGAGACACTCAGTTCAACCAGGTTGACCTTCTGCCCCTTGATATCCGCCAGAGCGCTTTTACCTTTCAGCACCACACCGTCGTTACCGTTGGAGAAGTCACCCACCACCAGAGCGGTACTGTCCACGCCACCGGCGGCGGGGATGGTCAGGGCGTCCATGTTGGTCATGGTACAGGCATCGAATTCACCGGCGGTGTATTGGTTGATCGATTCGATGTAGTCGTTGATCTGCACCACCTCGATATCGATACCGTACTTATCCCCCCATTTTTTCACGATCCCCTGCTCTGCCCCATAGGCCCAGGGCATCCAGCCGACATAGATCGACCAGCAGATCTTGAAGGAGTCGGCGGCAAAGGCAGCCGGGCTGAGTGAAAGTGCAAGTATTAATGCGGCAAAGCGTTTCATGAAGAACCTCTCAGTTATTGTCTACACGGAGCACCCTTGGCAACCAGACCAAGCTTGTCTCCCGGGCTTTTTTCCCGCCGTGTAACCCATACCCTTTACTGAGAGGGGGAGGTCGAATGCTCTTGGACCAGACATCGAAGCTCATAACCTTGTTTGTGAGCCTGATCGGAACCCTAGCGTTCTATTTCAACTAGATTGTATTGTCCTGAATGACAAGGGCACGGACACCAAAATTATTGCAAAAGACAGACCAAAATCCTTTTTTATCTGCAAATCATACGGTTACATAACTTACCGATATAATCCTTCGGGAGCGAATGAAGTAATTTGGTGCAATTTCATCAAACACGCACTATATGCGCGCACTACGTTTGTGCCAGCATTGAAGTGGATTTATTCGGAAGATCCAAGGCCATTCCTCCATCATAGGTTTTATAAATCCGGGATAGGGACAATAATACCCGAACAAGTAAGAAAAATTTGCCTGCAGACTCGGGAATGGATATCAGAATCTTTCAACTTAAGGGATTGCTCTACGCCCTGCTCTTCTTCTCCGCTATCTGCCAGGCAGTGATTGCAGCGGAAGAATCCATCAGCACCAGTCAGGCAGCGAAGCCGTCTCAACAGCAGACAACAGCCCCTCCACCCACCCTGACCATTGTCGGCAGCCGTAATATCCCCCCCTTCAGCATGCTGAATCAGCAAGGGGAGCCCGCCGGCATCGGTATCGACATGTGGCGCCTCTGGTCAGAGAAGAGTGGAATCCCCGTACGCTTTCGACTCACTGACATCTCCAGATCACTGGATGAGATGAAGGAGGGTCGCGCCGATCTGCATGCAGGCCTGCTCTATTCAGAACAGCGTAGTGAATGGCTCGAATTCTCCAAGCCATTCCTGCAAACCCCTGCGTTTCTCTACTATCAACTCAAGCAGAAGGAACGTTCCCTGAAGGACTTTTCAGGTTCTCGCATCGGCACACAGGGCCCCATCCCACAACCGTTGTTCGATAAACTCTTCCCGAACTCAACCCAGGTAGTCTATGAAAACATCCCGCAGATGATCCGGGCGGTGGACAACCAGGAGCTCGACGCCTATATCGCCGACCGCACCTCATCTGACTTCTCCCTCCTGCGTCTCGGTATGCGGGGAGACTTCATCGCCCTGGACAAACCACTTTTTCAAATTACCCTCCACGCGGCCGTCGCAAAAGGAGATCCTGAACTCTTAAGCACAATCAACAATGGCCTCAGCACGATCACACGCGACGAGATGGACGCAATCCTCACGCGCTGGATCGACAACGCCTCACGTCTGCAGATCGAGTTGCCGTTACAGAGCAAGCTAAAGCTGAGCCCTGCCGAACAGGCCTGGTTGAAATCGCATAAAACCATCCGCATTGCCATCGACCCGGACTTCGCCCCCTATGAATTTATCGATGAACGGGGTAACTACCAGGGCGTCTCTGCCGACACAATGCAGATCATCGCCCGCAAACTGGGTATCAACTTCAAATTGGTACCCACAGAGAGTTGGGAGCAGACGCTGAAGTTAACAGCCAATCGAGAGATCGACCTGTTGCCACTGGCAAACCGCACAAAAGAGAGAGAGGGATTTCTGAGTTTCACCGAACCCTACCTACTCTCGCAACGCCATATCATCACACGACGTCAGCAGGATGAGATCGAAACCCTGGACGATCTGGCTCAGCACAGGTTAGCGCTGCCCAGCGGATATTCAATCATCTCCATCGTACGGGAAAGTTCGCCTGGGACAAAAATCACCGAAACCCTGGACATACCCACAGCGCTGCAACAGGTCTCATTCGGCGCAGCGGACGCAACCATTCTCAGCAGCGGTGTGGCCGGATACTGGCTCGACCGAAAGGAGATAACCAATCTGAGAATCGCAGGCACGCTGGGGGAACCCAGCAGACTCGCCATCGCCAGTCGCAGCGATTGGCCGGCGCTTGGCTCTATCATGCAGAAAGCCCTGCAATCGATCAGTGATGAAGAGCAAGATGCCATTCGACGCCGCTGGATCTTTCTGGATGACACATCCATCGACCACACCCGCCTGAGCCTGACTCAGGCGGAGAAGCGCTGGATCCAACAACACCCATCAATCAAAGTCGGCATCAACACTGATGCCGGGCCAATCAGCTTTATTGGCGTTGACGGAGAGTTCCGCG
>JBNKMQ010000142.1:0-8197 GCA_050293225.1 Sedimenticolaceae bacterium
ATACGGACAGGATAACCGCTGAAAGCATCTAAGCGGGAAGCCCCTCCCAAGATAAGATCTCACTTGTCTCTTGAAGACACTGAAGGGCCGTTGAAGACTACAACGTTGATAGGCTGGATGTGGAAGTGCAGCAATGTATGAAGCTAACCAGTACTAATTGCCCGTGAGGCTTGACCATATAACACCCAAACGTTTTGGGTCATGATTGAGCAAACGCAACACACACCCTTAACTCATTAAGCGATCTTACCGAATGCCGAGTCGTTTCGATTGAAGCGACTCCACCAGTTTGCCTGGCGGCCATAGCATGTTGGAACCACCCGATCCCATCCCGAACTCGGAAGTGAAACGACCTAGCGCCGATGATAGTGTGGGGTCTCCCCATGCGAAAGTAGGACACTGCCAGGTTTTTATCCCAAAACCCCGATTCCGCAAGGAGTCGGGGTTTTTTTATGCGCTAATTTATAATCGTTCAACCTTTTCAGGGATAAAGGTTTTCTTCTTCTGTGGTTAGATTACACTCGAACCATGCTGGCAACATTAATACTGACAATCTGCGGTTTCCTCCTTATCGGCTACGCCTTCAACACTATTTTCAGGAGAAGGCGGTTATTTGTGGGGAGTTTTAACGGTTTTCTCGGCTCTCTCCTGGCGCTGGCAGGTGGCTTTGCAAGTCTTCTGCTTTTGAATGTTCAGACCTATCAACAGCTGACTCGGGAGATCACCCTGGCGGAGGTCTCAGTAGTTCGGTCTGAGACTGCAGGTTCAGAGGTCCAGCTAAGGACACAACAAGGGAATATGCGCTATAACCTGGATGCTCCTGAGTGGCGACTCGACGCCCGCTTCCTCAAGTGGAAGCCCTGGCTGGCCCTGTTCGGAAAGGATCCTATTGTCAGGCTTGAGCGGCTAGAAGCCCGAGGTAAGCCGGGTGACTTGTCTGTGCAGGGTTATTCGCTGCAGACGAATAACCAGTGGTTGGATGAATTTGTTTCAGAGATCAGCGGGCAGATCGGTCTGGTCGACAGCGTCTATGGTAGTTCGGTCTATATGCCAATGAAAGTCGGGGCAAAATATGAGGTAACTGCGACTGTCTCTGGGCTGTTGGCGCGACCTATTAATCAAACTGCAAGGGATGCCGTTTTGGAGTGGAATCACCCGTGAACAGCTACCATGTCAAACCGCTCTCTCTTGAGGCACACCTGCTTAATGTGAAGATAAACATCCCTTCACCTGACAGTGCCGGGCAGAGACTCTATCTACCGGCATGGATTCGAGGCAGCTACATGGTGCGGGATTTCGCCCGCAATATCATCACCATCAGTGCCAGCTCAGACGGTCTCTCGGTTGCAATGAAAAAGCTGGACAAGCAGCGCTGGCAGGTAGCGCCGGTATCGGGCCCACTGGAGATCAACTATCAGGTCTATGCCTGGGATCTCTCTGTCCGGGCGGCCCACGTGGATACCACCCACGCCTACTTCAATGGCCCCAGCCTATTTCTCGCAGTAGAAGGACAAGAGTCAGAGGCCTGTGAAGTGGCTATCGATCCGCCGGATGACGAGGCCTATACCGACTGGCGGTTGGCGACAGCCATGCCAAAGGTTGTCACAGATGAGCGGGGATTTGGTACCTTCAGCGCTGAGAACTACGAAGCCTTACTCGACTACCCCATGGAGATGGGAGAGCTGATCGATGCGGATTTCAGCGTCGATGGCAAGCCCCATCGATTTATGGTTAGTGGAAAATGTACGGTAGATCTTGAGTGTATATGCAGTGATCTGACGCTAATTTGTAACGAACAAGTAAAAATGTTCGGTGAGCTCCCGGTCGAAGAGTATCTCTTCATGCTCTGGGTCGTTGGGGATGGCTATGGTGGCCTGGAGCATAGAAACTCCACCAGCCTGATGATCAGTCGGCAGGATCTACCGACCAAGAGAACGGATACGCTGAGTAAGGGGTACCGAAGACTACTCGGTCTCTGCAGCCATGAGTATTTCCACCTTTGGAACGTCAAAAGGATCACACCGGCGGTGTTCCTTGAGCAAGGTATGCAAGAAGAGGTCTACACACGTCAGCTCTGGGTCTTCGAGGGCATCACCTCTTACTATGATGACCTGATGCTGTTACGTAGTGGTGTTATTCAGCGCAAGGACTATTTCGAGTTGGTGGCTGAAACGGTGACCCGGGTAATGCGTGGCAGTGGTCGTTTTAAACAGACCCTGGAGGAGTCGAGCTTTGACGCCTGGACCAAATTCTACAAGCAGGATGAGAATGCCCCCAACGCCATCGTCAGCTACTATGCCAAGGGCGCACTCTTCGCCATGTTGCTCGATCTTGAGATCCGCCTGAGGAGTCAACAACGTTATTCACTGGACGATGTGATGAGGCTCGCCTGGCAGAGATACGGTAGACCCGGCGTAGGGCTGCCTGAAGCCGGCTTCGAGCCCCTGGTCACTGAGGTGACCGGTGAGGACTTTAGTGAACTGTTTGATCTCGCACTTCGCTCAACCGGAGAACTTCCTTTAAAAGAAAGATTACGGGATTTTGGCGTGGAGCTACATCTCCTACCAGCAAAGTCTGCCAATGATAGTGGCGGCTATCTCAGTGATCAGCCGAAACCGGAATCAGCAAAGCCGGTACTCGGTGCAAAATGGCAAGAGAAAAACGGCGCTCTGTTTTTGATGCAGGTGTATGACCATGGCGCCTCGCAGATAGCGGGTCTATCAGCCGGGGATGAGATCCTTGCTGTGAATGGTCTGCGGATGAATGCCGTCGACATGGAGCGGACTATCTCCGAGTGCGAGCCGGATAGCAGCATCCGCTTCCACATTTTTCGACGGGATGAATTGATGCAGTTCGATGTAAGACCCCAGCCTGCGCCGCTGGATACCTGCTACTTCTATCTGCCAGATCAACTGGATGAAACCCAGCGCGAGAGGCGAGATGCCTGGTTGACGGGAAATGGTTGCTGATACCGAACTGATTAGATTCCTGGCCGATGGGCGTTTCCACTCCGGTGAAGCCCTGGGGCGCCGGTTGGGCATCAGCCGTGCTGGTGTCTGGAAGCGGCTGCAGCGGGTAACAGACCGCTACGGTATCGAGGTCGATGCGGTAAAAGGGCGTGGATACCGCCTCAAGAGACCCCTGGATCTCCTGGACGAGACAGAGATCTTACAGCAGCTTAGTCCCGGGGATCGCAGCTCCCTGGGTAAGCTCTATCTCCACGATAGTCTGGATTCAACCAACTCCTGGTTGATGCAGCAAGGGGCTGCGGGAGAGGTCTCCGGTGCTGTCTGTCTGGCGGAGCAGCAGCAAGCGGGACGAGGCCGGCATGGTCGTCAATGGGTCTCTCCCTATGGCCGCAATATCTACTTCTCTATTCTTTGGCGCCTGGATATGGCGCCGATGCAGGTGGCGGGATTAAGTCTTGCCGCCGCCATTGGGGTGCTAAGGGTCTTGCATCAGATGAATTGCCACCAGGCAGGTTTGAAATGGCCCAACGATATCCTCTGGCAAGGGAAAAAGCTGGCCGGACTCCTGCTCGAAGTCAGCGGCGAGTCCAGTGGTCCTTCCCAGGTGGTCATAGGTGTCGGTCTGAATACCGCTCTTGGGGATGACGGAAGTTCGATTGATCAGCCTTGGGTCGATCTGCAAGGGATACCGGATGTCGAGGCCGTCAGCCGAAGTGGCATAGCGGCGCGTTTAATCAGTCAGATGATCCAGATAAAAGAGACCTATCAGAGTGAGGGCCTCTCCGCCTTTGTGGATGAGTGGCAGAGACACGATCTCATGCTGGGTAAGAGTGTGGAGATTCGCAGTGCCAGTCAGAGCCAGCATGGGGAGCACCTCGGTATCGATGCCTCTGGTGCAATTCGCTTGCAGACCGAGTCGGGTCCACGCCTGTTCCATGCGGGTGAGGTCAGTCTGCGGGGGGCTGGCTAATGAGACTCTTTGTCGATATCGGCAACACAGCGGTGAAATGGGCCACGGATGCGTCACTGCAGTCCGCTGTGGTGGAGCGGTGTCCCATCGAGCCATCTATGCAGGGACTGTTCAGCGCCTGGGAGAGGTATGAACAACCGGATGGGCTCTATATCTCAAGTGTCCTGCAGGCAGAGAGAAGAAGCGTAATTGAGGAGTGGGTTGATAACCATTGGGGGATCAGACCATTCTGGGCCGAGACCAGGGCTGCTGAGCTGGGCGTGAAGAGCGGCTATCGAGAACCGACCCAACTGGGAGTCGATCGCTGGCTGGCGCTGTTGGCTGCCCGCTCGCTTTCTCAATCGCCCCTGCTTGTCGTAGACTGTGGTTCCGCAACAACCCTGGATGGCATGGATGCGGCAGGCAATCATCTGGGGGGTGTGATCTTACCGGGGCTAAGACTCTTTCCCCATTGTCTGATGCAGAATACGGAGATCCCTGCCTTCAGTGAAAGTGGAGTAATTGACTATTTTGCGACAGATACCTCAACGGGCATCCACTCCGGTGCTATTTTGGCCACTGTTTCGTCAGTAGAACGGATGTTGGGGATGATCAAGAGAGAGAGTGAGGTGACACCGATCTGCCTGCTAACCGGTGGTGATGCAGAGATAGTGGGCCAGCACCTCTCAATCGAATATCAACGGGAGCCGAATCTTGTGCTGCTGGGTCTGGCGTTGATCGCGGCAGAGGAGAAGTCATGACGAAGTGGCTCTTTTTCCTCCTGGTCGTTCTGAATATAGGGCTGTTTATCTGGCTCTATCCTCAGCAGAATGGATCGACGAAGTCGATTGCCATGAATCACCCGGTCGGGGATCTGCGCCTGGTTGGTGAACCCATTTTGGAGATCCCGCCAGAGTCGGATGCTGCAGAGACACCGCCGACAGAGGAAGAGAAGGCGTCACCTGATGAAGCGGTGGAGAGCGCTGTCGCTGAACAAGGCCAGCAGCCAGCCAAATCGATGCCGAACTATGATGCATTGGAAGCTGCTTCTGCTGAGAAGCAGTGTCGAACCCTGGGTGTGTTTGAAAAACGCGCTGAGGCCGAGTTGATTTCAGTGCAGCTACGCGCTTTGGGTCTCACTCCCGAAATCTCATCGGAGACCACGAAAAGCCAGGCGGGGTTCTGGGTTTTGATCCCCGCCCGCGCCAACCGGGCTGAGGCTGTGGCGACAGCAGAGAATCTTGAAGCTGCAGGGGTGAGCGATATTTGGCGTTTTACCAGTGGCGAGCTGGCCCATGCCATCTCTTTGGGACTCTTTACCGACCTGGAACGGGCGCAAGCGAGACGCGAACAGATTGCCAACCTGGGGTTTGGGCCTGAGGTCAGACCCAGGTTTCGTGAGCAAACCAACTACTGGGTTAGCTTCTCTTTCACAGGAGAGACGCCAGTAACTAAGCGTAAATGGCAGGAGTTACTCAGAATTGCACCGCAAATGGAGTCAAAATCAGTCAATTGCGAATGAGTTTGCCTAGTCGGTCATAAAGCCTTAGAATCCGCTTTCCTTAGCCGGCGTAGCTCAGCTGGTAGAGCAGCTGATTTGTAATCAGCTGGTCGGGGGTTCGAATCCTCTCGCCGGCTCCATGTAATTCAATGGGTTAGGGTGATATTCCGCTAGCCCATTGGTCCAAATCTCCCTCAGCGGTACAATATTGGTACACTCCGAACTTTTCGGGGTTCCAGGCTTGTACGTTTAGGGAGAATTTATGGCGACAATAACCAAGAGGTCGTCAGGCAGATGGAAGGCCGTTGTTCGACGCAAGGGCTGGCCAACCACGGTCAAGACCTTTCGAGTCAAGAAAGACGCTGAGGACTGGGCGCGCAGTGTCGAAGATGAGATGGCGCGAGGCGTGTTCGTTTCCCGCCGCGCTGCCGAAACAACAACAGTAAAAGAGGCACTCGACCTCTACCTGCGAGAGATCACCCCCACGAAAAAGGGGGCCGATTCCACGAATCGAGAGCCAGGCAGGGCAAAGCCGCTAAAGAAGCATCTGGGCGACTATGCACTCGCCGCCATCAATCCCAAGATCCTCGCGGACTACCGCGATCTTCGTCTTAACACCATCAGCAAGAAAACAGGCCGCCCCCTCTCCGCATCTACCGTCCGCCTGGAGCTTGCGTTACTGAGTAACCTCTACACAGTGGCTATACGGGAATGGGGGCTTGGTCTGATCGCCAATCCCGTCGCCGCCATCCGGAAGCCCAGTCCGGGGCAGGGGAGAAACAGACGGCTCAGCTGGAGTGAAGCTAAGAGGCTGCTTGAGGCGTGTGATCGGCACTCCAATCCAATGCTGGCTTGGGCAGTTCGGGTTGCTCTCTATACAGCCATGCGACAGGGAGAGATCCTGTCCCTCACGTTGGACCAGGTGGACCTGCAAAGGCGCATCGTTCGCCTCAATGCGACAAAAAACGGCAGTGCCCGAACGGTGCCGCTGTCGAGACGTGCCGCAAGGGTTCTACGCCAGGCTATTGCACACCCAGCGAGACCCAAGGGCGTGGACCTGATCTTCTATGGAGAGCCTGGAAAGGATAAAAAGCGCCGGCCTTATACGATCAGCAAGGTTTGGTCTAACACGCTCCAGCGGGCAGCGATCAGCGACCTCCGTTTTCACGATCTCCGCCATGAGGCGGTGTCCAGGCTGGTTGAAAAAGGGCTAAGTGATCAGGAAGTTGCCGCAATCAGTGGCCACAAGTCTATGCAGATGCTGCGGCGATATACACATCTGAGGGCGGAGGATCTGGTTGAGAAGTTGGGTTAGTGTCTCCAGTTGCGGGAGGTTTTTTTCTAATAATATTACTATTCCTATTATAGTCCGGAGTGTGGCTTACGGCAGAGTCAGCGGATACAGGTGGCCGAGAGTTCTTCAGCGCATCCGGAGCAATGGACCGATTGGGAAGCGCATCTTTCAAGTCTCAGTATGGCTGGTTTCGGACTAAACTAAAGGCACCTTCGTGCTGTGCAGACTGCATGGTTGACTGACCTGATTGCTACACTCGACTCTATTCGGGCGTAATGTCAGATTTAATTAAGCATGACCCTGTTGGTGTCGAAAATGGTACGGAGATCAGTGGTATGGGGGTGAACATCTATTTTAGATTTGGAAGAAGATGACCATAAAGGAAGCAAGGAGGTTACATGAAAGACACTCTGATACAGGCAATAAACCAACGCAGCTATATTTCTTTTACTTACAGTGGATTGCAGCGTGAGGCTCAACCAGTGGCAGTGGGTGTATCCCGAGCTGGAAATCCAGTACTCCGTTGTTATCAGACGGCAGGTGGACATGTAACGCCTGGGCATGAATGGGATCTTTGTGAACTAAGCAAAATAGAGGATCTGAAGATATTAGATAAAGCGTTTACTGCAGATCCTCCTGGCTATAGAAGGGGCGATAGGCACATGACTCATATTTATGCCGAGCTATAAAGTTTTACACTGGTTCTAAGGTAGTGTAGCCATCTCCGAGCGGCTATGATGGCTTCCATTGCGTTACCGTCTCTCCATGCCGCAACATTGTTTAAATAAAGGGGTGAAAAGATGGATAAATACTTAAATACTGGCGGTGACTCTGGAGTCGTTGCATATGAGATCACCGCCGATTCAATCCGGGTACAGTTTTCAGACGGATCGATATATTTGTACACTTGCGCAAGTGCTGGATCTCAAAATATAGAAAAAATGAAGCAGCTTGCGC
The DNA here is from genome assembly GCA_050293225.1 of Sedimenticolaceae bacterium. Classification (GTDB taxonomy): domain Bacteria; phylum Pseudomonadota; class Gammaproteobacteria; order Chromatiales; family Chromatiaceae; genus Thiodiazotropha. The sequence continues at coordinate 7,671 of JBNKMQ010000142.1, forward strand.
GAACTGGTGAAGGACTGAACGCATTTATAAATACGCAGGTCCGTAAATCATATGCTCGAAAGGAAAGGTGAGGATCGTAGCCCTAGAATATATGTTCTTACGCATCTTCGTCTATAAGGGGAAAGTTAGACATGCATGAAATCATCTGCCCGCACTGCGGAAAGGCATTCAAGATTGACGAAGCTGGGTATGCGGACATTCTGAAGCAGGTTCGCGATAGCGAATTCGAGCAGCAGTTGCATGAGAGGCTTGAGCTGGCTGAGAAGGATAAGCTGAATGCGGTTGAGCTTGCTAAGGAAAAGGTCAGCAGCGAAATGCAGAAGTCTGCCGCTTCCAAAGACGCTGAAATTCAAGAATTGAAAGCGAAACTAGATGCCGGTGAGGCAGCACAGAAACTTGCTGTGATTGAGGCTCTAATGGTCGTGGAAAAAGAACGTGACACGCTTGCCAATGAATTGACGAAGGTGAAGCAAGATAGTGAAACAGCTTCGAAGTTATCTGAGGCAAAGCTAGCTAAAGAATTCCAA
>JBNKMQ010000143.1:0-20710 GCA_050293225.1 Sedimenticolaceae bacterium
TAACAAAATCACCCAAACAAAGCCGCAGGACACCCCATTCAACACAAGGAAATACCGACTGTTTTACTAGAGAAAAATCACCAGTCAGCGTCTTAAAGAATTCGTTCATTTTTCTTTTAAATACATCATGTTAGTTAATGACTACTCAGCACTGGAAAATAAGAATTTACCTCCCAGAAAAACTGTAAACCAGTACCTGAAGCTTTTCCCTGTTGCGCCGCAAGACAAAGTAACAGAGACAATATTTCAGGAAGAGAACCATGAAAAAAATCATCTTGCTCGCACTGGTCATCTTCTCCAGCATCCTTCTCACCGCCTGTGGCGGCGGTGCCGGTGAAACCTCAAGCGATACCCAGAACACGACCACAGCATCGGGAAAGGTGCTTGAATGGACAGCGCCGTCAACCCGCACAGACAGCACCCCCCTGAGCCTTAGCGAAATTCAAGGCTATCGGGTCTACTACGGCACATCTCCCAACAATCTGACAATGCTGGTCGACCTGAACGATGACACCATCACCGACTTCAGAGTGGATAGCATCCCATCTGGCAACTACTACTTCGCAGTAACCGCCTATGACATGGACGGAGTCGAAAGCGGATTTTCAAATATCATCAACACGGACGTCTAGATGGCATCGTGTTCGGTTCCTCAGGAGAGCGAGCACTCCTGAGGGCCGGATGCCAACGTTAAAGCCCTCTCCCCCGGGGGCTTTTTTTTGTCTGATTTTCCGGCTTCAACGTCATACCCTGTCACAACGATCGCTTGAGTAACCACAATTAATACACCGTAGAAGGCCCTGACATCCGCCAGTCTTTGCCCATACTATTGAGTCTAAAGAGATAGAATTAACCTACGCCTGTTGGCGATGTCTGTTTGGAGTGTTGTGATGGAACAGTGGATTGAAGGCAAAGTGATAGAGAAGAAGCAATGGAACGATCAGCTCTTCTCTCTGCGATTTGAGGCCGAAGTTGAGCCCTTCAGTGCCGGCCAGTTCACCCGTCTGGCGCTGGAAATAGATGGCGAGCGGGTTGCCCGCCCCTACTCCTTCGTCAATCCGCCCCAGGACCAACTGCTTGAGATCTACTTCAACGAAGTTATCGGCGGCCCATTGAGTCCTCGTCTTGCGGCTCTGCAGCCGGGGGATAACGTCTGGGTCTCGGCCAAGGCCAACGGTCTCTTTACACTGGAGCAGATTCCCGATGGCAAGGATCTTTGGATGATCGCCACCGGTACGGCGCTGGGAGTCTATCTATCCATCCTGCGCACCCAGGATAGCTGGCAGCGATTCAAACATCTTGTGCTGGTGCATAACGTCCCAAGCCGGAATCATCTCAGTTACGCCGATGAGATCTCAGCGCTGCAGGCGAAATATGGAGATCAGTTCAGATATCTTCCTATCACCAGCCGGGAGAGCCAGCCTGAGACCCTCAACGGGCGTGTACTCGCCACCCTGGAGGATGGCAGACTGGAGACACGGGCGGGATTAACGCTCTCGGCTCAGGAGTCCCATGTGATGCTGTGCGGCAACATCAATATGATCAAAGAGGTCTCAGCAGAACTGGAGTCCCGCGGCATGCAGAAACATCGTAGGAATGAGCCGGGGCAAATCACCACGGAGAAGTATCACTGAGTGCTAGCTTGGCTCTTCAGCTCAAGTAGTTTCTGCACCAGCTGTGGGTGGTCAAACTCCCGGGCGCCCACCGCCATATAGGCAATCCTCCCTTGTGGGTCGACCACAAAGGTAGTGGGCATCCCCTTGATCCTCCAGGCCGTGACCGCGTTGGAATCGGTATCGAACAGAATAGGAAAGGTGGGTTTTGGCTGCATAGATTCCAGAAAGGGTGAAACGGTCTCCGGATCCTCTCCCACGTCCACCGCCAACACCTTGATCCCTTTATCACTGTAGGTTTGATTGAGACGCTCCAGAGAGGGCATCTCCCGTCGGCATGGCGGACACCAGGTGGCCCAGAAGTTGACCACGACCACCTCTCCCCGCAATGCAGCCAAATCAATATCCTCACCATTAATGTCGTTCAGCTTTAGTGGAGGTGCCTCCAGTGGCGGAGAGACAGGGGTCAGAAAATGGTTATGGGAAGCTGACTCTGCATAGACATTGAATGCAACACAAAACAGCAGGACTGATGTCCAATAGAGAAATCGTTCAAACAGATTGAGGGACATTCCCACTCTCACCTCTCAAGATTCGCACACAAAGAGTGCTGAACAGACTGAAGGCCGACTACCCAGGATTCGCATCACCGGACAGTCAGCCTTGAGTCTGACATCAGAGAGGGAAAAAACAACCTGACGCGATTGCGTTATTTACGGCTGTTGACGCTCTGCAGCACCGTCTTGCCGATCTCAGCGGCGTTTTGCACCACGCTGACACCCAGCTCATCCAGCCGCTTCATCTTCGCCTGAGCGGTATCTGACTCACCGGAGATGATAGCGCCGGCATGACCCATGGTGCGTCCCGGCGGTGCCGTGGCGCCGGCGATGAAGCCGATCAGGGGTTTATCCATGTTCTCCTGCGCCCAGGTCGCTGCATCCACCTCCTGGGAACCGCCGATTTCGCCGATCATCAACACCGCGTCGGTCTCCGGATCGTCGGCAAACTGCTTCAACAGGGTGAGGAAGTCGCAACCATTCACCGGATCGCCACCGATACTGATGCTGGTGGAGATACCCAGACCCAGTTCGCTCATCTGCTCCACCGCCTCATAGTTGAGAGTGCCGGAGCGGGAGACCAGGCCGATACGTCCCTTAGGATAGATATGGGCGGGCATGATGCCGACCTTACACTCCTCCGGGGTGATCACACCGGCGGTATTGGGGCCGATGATGATCGCGTCGTGGCCGATCAGATAGCGCTTGACCCGCACCATGTCCTGCACCGGGATGCCATCGGTGATGACGACGATAACTTTGATACCGGCTTCGATCGCCTCCATGATGGCATCGGCGCTGAATGGCGGTGGTACGAAGACCACGCTGACGTCTGCACCTGTCTCCTGCACTGCGTCTTTCACCGTATCGAAGACCGGACGCTCGATGTGGACCGATCCCCCTTTACCAGGCGTGACACCGCCCACCACGTTGGTGCCCATGCGGATCGCCTCCTGGGCATGGAAGGTGGCATGTTGGCCGGTGAAACCTTGAAAGATCACCTTCGATTGTTTGTTGACCAGAATACTCATGCGGCCTCCCCGTTGACTGCCTTGACCGCCTTCTCAGCGGCGTCGCTGAGTCGATCCGCATGGATATAGTCGAGTCCAGACTGGCTCAGGATTCGACGACCGGCTTCCAGGTTGGTACCTGCAAGTCTCACCACGATAGGCACTTCAATAGACTGGGACTCCATCGCCTTGACGATACCCTCGGCGATCCAGTCGCAGCGGTTGATGCCGGCGTAGATATTCAGCAGCAGAACCTTGACGTTGGGATCCTCCAGCACGATGCGGAATGCATTGGCGATCTTCTCAGGAGAGGCGCCGCCCCCCACATCGAGAAAATTGGCCGGACTGCCGCCGTAGAGGCTGATGGCATCCATGGTCGCCATCGCCAGGCCGGCGCCATTGACGATACAGCCAACACTGCCGTCCAGGGCGATATAGTTGAGATCGTGGCCGGAGGCCTCCACCTCCTTCGGGTCCTCTTCATCGAAATCCCGCAGATCGGCGATCTCGTGTTGACGGAACATGGCGTTGCCATCGAAGGACATCTTGCCGTCAAGGGCGAGGAAGCTACCGTCGCCGGTGGTGACCAGAGGATTGATCTCCACCATCAGCGCATCCTTGTCGCGGAAGCAGCGATAGAGCTGTTTCATCACCCGGACGACCTTATTGATCTGCTTCCCACTCAGGCCGATGCCTGCGGCCAGCTTGCGGCACTGAAAATCCTGCAAGCCCACAGCGGGATCGACCGCTTCCTTGATCACCTTTTCCGGGGTAGCTGCCGCCACCTCTTCGATCTCCATACCACCGGCGGCGGATGCGATCAGGGTGATGCGTTGAGAACCACGATCGATCACCAGTCCCAGATAGAACTCCTGATCGATATCCTGCATCTGCTCTACCAGCACCCGGTGGACCATATGGCCACTCTCACCGGTCTGTTTGGTTACCAGATGAGAGCCGATCAGATTCTCCGCATGCTGCTGTACCTCATCCAGACTCTTTGCCAGCTGGACACCACCGGCCTTGCCGCGACCGCCGGCGTGGATCTGGGCCTTGACCACCCAGCCCTCACCCTCAAGCTGTTCAGCAATGGATACCGCCTGATTGGCGGAATGGGCCATACTTCCTTCCGGCACGGGAATGCCGTAGCTGCGGAACAGCTCTTTGGTCTGATACTCATGGATATTCATGCAACCGCAGCCTCCTTACCGGACATCTGCTGGATCTGAGCCATCTTCTCAGTCACTACCTGTGCCTGACGCACGGTTGCTGCATCGATCATCTTGCCGTCGAGACTGACTGCACCTCGACCTTCTGCAGCAGCCTCCTCCATTGCGACGAGGATACGCTGGGCGCGATCGACCTCTGCCTCACCGGGGGTGAAGACCTGGTTCGCCAGCTCGATCTGAGAGGGATGGATCGCCCACTTGCCCTCGCCACCCAAAGCGGCAAAGGCGGTAGCCACTGCCAGGTAACCCTCTGGATCGCTGTAGTCACCAAAGGGCCCATCGATGGGACGTAGTCCGTAGGCACGGCAGGCAACGATCATGCGGGACATGGCGAAGTGCCACTGGTTACCCAGGTAGGTCTGGCGATGGCCTTCGCTGTCCGGGTTATCGAGCACCAGATAGTTGGGATTGACACCACCCATGCTGGTGGTGCGGGCCTGGGTAGAGGCGGCGTAGTCGGCCACGCCAAAGACCAGTGCCTCCAGACGCTCGGGACAGGTCTGGGCGATCGCCTCCACATTGGCCATACCCATGGCGGTTTCAATCAAGGCGTGCATGTTGATCGCTTCGAAACCCATGGCCGCTTCGATCTGCTCCAGCATCAGCGCAACGAACTGTAGATCAGAGGGTTGATTAACCTTGGGCACCAGGATGGTGTCGAGTTTGTCACCCGCTGCTTCGACGACATCGACGATATCGCGGTAGCAGAAGTGGGTGTCCAGTCCGTTAATACGAACCGAAACCGAGCAGCGGGACCAATCGTAATGGGTCAGCGCATGGATGGCGTTCTTTCTCGCCTGCTCCTTATCGGACACGGCAACCGCATCCTCAAGATCGATAAAGACCAGATCGGCACCCGCCTCCGGGGCCTTTTCCAACATGCGTGTGTTACTGCCCGGCACGGCCAGCTCGCTTCTATGAAGACGATTTTTGAAGGCCATAGTCGGGTCCTCCGTCATTGTTATGATGATTTCAGTGTTAAATTTCTGCCCCTAAGTAGTGCATACCTGCACCCAAGGAGGGGAAGTATTTACCACAGGCTGGCGGGGATTGACAGAGGAAGGCGCTGCTCATTTAAGCGGATGAAGTCTAGAATAGTCATGATTTATTCCTAGAAATAATATTAGATATAATTATTATCTTTTTGTTTTTTATATATATTTATAATTCTTTATATTGCGTTTTTCTATTTTTATTATTGTTTTTTTATAACCCGCAACAAAAATCAAAACGTGATACTGGCAGCAAGTTAGACTCTTTTTTCAACTGCCCGGGAGACCTCATTCAGGACGCTTTACGCCAGGGCGCGTAAACGAATCAACGACGGATTGACCTGCTAGAGAAAAGCGCTTGGGTTATCTGAAGAGACTCGCGCTGTGGAAGCGCTTGATGCCGACCCCTTGAGAAACATCGCGCCTCGATATCTTCCATGCAGCTCGCTCACCTCTGCCGTAAAGGGAGAGGTATTTTCGAGGCTAGAACTACTCATTGTCTTGATCTTTGTTATCGCTGTTCAGAATCAACCAGCTGGAAAAATCACGGGGAAGCGGCGTGGCCCTAGCTTCAGTTGATGTGTCTGAGACCTGTCTACCGAATGCGTGGATATACTGGATACGTTTTTCCGACAATGGGTGAGTACTGAAAAACTCCGGCACTCTGATCGATCCCTCGGTCTCCTGCAATACCTCGAACAGCTGGTCCGCTCCCATCACATTGCCATACAGCACCATCAGGGTTTCTAGTGCTGTCTTGTCCGACTCATGCTCCTGATCCCGACTGAAGGTCAGCGAGGTGAGCATACTTGTGTTACCGATGATCTGGTTGGTCATCATGTCACCCAATGTACTGCTTACCGCGGAGAGGGCCAGCCCAATGACAACACCCCGCCCAAGACTGCGGATCGGATGACGGTGTTTGACGTGGGCTATCTCATGGGCCAACACCATCACCAGCGAGTTTTCGTTCGGAAGCTTCTCAAGCAGACCACGGAACATATAGACATGGCCACCCAGCGTTGCGAAGGCGTTGATGGTCTCGTCATCAACATAGTGCACGCTGATCGGCATCTCTTGTGTGATACCTTGAGCGCTGACAATGCGCTCGGTCAACGTCTCAAGGTAGTTCTGCATGGGGCCAGGTTCAGACTCGGCTAACAGCTCATTCGAGGCGATCTCAAGCTCAACTTCAAAGGGGATGTAATGGGCAAGCTTGTCCGCAAAAAAGCCCAGCAGTAGAACCACAATGACAATCACACCAAGCACCCCGGCAGTGAGCAGAAAGAACTCTTTCAGTGGGTGTTGCTTGCTGGTGTTGATCCCTTCAGGGATTTGCGGATTAGTGTATTTCACAGCTTGCTTGCTACTGAGTTGTCTTCAGCGCCGTACCATAGGCCAATACTTCGACAGAACCGATATTGTTACCCTTTCCCTTGTGAATGCTGGCGGTCTCCAGCTTAACATTGAAAATAATGTCAGCATTCAGCTGTTCAGCCTCGGCCTTCATACGCAGTACAGCCTCCCGTCTGGCGCGATCGACCAAGCTCTCATAAGAGGTGACCCGTCCACCTACCAGGTTTCTTAAGGCGGCCAAGAAGCGCTTGAAATAGTCTACCGATATCACAACACTACCGCTGACCAGGGCCGCATCGGTACTCCCGTTTTGCACAGGTGGAAAGCGGGAGGTAACCGCAGGGATATGCCGTAGGCTGTTCTCCCTGGCGATAATCGATTTATAGTGCTTGCTTTCGGCGTAGCTGCCAAAACCATAGCCCAGCGCCAGCAGTGTAATCAGAATAATCAGGTCGATCATGCGACTACTCCAGAACCACAGCGGTTCCATAAGCAAAGAGTTCAGCCGCACCGGCGGCGACGCTGGAAGTGGAAAAGCGTACATTGAGGACTGCATTAGCGCCCACTGCCTCCGCCTGCTCGACCATCCGCTCCATCGCTTCCTGACGAGACTCCTGTAACAGTTCCGTATAACCCTTCAATTCACCACCGAAGATGTTTTTCAAGCCGGCCATAATATCCCTTCCCACATGCTTCGCACGTACAGAGCTGCCCTGAACCAGGCCCAGGTGCTGTTTAATTCGCTTGTCAGGCAGGATCTCGATATTTGTAACTAACATGCTAATTCCTATAGTTGCTTACCAAAGGTTGTTGCTCAAAGCTTTGAGAACTCTGGGATCGGAGCCGAATCCAGAACGGATTTAACTGCTTGAGAAATGCGCCTGTGTTTTTTCGGGGCGATTGACGTTCAAGACCCACTCGACTCCGATCCCTGATCTTATGCCATCTTACGCCAAACCAGTATCCGATTATTGACCGGCATCTCGATATCCTCACTGAAAACCAATCCATTGGCAGCAGCCAATACCTGTAGATCGTCGAAATCCCGAATGCCGCTCTGGGGGTCCCTCGACTTAAGCCAGCCATCGAATCGGGAATTGCTCTCGCTGGTATATTCACCACCGTAGTTGAAGGGGCCGTAGAGTACCAACAGTCCATCTTTGCTCAAGACCTTAGCCACTCCCGCAAAGCAGGCGACAACCGCAGACCAGCTCATGATATGAACTGCATTGGCGCTGAAGACTGCGTCATAAGAGTCTGTGGGCCACTCCCCTTCGGCGTCGAGTTCCAGGGGATACCTTGTGTTGAGCAAAGCCGCCTCGTCCAACCAAGCCCGGATACCGGGATGGGAATCAGCTAAATCGCTGGTCTGCCAGGTCAGGTGAGGCATGGCGGCGGCAAAGTGGACTGCATGCTGGCCGGTGCCACTGCCGATCTCGAGGAGGCACTTACAATTTTTCAGAAGCCTACTCAGAACCTCGAGAATCGGCGCCTTGTTCTCTTCGCAGGATTCGGCAAAGGGCTTGGGATCAACCATCGACCCACTCCCTCGGTTTCAGATAGTGTTCATACAGCCTTGCCTCTTGGCTGCCGGGTTCCGGCCGCCAGTTGTATTGCCATCTCACCAGAGGCGGCAGCGACATCAGGATCGACTCGGTTCTGCCGCCGGACTGGAGACCGAACAGGGTGCCGCGATCGTAGACCAGGTTGAACTCCACATAGCGGCCACGACGATAGAGTTGGAACTCCCGCTCCCGCTCGCCATAAGCGGTCTCACGGCGCTTCTGCACAATGGGCAGATAGGCCGGGAGATAGTGATCCCCCACACTACGCATGAAGCCGAATGACGCCTCGAAACCGCCTTCGTTCAAATCGTCGAAGAAGAGCCCGCCAATACCCCTGGGCTCCTGGCGGTGTTTGAGATAGAAGTACTCATCGCACCAGGCCTTATACTTTGGGTAGACCGCTTCTCCGAAAGGCGTGCAGGCGGATTTAGCTATCTGATGCCAGTGACGACAATCCTCGTCGAAGCCGTAGTAGGGAGTGAGATCAAACCCACCACCGAACCACCAGACCGGCGCCTCACCCGGCTTTTCGGCGATGAAGAAGCGGACATTGGCGTGGGAGGTCGGCACATAGGGATTACGCGGATGGATCACCAGAGAGAGCCCCATCGCCTCGAACGCCCTCCCCGCCAGCTCTGGACGATGGGCGGTGGCCGAACCCGGCAGTTCACTGCCGGTGACGTGGGAGAAGTTGACCCCGGCCTGTTCGAAGACCTCACCCTCCTGCAGTACGGCGCTGATTCCACCGCCACCGAGATGCTCACCCTGCTCCCGCTGCCAATCATCCTGCAGGAAGGTCGCCTTGCCATCCTCTGCCTCCAGGGCGCTGCAGATAGTCTGCTGGAGTGACTGCAAATAGTTTTTGACCGAAGACTTATCCGGCTCAATCATTGTTATTAGCTCGCTTGCTTGTGAGTGAAGACTCCGGTTTCTGTCTGCCGCTTGCTGGGAACTGAGTCTTTTAATTCAATCGTTTCAGGAATACCCGCATCTCTTTGACCGCCTGCACATCCCCCTTCGACTCGGCGACCTCTATCCCCTTGCTGTAGACCTCTCTCGCCTCTTCAGTACGCCCGAGCTGAGCCAAGGCCTTGCCAAAGAGCTTCCAGCTGGCTGAGTGGCTCTCATCCAGTCTCACCGCCTGTTGCAGATGCGCTGCTGCCGTCTCGTATTGCTTCTCCTTGAGACAGATCGATCCCAGGCTGTAGCGCAGGAGCACATTGTCCTGACCCTGCTCCAGCATCTTCTCCAGTGCGCCTCGATCCATGCCGCTTCACCCCTGTCGTAAGAGACCACAGGCCTGGTTACCCGGCACCGCGATATCGATCAGCTTGGGTTTCTCCAGCTCCATGCTCTGCATAATGTGGATATACTCCTCCCGACTCTTGTCGCCCCCAAGTCTGGGGTTGAATCGCCGCTCTTCCCCAATGGTACTGCAGGTGAAGCCGTTGTAGTCATGGGCGGGATAGACCCGTGTCTCATCCGCCAGCGTGAAGAGTCTGCCGGTGATGGAGTCGTAGGAGCTGCCGGCATCCCCGGACTGAAAGTCGGTCCGCCCGCTGCCGTGGATCAAGAGGATATCACCGGTGAAGACCGCCCCATCGATGAGATAGCAGAGATCGGTGTCTGTGTGTCCTGGTGTGTAGAGCACATCGATCCGCTGCTCACCCAGAGAGATGCGATCCTTGTCACCCAGCTTGATATCGGGACAGTCGCTACCGACTCTGGCGTGGACACCGATCTGACAGCCAAACCGATCCCGCAACAGACCGCTGGCAGTGATGTGATCTGCATGAACATGAGTCTCCAGGGCATAACGCAGATTCAGATCGAGTTCTTCGATCAGCTGGCTGTCCCGCTCGACCTGCTCTTTGACGGAATCGATAATGGCCGCCTCACGACTGACCTCATCCCACAAGAGGTAGGTGTAGGTGCTGGAATCACGATCAAAAAGTTGCCGGATCTGCATAGGTCCTCCAAGTCTGAAACATCTGGAATTACATAGTATATTACTTGGTTATTATTTGGGAGCGATACAGGCCTAATTCAACCAGTAGATTCCTAGGGCTTTTAGGCGATGTTAGCCGTTGATAGCCAGACGCAAAACTATCCAGTCAGCGTTCCGCCACCAGCATGGCTATATCTCTCACGCCACGTTGCAGGTCACCCAGGCGATTCTCCTCCCGATAGACCCGCAGTTTGAGAGGACGAAAGAGCTCGAGCAGTTCGTTGTCAGCCAGACGGAAGGCGGGATTGGATGGTCCCTCCTCGCCCACAGCAATGGCAGTAAAAGTTTGATAGAAGATCAGGCCACCCGGTTTGAGCGCCTCGATCAGAGTCGGAATCAGATTACGTTCAAGATAGTAACTGACGACGATGACATCAAAGCTGGCAGGAGTTGGCGGTTGATCTTCGACATCCCTCACCTCGGCCTTCAAGTTGGACAACCCCGCCTCTGAGGCGAATCCCTGCAGACGTTGAATCGCCACAGGAGAGAGATCCCAGGCCGTGACATCCAGCCCCTGCTCCGCCAATGCCAGGGCATTGCCGCCGAGACCGCAGGCGAGGTCCAGGGCAACGCCTGATGTGGGCAGGAGGTGGAGGTTCTCCTCTAACACCCTGGCCAGGGAGGGGCGCTTCTCCGCCACCCCATGCCGGCTATCCCACTTCTCCCTCAGTGTGTCATCGGTCATGGGTCAGAGACGATCCAACCCCAGGGATAGGTCGCGCTGGATGTCCTCAATTGATTCGAGACCCACGGCCACCCTTACCAAGCCATGACTGATCCCCGCCTCAGCCTGCTGTTCAGGAGTCAGACGTCCATGAGTCGTCGTAGCCGGATGGGTAATGGTGGTCTTGGTATCACCAAGATTGGCGGTGATCGAGAGCATCCGCGTCGCATCGATCAACGACCAGGCAGCAGGTTGCCCTCCCTTGACCACGAAGGAGACGATGCTGCCCGAAGCCGACTGCTGCTTCTGCGCCAGATGATATTGCGGATGGGACTCGAGTCCCGGGTACAAGACCCGTTCGATCTGCGGGTGATCTTCCAACCAGCCAGCCAGTTGTTGCGCATTGCGGGAGTGGGCCTGCATACGCAGTTCCAGTGTCTCCAGACCCTTGAGAAATACCCAGGCGTTAAAAGGGCTCATAGTGGGACCGGCGGTACGCAGAACGCCGAAGACCTCTTCCCCCACCAGCTCTTGATTACCGACCACAGCCCCACCGACACAACGCCCCTGTCCGTCGAGATATTTGGTCGCGGAGTGGACAACAATATCGGCACCAAGACTCAGCGGACGCTGCAGTGCCGGGGTGCAGAAGCAGTTGTCCACCACCAGCAGACAGCCATGGGCATGAGCCAGGTCGCTCAGAAGACGGATATCCGCTACCTCGGTTAATGGGTTTGACGGCGTCTCAAGAAAGAGCAACTTGGTCTTGTCGGTGATCGCACGTTCCCAGGCCCCATAGTCATCCTGGGGCACAAAACTGGTCTCTATACCGAAACGGGTCAGGTATTTATTGAACAGCATGGTGGTGCTGCCGAAGATACTGCGGGAGGAGACGATGTGATCCCCCACCTCCAGCAGCCCCATGCAGGTCGCCAGAATGGCAGCCATACCGGATGCCGTGGCGACACAGCTCTCGCCCCCTTCCAATGTCGCCAGGCGCTGCTCGAAGTTTCTTACCGTGGGATTTGTGAATCTGGAGTAGATATTACCGGGTTCATCTCCACTGAAGCGCGCGGCTGCCTCGGCAGCACTGCCGAAGACAAAACTGGAAGTTGGAAAGATAGGCTCTCCGTGTTCCCCTTCCAGGGTCCTGTGATGGCCGGTTCTTATCGCCCGGGTGGCGAAGTCCAACTCATCCTCGTTGTGATTACCCATACGGAAACCTCAATCTCAAATCGATCCTTTGAAAAAAAATGGGACTGCTTTAAAGTTGCTGAGAAAAATAGTCATGCAGAAACTCATCAAAACTCTGTTTATCAGAAGCCTCCATCTCCCGTTGGCGACGCCAAGAGTCTGTCGCCTCACACTCCAGTAGATCCTGATCCTCCGGCGAGTGATCCTGCTGCATGAAGTAGTCATAGTGCTCCAGGGATTTGCGTTTTGCAAAATGGTAGAAGCCTTCACCACGTTCACGCATCTCTGCCAGCATGATCGCAGAGGGGGTCATATCCGGATTTTCGAGCCGTTCACGCTGAAGCAGCAAGCTATCCCTATAGGGATTAGTCCCCATGGACTGGTCTAATAATTCCGCGATCGGTTGCATAGCATCACAGATCTCCAGGCCCCAGTCCCGCACAAAGAGCTCGTCGCCGTTGCGTTTTAATCTCAGCTCAGGATCCCTGCCATTGTGGGCTGCAGCCAGTTCGTTCCAGTCGATCGCCTTCTGTTCCGCTACATTGATCGGCGGACTCGTCTCCAGCAGGCTCAGGATCATCAGCATTTCGAGAAAGTAGATCTGCTCTTCAGCGATACCCAGGGGATAGAAGGGGTTTACATCCAACGAACGTAACTCTGCATAGCGTACCCCTCTGCGCTGTAGCGCATGGATCGGCTTCTCCATCAGTTCCGGCACTTGCTTCGGTCGCACCGTACTGTAGTACTCGTTCTCGATCTGCAGAATATTGGCATTCAATTGCCGATACTCTCCATCCACCTTGACGCCGATGGCCTGATAGATGGGACAAGACGTTTCGATAGCACGGGAGAGGGTCTCCACATAGGCATCCAGACAGTCGTAGCAGGCCTTGATACCTGTCCCCTCCTCCTTACTGTTCTGATAACCGATATCCCCCATACGCAAGGAGGTGGCATAGGGTGAGTAGTAGGTGCTCTCATCGAACTCGTGCAGACTGGTGGGCCTTCCTCCGAGGAATGATTTACACACCGCGGGTGAGGCGCCAAACAGATAGGGAATCAGCCAACCGAATCTTTGCAGATTACGCAGCATGCCGAAATAACTCTCAGAGATGAATGTCTGTAGAGGTCTCTCATCCCTGGTCAAGGTTTGCAGGGCCGGCCAAAATTCATGGGGTATCGAGTAGTTGAAATGGACACCCGCAATCACCTGCATCACGCGACCATAGCGATGTCCTAGTCCCCGCCGGTAGACGGTCTTCATCATGCCGGCGTTGGAGTTGCCATAGTTGGCGATGGGGATATTCTCATCCCCCTCCACCACACAGGGCATGCTGCTCGACCAGAGGATCTCCTTTCCCAGATGTTGATAGAGAAAGTGGTGGGCATCAAAGAGAAAGCGCAGAGGTTCGGCACGATCACCGGAGGGTGGCGTGATAATCTCTGTCAACGCCTCTGAATAGTCAGTGGTGATGTAGCGATTGGTGAGGGGGGAGCCCAGTCCGGTCGGATGGGGGTGCTGGGAGATACTGCCTCTGGGTGAGACGCGCAGGCCCTCTTTTTCGATACCGATCAGCCCACCCTTGAGCAGATCGGCCTGCCCGGCCTGCTTCAGCTGCAGCAATCGCTTTTCAGATGTCTCGTACAAACCTGCAGATCCCGATCAAAGAGCGGGATTATAGCCTGTCAGTCTGAATCTAACACGGATAAATTGAGTGGTCAGAGAGACAGACTATCGCATCACAGCCATAGGCGTGTGCAACCGAATCGAGTCGACCAAAATCCTGGCAGCCTCATTCAGTTCTATACGCCGTGCTGCCTTGCCCTCTTCATCGTCGTCGTCCCGGTCCTCAAGATCCTCTTCCTGATCAATGGCCTTGAGCCCTTGGGAGGTACGAAAACGGTTTTTATGCAGCAGACGCTCCTCTTCACGCTGTTCAAACTCTGCCCGTCGCTTGGACTCCAGCAGGCTAATCTCGGTCTGTTTGTCGAGATCCTTAAAACGCTTCTCCTGATCCACCAACATCTCAAAACCGGGATCGTGGGAGACACGGATGAGATGGGACTCTGTCAGCCGAGGAATCGCCTCCTTGGCCATGGCCTTGAACTTGGCTGGCTGAATCTGTGCCCAGGGCAGTGCGTTATCCAGGGATCGCTCACCATACTCGTCGGAGAATTTTGCTGTTGGGAAGAGAATATCCGGTACCACACCGCGGTGCTGGGTACTGCCGCCGTTGATGCGGAAGAACTGCGCCATGGTCAGACGCAGGCGGCCCAGATCACGCTTACGTCCGGGCACAAAGCGTCCCAGATCAACCAGGGTCTGCACCGTTCCCTTACCGAAAGTCGGCTCGCCGATGACGATACCGCGTTTGTAGTCCTGGATAGCACCGGCAAAGATCTCTGATGCAGAGGCGCTGTCACGATCAACCAATACCGCCATTGGTCCATCGTAAGCTACCTCAGCATTGGGGTCTCTCTCGACTTCGACCTTGCCGAAAGCATCCTTGATCTGCACAACAGGGCCAGTTTCGATAAACAGGCCAGTCAACTCCGTCGCTTCCGAGAGTGAGCCACCACCATTCTCCCGCAGATCGATCACAATGCCGTCTACGCCCTGCTTTTTAAGGTCTTTCAGCAGATTCCTAACATCACGAGTGGTACTGCGAAAGTCGGCCTCGCCGCGTGACTCCGCTGCGAAGTCACGATAGAAGGTCGGTACCTCAACAACACCAACGCGGTACTGATCCATGCCATCGAGTCCCTCGATGACATAGCTCTTGGCGGCCTGCTCCTCCAGTTTAATTTTATTTCTAACCAGGGTAATGGTGTCGGGCTTTGACTCATCCTGGCTACCTTTATGCAGAATATTGAGTCTCACCACCGAGCCTTTGGGACCACGAATCTGCTCAACCACATCCTGCAGACGCCAGCCGACCACGTCGGTGATATCCCCTTTCAGGCCCTGTCCCACGCCAATGATCTTGTCACCGGCCTTCAGCTGTTTGCTCAATTCAGCCGGTCCACCGATAACCGTCTTCTGTACCACGGTATAACCATCTTCATCTTTCAACACCGCACCTATGCCTTCCAAAGATAGACTCATGCTGATATCGAAATTTTCAGACGTGCTGGGAGACATATAGCTGGTATGGGGTTCCAGACTCAGCGTATAGGCATTGATGAAAGTCTGGAAGATGTCGTTGGCGTCAAACTGCAAGACGCGGTTTTCCAGACGTGTATAACGTGCGTTTAAAGTCTTGCGAATCTCTTTATCGGCCTTGCCGGTGAGTTTGAGACTGAGATAGTCATTTTTTACCCGCTTGCGCCAGAGGTCGTTCAACTCGGCCCGGGTCTGTGGCCAGTCCGCATCTTCCCGTTCGAACTCATAGACCTCATCGAGGGTGAAATCGAATTTACCATCCAAGATCTTGTGCGCGTGTGAAATGGCCTCAGTGACACGCTGACGATAGAGACGAAAGATCTCGAAGGCAGGTTCGATGCGAGCGTTTTTCAGATAATCGTCCAGCTTCTCCTCGAATACAGAGAAGCGACGGATATCATTGGCAAGAAAGAAGGAGCGATTTGGATCCAGTGCGTCAAAATAGCGGTCCAGGATCATCTCCGACATATCGTCGTCCAGTGACACCTCTTTGTAGTGATACTTATCAATCACCTTGACGATAACGTGGGTCGTCTGTTGCTGCTCCTGAGTCGGATGGAGATCAGAGATCGGCACCGTCTGCTTCGTCGCCCAGGCAGGCATTGCGAAGAGCGCGGAGAGCAGAGCAACAGGAAGGATTCGGATGTTTCTCATTCAACCACCTAAAAAATACCGCCATAACCTTGATTGGGACGGCCTTATACCTGATTGGAATACGAATTGGACTGGATTACCAGCGCTTAGGTTCCATCGGCCATTAAAAGTGTGTACTTGAGCAATAATCTAGCACTCACAGGTCAGAACTTCTCGTGTAATCCCTGCACAACTGTCAGGTATTCTAGATGATCAGGATTTAAAATCCCATGCCGAATGAAGAAATCGATCAGTACCAGATTGCAGTTCAGCTTGAACTCATCGGTCTCACTGACTAGGCGTAACACCTCCTCCACCGGCAGGAGGGTGAATTCGGCCACCTCCCCATCACTGTTCACTGGTTCAAAATCGGGAGGGACTTCGAGGTCGTAACAGTAGAGGGTATCTGGCTTGAGGCCGACATCAGTCTCACGGCAGTAGGTCAGGGCACCCACCGGCTTAGCTTTTGCTGCCAGGGCGTCAGGCACAGAGGCCTCCTCCATACACTCCTTGTGCAGATTCTCCGCGAGAGAGAGATCGTAGGGCAGCCCCCCTGCTACCATATTATCCAGTTTATTGGGATAGACACGGCGGTCTGCGGAGCGACGGGCTATCCAGAGCTTTATACCTTCGGCACTCCGCACAAAGCCATTCAGATGCTGGCCGTAGGCGCGTAGGCCAAAATAGGAAGCAGCAGTTCTATCAATGGTAGCGATCGCTGTCTCCCGTCCGCTGGAGGTTACCGGATAGCGCTCTCCATGGGCATGGGAGATAACGCCCTGTTCTACCAATGCACCGGTCACCTGATTGAAGACCCGGGTTCGCTGCTCGAAGGTATCGAGGGTCTCATTCAAATGGACAGACTCTTCAGATACCCGGAAGTACTCCGGCCACTGGCGCAGGGCCTCAGCAAGCGGACGCTTCAGGTAGCCATAACGGCTGCCGCGAAAGTAGAGGCCGCGAAAATTCTCCCGGTTCCAATGATTCAGATCGATGATGTGACGTAGCAGCCCCCGATTGCTCATCCGGCGTCCTCCAATATCGTGCAGACCACCCTGCGATCCGACCTGGGCCCGTCAAATTCGCAGAAGAAGATATTCTGCCAGCGGGAGAGGCCCAACTTACCCTGGATCAATGGAATACTCTCCGAGGGCCCTACCAATCCCGCCTTCAAATGAGAATCTCCGTTGCCATCCTGGGCATCGTGCAGCCAGACCCCCTGGGGAATCACCTTGCTCAGCAGATTGACCACATCGGTCTGTACGCTCTCGTCCCAGTTCTCCTGGATCATAATCGCTGCAGTGGCACCCTGGGCATAGACATTGACCAGTCCCTGGCGGATACCGCTTGCCTTCACCGCAGCCTCTACCTGGGCTGTGATATCGACCAGAACCTCTCTTGCATGAGTCTTCAACGCTAATGTCTTTTGCATATCCTGCCTCTCCCAGGGTTATTGAGAAACTTCAATGTCTGTATCATCTCTCTTCTGCTCAAATGCGCGCTCTTATAAACCCAGGAGGCACTATGTACGAATTCAACACCGAAATCGATCTTCCCTTTCCCGAGGCACTGGAGCGGGTCACCGAGACCCTGATGAGTGAGCATCTCGGCATTGTCAGCGACGTGGATGTGCAGGCGATATTCAAAGCAAAGATGGACAAGGATATCCCTGCCTACCACATCTATGGCGCCTGCAATCCGAAACTGGCCGACCGGGTAATCAGCAGCGAACCCAATGCAGGCACCCTGCTCCCTTGTAACTTTATTCTGCGTGAAGTTGAAAACGGCAACACAGTGGTCAGCTTTATGGACCCGGTGACAGTGCTGGGCCTGGGAGAGAGCGAAGAGCTGATGAGTGTGGCCACAGAAGCCAAAGAGAAACTCTTACGGGTGGTAGAAAAACTCAACAGTTGATCCCGAGGCTCTTCATACGAGGTGCGGCAAGCCGCACCCGTCTGCTTGAGCGGGATCATCCGTTCTGGGTGAGCAAACCCTTGATCGCATCCCGATTGGTCCAGGAGCCGGCCAACCTCAGGGCCTGGGGATAGGCCAGCCAGCGATAGGCGCTATGCTCCTCCCGGTTCATACGAATCAGGCATCGTTGCGACAAGGGTAAGGCAAACCAATGTTCCAGATTGCTACGCGCGCTGGGGGCGTAACGACTACGCCATGCAGGTAGTATGGGAAAGCGAATGCTTTGACCCAGATCGACCAGCCGATCCCCCGCCATCAGACCCGTCTCTTCAAACAGCTCTCTGCGGGCCGCCTGCATCGGCGACTCACCCCAAGCCAGGCTTCCCGTTACCGATTGCCAGAAATCCGCCGGTCGGGTTCGGCGCATCATCAGCACCTCCCCCATCCGGGTATAGACCACCACCAGGACTGACTCTGGGCGCTTGTAGCGACGAGTCCCAGGAGTGGCTATTCCCTTCTCAGCCATTTGACGCCGTTAGCTGGCGCTCTCCTCTGCCGCCGGCTTACGTACTCGGATAGAGAGCTCTCGCAACTGATCGGCACCCACATCCGAGGGCGCAGAAGTCAGCTGACAAGCGGCAGTCTGGGTCTTGGGGAAGGCCATCACATCTCGAATGGAGTCGGAGCCGGTCAACAACATCACCAGACGATCGAGACCGAAGGCGAGGCCTCCGTGGGGCGGGCAGCCGAACTTCAATGCGGTGAGGAGGAAGCCGAACTTCTCCTCCGCCTCTTCATCGCTGATCTCGAGCAATTTGAAGATCTTCTGCTGAACCTCCTGTTGATGGATACGGATGGAGCCGCCACCCAGCTCGACACCGTTCATGACCATGTCGTAGGCGCGGGAGTTGCAGGCGCCGGGATCGCTGTCGAGCAGATCGACCTGATCCAGTTTCGGCGAAGTGAAGGGGTGGTGCAGTGGGGTCCAGCGATTATGCTGCTCGTCCCACTCGAACATGGGAAAATCGACCACCCAGAGGGGTTTCCACTCACCCTGCATCAACTCCAGATCCTCGCCCAGGCGGACTCGCAGGGCGCCGAGAGATTCGTTCACTACGGTTGATTTGTCGGCACCGAAGAAGATCAGATCACCGTCTTCCGCCGCAGTACGCTCGAGAATGGTAGCCACCACCTCATCCGGCAGGAACTTCAGGATCGGTGACTGCAGACCCTCGACCCCTTTGGCCTTCTCGTTGACTTTGATATAGGCCAAGCCCTTGGCACCGTAGATACCGACGAACTTGGTGTACTCGTCGATCTGCTTACGGCTCAGGCTGTTACCACCGGGTACGCGCAGGGCGGCCACCCGGCCCTTGGGATCTTTCGCCGGACCGGAGAAGACCTTGAACTCCACGCCTGACATCACATCCTGCAGATCGATCAGCTCCAGAGGCACACGCAGATCGGGGCGATCGGAGCCATAGCGGTCCATCGCCTCGTGGTAGGTCATGCGTGGGAAGGGGTTCGGCAGATCCACATCGAGGATCTCCTTGTAGAGACGACGGATCATCTCCTCGTTGAGATTCATGATCTCATCCTCGTCGAGGAAGGAGGTCTCGATATCGAGCTGGGTGAACTCCGGCTGGCGATCGGCGCGCAGGTCCTCGTCGCGGAAACAGCGCACGATCTGGTAGTAGCGATCCATCCCCGCCATCATCAGTAGCTGCTTGAAGAGCTGGGGCGACTGGGGCAAGGCGAAGAACTGACCGGGATGGGTGCGACTGGGGACCAGATAGTCCCTGGCGCCCTCCGGGGTCGCATTGGTCAGCATGGGTGTTTCGATGTCGAGGAAGCCGCTGTCATCGAGAAAACGACGCAGGCTCTGGGTCACCTTGGCGCGGGTGCGGATCTTCTCCAGCATCTCAGGGCGACGCAGATCCACATAGCGATAGCGCAGACGAACCTCTTCAGAGACCCGCTCATGCTCGTCCAGCTGGAACGGTGGTGTATCGGATTTATTCAGTATCTCCAACTCCAGGCCGAGGACCTCGATCTCACCGGTGGGCAGATCGGGGGTGACCTTCCCCTCGGGACGGGGTCTGACTCGACCCTTGATGCGCAGGACAAACTCGTTCCTCACCTGCTCCGCCATCTTGAAGACCTCAGGCAGATCGGGATCGTAGACCACTTGCACCAGACCCTCACGATCCCGCAGATCGATGAAGATGACGCCACCATGATCACGCCGACGGTGGACCCAGCCGCAAAGCTCCACCTCCTGGTCGTTGTGGGCACTGTTGATCTGACCGCAATAATGGCTGCGCATGGGTATTTCCTGTGAAAGCTAGTGTTGGCGGAACGGGCCGCTAAAAAGCGGGAATGTTAAGGCTTGGTCCCAGCCTCTGCAAGTCCAGCGGCCTTTACGCCGGCTTCATGCTCCGCGGGATTGACCGCCCCCATGGAGAGCAACAGCTTGAGACCTTCATCCACGCTCAGGTCGATCTCCCGTATATCCGTCCTCGGGATATAGACGAAATAGCCACCGGTGGGATTGGGCGTGGTGGGTATATAGACGCTGACCACATCCTCGCCTATCGCCTTTTGCGCGACCCCCTGTTCATCGTTGGTCAAAAAGGCCAGGGTCCAGAGACCGCGCCGGGGAAATTCCACCAGGACCACCTTGCGAAAGGAGCCCCCCTTGTCGGAGAAGACCGTCTCGGCCAATTGTTTCACGGCAGAGTAGATCGAGCGGACGAGAGGAATGTGGGAGAGTAAGAACTCCCACACACTCACCAGTTTACGCCCAAACAGG
>JBNKMQ010000144.1:0-16594 GCA_050293225.1 Sedimenticolaceae bacterium
CCACGGGAGACGGCGTCGAGCTCATCCTCCAGCTTGGCGGTGAAGTCATAGTCCACATAGCGGGTGAAGTACTCGGTGAGGAACTTGTTTACCACCCGGCCCACATCGGTGGGCTGGAAACGCTTCTTCTCCAGCACTACATATTCGCGATCCTGCAGGGTGGAGATGATTGAGGCGTAGGTGGAGGGGCGGCCGATGCCGTACTCTTCCAACGCCTTGACCAAGCTCGCCTCGCTGTAGCGGGGTGGCGGCTCGGTGAAGTGCTGTTCGGGCCTGACTGCCTTGAGAGGCAGGGTCTCGCCCTCGACCAGCGGGGGCAGGATCTTGTCGTCGCCATCGCCCTTGGCAGCGTCGTCCTGGCCCTCCTGATAGACGGCGATGAAGCCGGGTTTAGCGATGACCGAGCCGTTGGCACGGAAGCTGTTGCCCTCGCCACACTGCAGATCGGCGGCCACGGTATGGATGGTAGCGTGAATCATCTGACAGGCGACGGCCCGCTTCCAGACCAGTTCGTAGAGTCTGGCCTGGTCTTTGGTCAGATGCTGTTTGATCTCATCCGGAGTGCGCAGTACCGAGGTGGGACGTACCGCCTCATGGGCCTCCTGGGCATTCTTCGCCTTGGTTTTGAAGTGGCGGGGTTGGGGCGGCAGCTGGTCGGCGCCGTACTTCTCGCTGATGAATCCGCGGATCTCTTCCAGCGCTTCGTCTGCCAGATTGACCGAGTCGGTACGCATGTAGGTGATCAGACCCACAGTGCCCTGTCCCACGTCGACACCTTCATACAGCTGTTGGGCGGTACGCATGGTGCGTTGGGTGGTGAAGCCGAGTTTACGCGAGGCCTCCTGCTGCAGGGTCGAGGTGGTGAAGGGGGGCGCAGGATTGCGTTTACGCTGTTTCTTCTCCACCTTGGTCACCAGCAGACCCTGGCTGCCGGCGGCCATCAGGGTCTCTTCGGCGGCCTTGGCGTCGGCCTCGTTGGTGATGCTGAACTTCTCCAGCTTGTCACCTTGATAGTGGGTCAGTTTGGCGACGAAGGATTGATTTTCCTTCTCCGAGTCGGCCTCAATGGTCCAGAACTCTTCTGCCTTGAAGGCCTCGATCTCCAGCTCGCGTTCCACGATCATGCGTAGGGCGGGGCTCTGCACCCGGCCGGCTGAGAGACCGCGACGAACCTTCTTCCATAACAGGGGAGAGAGATTAAAGCCCACCAGGTAGTCGAGGGCGCGCCTCGCCTGCTGGGCATCGACGAGATCGTGGGAGAGCTCCCGCGGATTGGCGATGGCGTCGTTAACCGCCTTCTTGGTGATCTCATTGAAGACCACGCGATAAACCGGTTTTTTCTTCAGCTTGCCCTTCTCTCGCAGCAACTCTGAGAGGTGCCAGGAGATGGCTTCACCTTCGCGGTCCGGGTCAGTGGCGAGGTAGAGGGCTTCGGAGTTTTTCAGCGCCTTGGCGATGGCCTGGACATGACGATCGTTGCGCTCGATGGTCTGGTACTTCATGGCGAAACCGTTGTTCGGATCCACAGCACCCTCTTTCGGTACCAGATCCCGAACATGGCCATAGGAGGCGAGCACTTCAAAGCCGCCACCCAGGTACTTTTTAATTGTTTTCGCCTTCGCCGGCGACTCTACAATGACCAGATTCATCTAATTTTCGATCGGATAAAATGGAAAAACGCGGGACAGTGAACCGCCCCGCGCCTAATAAATCAAGTTTTTGTTTAGTGTAGGTATTCGGGAGCTTCGTTATAGACCATGTCTTCCATGCGGGCAAATGCTGCCTCCTGACCGGGCTGATTCATCAGCACCAGCAGGATGATCCACTTCAATTCCTCTTCCGTGATAATTGGGGTATCGAGAGCGAGAGAGCGTTCGATGATCAACTCACGGGCAGTAGGGGTGAGGATCTCGTTCTGCTCCAGGAACAGCAGCAGGCCGCGGGAGTCCACGTCGAGCCGAGCACTCTCCTCATCGGTGAAGATGCGCAGGGAGTGGGGTTGGCGGCTCTCGCCCATGGGCGACTGGGAGTGATCCGCCAGCTCGTCGAGCCAGTCGAATGCCTTGTCTATCTCGCCGTCGGTAAATCCGGCCGAGGTCAGTTCATCGCGAAGATCGTTTTGATCAGTGGGGGGGGCCTGCTCACCGTCCATGTAGTTTTCATAGAGGTAGATCAGGGTATCGACCACGTTTTCGTTCATGTGCTCTCTCTCCCGCAGTTGCGGGATTCCTGGGTATGAGTGCGGCTGTAGAGGCCGCCTGGAGCTGATGATACATCACCTTGTAGCTCAAGCAACAGCAGCATGGACGAAACTGCCTCTGCGGTCAAACCGGTTCGGGTGATTAATTCGTCAACTGAGATCGGGTCGAAGCCCATGTTCTCTATCAGGCGCTGATAATCGGGGTCTGTTTGGCGAGATGCATGGGTCTGATCTGGAGTATCGCCTATCAAGTCCTGAGTCTGTAGCACACCGATCAGCGCGGTCAGCTCCTCGACGATATCCTGGGCCGATTCCACCAGTTTGGCCCCTTGTCGGATCAGGGCATGGCACCCCTTGGCCTGGGGATTGTGAATCGAGCCGGGGATGGCAAAGACCTCGCGCCCCTGCTCCGATGCCAGCCGGGCGGTGATCAGGGAGCCGCTCTGCAGTGCCGCCTCCACCACCAGGGTGCCGAGGGAGAGGCCGCTGATAATCCGGTTACGGCGAGGGAAATTTTCCGACTTTGCCGGGGTGCCTGGAGGGAACTCGCTGATCAATAGACCTTTTTCGGCAATTTGGTGGGCCAGATCCCGATGCGCTGAGGGGTAGATTCGATCGGGGCCTGTACCCATCACGGCGATAGTCTCTCCGCTCCTCATTGCTCCCCGGTGGGCTGCCCCGTCAATCCCGCCAGCCAGGCCACTGGTGATGCAGATGCCGGCGGCGGCCAGGGTGGCGGCGAACTCCCGGGCATTATCGAGGCCGTTGGGGCTCGGATTACGACTGCCGACGATGGCGATCTGGGGTTGTGAGAGCAGGTCAGGGTTGCCAATCAAATACAGCAGTGGTGGTGGGCCATCTATCTCTTTTAACAGTGCCGGGTAGCGGGGATCTGACAGGGTAATCAGCTGGTGCTCGGGCCTCGTCAGCCAGGTGAGTGTTTCTTGGATGTCGGCAGTCGAGCGGCTTTTCAGATTTCGAACGGTGTTCTGGGGAATGCCAAGTTCAAGTAGCGATCTTTCGGTAGCTGAGAGGATCTTCCCCGGCTCGCCAAAGTGATCCATCAGGCGTTGGAAATATCGGCTGCCGATACCGGAGCACTGGCTGACAAGCAGCCAGGACTCCAGGTTGTCGGGGGATTGCGGGCTATGTTCGTCCATGAACAGGCCTCTTGATAGAGAGATTTAGCGGCTGGGTGGACGTACCCAGTCAAATACATGCAGCGGTTTGGTGGCGTGCATGATGAGGGCGAAACTGACCTTGTCGAAGGTGCGGAAGACCATTAGCAATCCAGCCTTCTCCAAGGGGAGTTTGACCTTCTCTCCGCGTCCCTTGACGATATCGCGAATCTCGTTGCCACCCTGCATGATCTCCAGTACATGGCCAGGCTCCAGCCCTTCGCGGGCGCCCTTGTTGAGAACCACCACGTTGTATTGGCCGATCTGGGAAACACCGTTTAGAACAGAGATAATCTGTCCTTCAATGTCACTTTCAGGTGCCCGGGGTTGGAAGTTGGCCAGGGGCTCCTGGTCCTCTGCCTTGATCAGGCGGTCGCCAATAATCGCTTCAAGGTCAGAATTGACGATAAGCAGCTTAGCGGGATCGCCGGTGCTCTTCAGGTCAGCATCACCGATGAAAGAGGCTTCATAGCCAAGGATCTCTTCGGTTTGCGGATCTTTATAGGGCTTGCCAGGTCTGACGATGGTATAGCGTGTCGGCTCCTCGGAGAGGATCTTGCGGGCGTAGAAAGAGATACCTGCACCGCCGAGCATGTGGTCATCCAGGAAGTGGACAATGTAAGGGGCCAGTTCCAACTCGTTCTCGTCCACCACATAGGGGCGGGTAAGGAACTGAGCGATGGCATCAACCGGAATGGTCGGGATGGCATCATCCAGAGGAGTAGCCCTGATCCTGGGAGAAAGGCCGCCTTTGCGACTTAACGTCAGGATGGGACGGCCATCCCGATAGGTGAGGAGAATCTCATCGCCGGGGTAGATCAGATGGGGGTTCTCAATCTGGGGATTGACGAACCAGACTTCCGGCCAGAGCCAGGGATCCCGCAGAAACAGGGCTGAGATATCCCACAGGGTATCGCCTTTGACTACGGTATAACGCTCAGGATGAGAAGGATTGAGCGCCACCGGCTCGGCTGCTACTACCCAGAAGCTGAGTAGAATTCCGAGGATGAAACCGATGAGTTTGTTGTTAAGATGTGACATAACTATTCCCTTGGATACGAAGCTGGTTTTGTCTTCGGCTAAGCTAAAGATCGAGGCCGGAAATTGTCCCCAGATTCCAGTATGATCATAATGTTAGCGTAAATTCTTGCATTTGTACTATAGATTTTTTGGAAAAAACGATGGCGATTCTCGATATACTCCATTTTCCCGATCCACGACTGCGCAATAAGGCCAAGCCGGTGGCAGAAGTCGATGACTCTATACGTCGGCTGGTGGACGATATGCTTGAGACCATGTATGAGGCCCCGGGCATCGGACTCGCCGCAACTCAGGTCAATGTGGCTAAACGGGTGGTGGTTATCGACCTCTCCGAAGAGAAAAACGAGCCCCTGGTGCTGATTAATCCTGAGATTATTGAGAAGGCCGGTGTGGAAAAGATGGAGGAGGGTTGCCTCTCTGTCCCCGGAATCTATGAGCTGGTGACCCGAGCCAACAATATCCGTCTGCGTGCCCTCGACCGGGACGGCAATCCATTCGAGATGGAGGCCGATGAACTGCTCGCGGTCTGTATTCAGCATGAACTGGATCACCTGGAGGGCAAGTTGTTTGTCGATTATCTCTCCAGCCTGAAGCGTCAGCGTATCCGGAAAAAACTGGAAAAAGAGAGCCGATTGCAGACTGATGCCCCAGGGGAGTCTCACCAAGCTATCTGATTGCACACTGCTGACACTGTGCCTTTGAATCCTATCTATGCATCTTCATCTGAGCGGCTGCCGGATTCTGAGACACGGTTCCCACTCCAGATAAAACTTGCAAAAACAACCGGTTTCAGGAAAACAATTCATGTCTAAACCCCTGCGTATTATCTTTGCCGGCACGCCAGACTTCGCTGCCACGGCCCTTTCGGCGCTGCTAAACACGGAACATGAGGTGGTCGCTGTCTATACCCAGCCCGACAGACCGGCCGGTCGTGGACGCAAGCTTCAGCCCAGTCCGGTTAAGCAGCTGGCGATGGAAAAGGGCATCGAAGTTCGTCAGCCCGTGAAGCTTAAGTCGCCGGAAGATCAAGCCGGGCTTGCAGCGCTGCAAGCCGACCTGATGGTAGTGGTGGCCTACGGCCTGCTGCTTCCCCAGGCAGTGCTGGATGCCCCCCGACTGGGATGCATCAATATCCACGCCTCTCTGCTACCCCGCTGGCGGGGGGCTGCACCCATCCAACGGGCGATCCTGGCGGGTGATCAAGAGAGCGGTGTCACCATCATGCAGATGGAGGCGGGATTGGATACCGGCCCCATGCTGCTGACGCTGAAGACCCCGATTCAAGCCGAAGATACCGGTGGCAGCCTGCATGACCGCTTGGCGGAGCTGGGTGCGACAGCCCTGCTGCAGGCCCTGCCGGGTATCGCCGACGGATCTCTGCGTCCGGAGAGGCAGGACGACAGTCAGGCCAACTACGCCAGCAAGCTGGACAAGCAGGAGAGCCGAATCGACTGGAGCCAGCCGGCGGAGGCCATTGCGCGACAGGTTCGCGCCTTCAATCCCTGGCCGGTTGCGCAGTGTGACTATGCCGGTAAGGTGATGCGCATCTGGCAGGCAGTTCCCTTGCGTGATCAGAAGGGTGATCCAGGCTCGGTAGTCGCCACAGGTAAAGCGGGTATAGATGTGGGCACTGGCGAGGGTGTGCTCAGGGTTACCGAGCTGCAGATGCCTGGAAAGCGCGCCATGTCTGCCGCCGATTTTCTCAACGCCCATGAGCTGGAAGGCGTGGTACTGGGCTGATGGCTGCTGCCGGCAATCCCCGGGTAGCGGCTGCACGGGTGGTGGAGGGTGTTCTCTCAGGTCGATCCTTGTCTGAATTGATCCCGCAACATCTCAGCGATTTCAGTCAGGAGAGAGATCGCAGTCTGGCCCAGGAGCTCAGCTACGGCACCCTCAGGTACTACCCCCGC
Organism: Sedimenticolaceae bacterium; assembly: GCA_050293225.1. Lineage (GTDB taxonomy): Bacteria > Pseudomonadota > Gammaproteobacteria > Chromatiales > Chromatiaceae > Thiodiazotropha. The sequence goes on from JBNKMQ010000144.1 coordinate 6,330, forward strand.
CTGGAAAAGCTGATCGGGGGATTGCTGAAGAAACCGCTGAAGAAGAAGGACAGGGATATCACGGCACTGCTCTTGATTGGCGCCTATCAACTCCTCTATATGCGGGTTGCCGATCATGCCGCCGTTAACGAGACCGCTGGGGCGGCTAATCGTTTGGGTAAGCGTTGGGCGGTAGGGCTGGTGAATGGGGTATTGCGTCGCTTGCAAAGGGAGCAGGAGAGTCTGTTGACTCGTCTGGATGCTGACGAAGTGAGTCGTTATGCCATGCCGGCATGGTTACTCAAGGCATTGCAGAGACGTTGGCCCGATAGCTGGACAAAAGCCATTGAGGCAATGAATCAACGTCCACCAATGACTCTTAGGGTCAACCGTCAGCAGATGAGCCGAAAGGGTTATCTGACAAAGCTGGCCGCAGCGGGTATAGAGGCAACTGCGAATCCTGTCTCCTCGATGGGTATAGATCTGCAGCGCCCGATGGATGCGGAATCACTACCGGGCTTTGCCGACGGCTGGGTCTCGATTCAAGATGGCGCCGCGCAATTTGCGGCTGAACTTATCCAGCTTTCGCCGGATCAACAGGTGTTGGATGCCTGTGCGGCGCCGGGGGGTAAGAGCTGTCATCTGCTGGAGACAGAGCCGGAAATCACCCTGACGGCAATGGATATAGATCCGTCAAGGCTGGCCAGAGTTGAGGAGAATCTTTCTCGTCTGCATCTAGAGGCTGAGCTGCAACAGGGAGATGCCGCCAAGCCCGATGGGGCAACCTGGGCTGAGAGGGAGTACGATAGGATTCTGTTGGATGTCCCCTGTTCCGCTACTGGCGTGATACGTCGCCATCCCGATATCAAGGTCCTACGGCGTGAATCTGATATCGACAGACTGCGGTCGTTACAGGCGAAGATTCTTGAATCTGTCTGGCCTCTTCTGAAACCAGGCGGTTTGATGCTCTATGTCACCTGTTCGATATTAGGGGAGGAGAATGAGGGACAATTGATCCCTTTTCTTACCCGTCATGATGATGCAAAGGAGCGGCCAATCAAGGCGACATGGGGAGATGCAATGGAGGTGGGCCGGCAAATCCTGCCAGGCGATGATGGTCTCGATGGGTTCTATTATGCACTGCTCGAAAAACGCAAGTGATGAAATTTCGTCTCTTTAGCCTGCTTTTGTTGCTGATATGGATCGAGTCGGCCTCTGCCGCCAGCTTTCTGGTCAAGGATGTGGCGATAAACCTAAAAAATGAGGTCTATCGTCTCACCGCCCAAATTGATTATCGACTCACCGACGAGGCCCATGAGGCATTGAGTAATGGTGTGCCGCTGACGCTGAGAGTGGAGTTGGATGTGGCGAAGGTCTGGCGCAGTTTCTGGGAGCCCAGCCAACTCACCACTGTGTTGAGATATCAGATTCGTTATCATGCCCTGACAGAACTCTATCGGGTTGTGGACATGCAGACAGGAGAGGAACAGAACTTCGTCACCCAGGAGGCGGCACTCTACGCCTTGGGCGAGATCAACGATATGTTGCTGATCTCCCGCTCATCCCTGATCCCGGGTGAGACCTATCATCTGCGTTTGAGGGCCGATCTTGAAATCGAATCCCTGCCTTTACCGCTGCAGCCCTTGGCCTACATAGGTCGGGGTTGGCGTTTGACTACCGGGTGGACCCAATGGCCCCTTCAACCCTGAGTCGTTTTCGCATCGGCGGACTCTCCGTCGCACTCCTGTTTATCCTGCTGCTGGTAACCCTGCATCTGATGAGCAGTGCGGTGCAGAACTCCGCCGAGTTGAGTCGTTACTTCATTCCGCTGCTGGTCATCAATCTGCTGGGTATGGTGATCCTGTTTGGTCTGATCACCTACAACTCGATCCGTCTGATCCGGCAATATCTGAGACATAGTGCTGGTTCCAGGCTGACCTTGCGGATGTTGATGATCTTTATCGTCATCTCCCTGATCCCCGTTGGAGTGGTCTACTACTACTCCTTCAGCTTTTTGCAGGGGGGTATCGACAGTTGGTTCGATGTGGAGATAGATCGGGCCATGGAGGATGCTCGGGAGCTCGGTCAGGCCTCTCTCGATCTGAATCAGAGACTCTGGTTGAGATATACCGAGCAGCAACTGATAAGTATCAGTGATGCCTCCGAGTCGGGGCTCTCTCTGGCGATAGCGGAGATGCGACAACAATCAGGGGCGTTGGAGCTGTCTTTGAGTGACCTGAATGGCCAGATTATCGCCTACTCCAATGCCGTCGCTTCCCAGCTGGCTCCCGCCAAGCCCGATGACTTCGTCATGCAGCAGCTGAGGGAGGGCAACAGCTATGTCGGCCTGGCCAGAGAGAAGGGTGAGTTGATGATCCGGGTGGCAGTGGTGGATCCCTTAGGGCGACCCTACATCATCCAAGGGCTCTATCCCGCATCGGAGCGGGTCAGTGTTCTGTCTGAGAAGCTGGAGGTCTCATACAATCGCTACAAAGAGCTCTCTTTTCTCAGGCAATCCCTGAAGCGCAATTTCTCGCTTACCCTGTTCATGGTGTTGATGTTTGCCATCCTCTCTGCGGTCTGGGCCGCCTTTTTCTCAGCGCGGCGCATTGTCGCCCCCATCACCAATATCGCTGCCGGTACCAAGGCGGTGGCGGAGGGTAATTACGATCGTCAGCTGCCTGTTCCCAGGGCCAAGGACGAGCTGGCCTTTCTGGTCTCCTCTTTCAATGCCATGACCCGACGTATTGGTCAGGCCCGGGATCAGGCCGCGCGAAGCCAACGGGAGGTTGAGGGACAGCGGGCCTATCTGGAGACGGTGCTTGGTCGTCTCTCCTCCGGGGTGCTGACCTTCGACGATGAACAGCGTTTGCGCACTACCAATCCGGCGGCAGAGAAGATTCTCGGTATCAATATGCAGCGAGTGATCGGTTTGCCGGTACAGACATTGGCACATCTATCGCCCATTCTGCGCCAGTTTACCGATGGCCTGCAGGCGCCGCTCTCAGAGACCCAAGAGTGGCGGGGTGAGCTGACCCTGTTTGGCGGTGAAGGCCGTAAGGTACTTCTCTGTCGCAGTACTCCCTTCTCCCAGCCAGACGGCCCTAAAGGACATATCGTGCTTTTCGATGATATGACTGCACTGATTCGCGCCCAGCGGGATGCCGCCTGGGGCGAGGTGGCCCGACGGCTTGCGCATGAGATCAAGAATCCTCTCACGCCGATTCAGCTCTCGGCTGAACGTTTGAGGCACAAGTTCCTCAAGCAGATGCCGGAAAAAGATGCCGCCGTGATGGAACGGGCGACCCACACCATCGTACAGCAGGTCGAGGCCATGAAGACCATGGTCAACGACTTTTCAGAATATGCCAAACCGCCCCAGATGGAGGTCAAGCCACTGGTGCTTGATAAGTTGATCGATGAGGTGATCGATCTCTACAGGGGCAACAAAGAGGTCGAGTTCAAGGTTGAGCTGACAGCAGAGGGGGCAAGGGTCGAGGCTGACACGTTGCGCATACGTCAGGTGGTGCATAACCTGGTGAAGAATGCGATCGAGGCTATGGGGGAGGTTGAAGGCGCTGAGATATCGGTCATCACAAAGGTGCTGCAGCGTGATGATCATCCCTACTACGAAATGCGGGTACAGGACAATGGACCGGGTTTCAATGAGGAGATGGTGCAACACCTGTTTGAACCCTATGTTACATCTAAACCGAAGGGAACCGGGCTGGGCCTTGCCATTGTGAAGAAGATTGTTGAGGAGCATAGCGGTATCATCTGGGCGGAGAATTGCGGTAAGGGGGCCTGCGTGGTGATGCATCTACCCATGTTGCTGGATCTTGAAGAGGAGAGTGAGGTATGAGCGGGGCCTATATCCTGGTCGTTGATGATGAGCCGGAGATTCGCAATCTGGTGAAAGAGATCCTCGAGGATGAGGGCTATGAGGTCTCTATGGCCGAAGATGGTCAGAGCGCAAGGAAGGCACTGCGTGACAGACGCCCAGAACTGATCCTGCTGGATATCTGGATGCCGGATGTAGACGGCATCACCCTGCTGAAAGAGTGGGGCGAGGAAGAGGGTCTGCCCTGTCCAGTGATCATGATGTCGGGACACGGCACAGTGGAGACCGCTGTCGAAGCCACACGCCTGGGCGCCTACGACTTTCTCGAGAAACCCCTCTCCTTAGCCAAGCTGCTGCTCACGGTAGAGCGCTCACTCGAAGCGGAACAGCTGAAGCAGGAGAACGTGGGCCTGAAACGCCATAACCATGCGATACACGAGCCGACGGGAAAAAGCCCGGTTATGCTGCGTCTGCGTGAGCAGGTGAAACGCATAGCCCAACACGATACCTGGGTGCTGTTAACCGGTGAACCTGGCAGTGGTAGAGAGACCCTTGCCCGTTATCTGCATAGTCAGAGTATGCGCCGTGAGCGTCCTTTCGTGGAGGTCAATGTCAGCGCCCTGGTCAAGACCAATGCGGCACATGAGTTGTTCGGACAAGAGTCCAATGGGCGTATCCACTATGGCCGGCTGGAGCAGGCTATGGGGGGTACCCTCTTCCTCGACGAGGTGGCCGACATGGACCTGGAGGCCCAGGCACAACTCGTCGGCGCACTGGATACCGGTAGCTTTCTGCGTGTGGGTGGCGTCGATCCGGTAAGCATTGATGTACGCATCGTTGCTGCAACCAAGCACAACCTGGAAGAGGCGGTACAGGCGGGTAAATTCCGCGAGGATCTTTTCTACCATCTTAATGTGGTGCCGCTGCATGTGCCGCCACTACGGGAGCATGCCGAGGATGTATCTGAGCTGCTCAACTTCTACATCGACTGGTTTGTGAACCACGAGAAGCTGCCCTATCGTCACTTCTCCGTCGGTGCCCAGAATCGTCTGCGCAACCATCCATGGCACGGTAATGTGAGGGAGCTGAAGAATCTGGTCCAGCGGCTGCTTATTCTTGAAGCGGGTCCGGAGATTACGCAGGAGGAGGTAGAGGCGGCTTTGGGTCTGCCGGATATGGGAATCTCGGGTAGTGGTTTGGCGTCCCTGGTCTCTTTTGATCAACCTTTGCGCCAGGCGAGAGAGGCGTTTGAGAAGGTCTACCTCGACTATCAGCTACGTCAGCATGAAGGGAATATCTCCCGCATGGCGAAAGTGGTGGGGATGGAGCGAACCCATCTCTATCGCAAACTCAAGTCGCTGGAAATCGAGTTTAAAGACAAACGCTAGTTTTGCTCTGACTCTCTCTTCACAGAAATTCTGCGGGGTGCATTGCGCACCCCGCAAAGTTGCTGGTTGCTACCAGTTCAGCCTGATATCCCATTCATGAACATGCTGGTTCGGGAGTACGGGAGTGGTGAGAGGATCAATGCTTTGATAGACATTGACGGCAGGAGTGACTGAGGCGTCACGGCCGTAGATGAAGTCCTGATCCTGCACGATACTCATGTAGGCCTTGTTCAGGGTGAGTGCCCGATCTGTTGATGGCGTCAGCAGTTCATAGACATCGGCGGCGAGTACTTTGGCTTCATTCACAGTACCATCACTGTTGAACCACTTCTCGATGATCTCGTCATTCTCGCGGAATTCATTGCCGCCACCAGCAATTTTCAGGTAGTTGAGGATCTCTCCTTCAGTACCACCGATATTGGGCACATCGGACATGCCCTTGAGGTTGACATAACCCCAGCCGTCAGCACCGGTCACCTTGCGGGGGAAGGCGAAGGTTTGATCGATGGTGGTGCCGAGGGTGGTATGGCAGCCCATGCAGAAGAGGGTCTCCTCTTCGCTCTGCTTGCGCAGGTGGCCTTCCGCGGCTTCGATGAAGCCGAGTACCATCCAGCCGAAGCCGTTGTCGATACCCTCGTCACCTCGGCTGACATAGTTGGGTAGCACGCCGTCGAGTTTCTCCTGGCGTTCATTACCATACATGGATGTCAGATTGGCCTCGTCGAAGAAGGTGTGTTTTCGCATGTAGCGCACCTCTTTCATACGCGGCGGGATGACGATCTCATGCTTGGCGTTGATACCGACATAGCGCACAGTGTGTAGAAACTCAGTGTCCTGGGGATAGAGCATTGTTACTACATCCACGCTAGAGGCATCACCCACATAATGGCTCGGTCGCTGGATGGTCTCAATGGTTCCCAATACACTGTCGCCATTGAGATCGGTGCCAAAGGCGTTCTCGTCAATGGGGGGTACGCTGACGCTGGTCAGATCCTGAATCGCGGCTTCGAGAATGGCTAGATTTGCCATGTAAGTATCACGTGAGTAACTACCACTCTGTTCTCGGAATGCTGCAGGCAGGCGTAGCATAACGTCATCGGTGGAGCCGTTGGTGGGCCAGAAGGTGCTAGGCAACGGCTTGTAGTTAAAGGCTACCCAATGACTGCCATCGAGAGCGAAGCCGAGATCGTCAAACGCATCGGCACCAAGCTCCAGGTTATCCAATTTTGGAATGGGGCCTGTCCAGTCTGTGGCGCTTTCCAGCGTCTCTATGAGAGTGGAGTAGTTGTCCTTGTAGGTATAATCGATCACTTCCTGGTCACTGATCGCTGCGACTGCGTCGCTTCGGTCTTCGAACAGATTGAGCCAATGATTGATGACCCCAACATCTGAGAAATCGTACTCAGATTGCAGATAGCCATCGCTGATAGTGTTAGGCCGGCTACTGAAGGTATAGGTCTGATGGCAGACCAAGCAGGGATTGTTTTCGCCATCGTGGCGTGTGTAGCACTGAGGTGGAACCGGTGCTTCTTTATTATAAATGGTTCCGTTTTCGATCGGGCGTAAGTTGCCTGCTACGACCGGCTCGTAAGTATCTGGAAATTGTAGCTCGGTAGAGCTGTTATTATTGCTGTCGGAGCCTCCACCGCAGGCCGACAGAGTCAGGCAGAAAAGTATAGACATCAACTTTTTCATTTCAAATCCCCTAGAACACAAAAAGGGGAACAGCTTTCGCTGTTCCCCCCAATTTACTTTATATCGAGAAAACCAACATTAGATCGCCGGATCGTCGAAGACCCAGATCATGTTGTTCTCGTGGTTGCCAGTATCCTCACCGATGAGAACACGTCCATCATCCATGATGACGAGGTTGTCAGGATTCGAGATGTTGTTGACATTACACTCGTTGACAGTGCGGTCAGCGTAGTAAGGGCCGCCCACGATGGCAGGGACCATGGTGGTGACATCTACATTGCCGGCAGCATTTTGTTCAAGCTTCATGCGATAGACCACGCCGCAATTTCCGTTGGTGCCATCCAACTGGATGTCGCCCTGGTCGTCACTCATGGTTGAGTTGAACTGGGACATGGCCATGTACATGTAGGCTTGAGGACCATCCGCAGCACCAGCGTTCCACCATGTGTCTGCCAGGTTGAAGTTGATGTTGACACCTTCCATCTTGCGGAACTCGCCGGAAGCACCCAGAGCAACGGCGGCTTTACGGCTTTCGAGGAAGGCTACGCGGTCATCGCTATAGGGGTTTGTGTCGACGGTTGTATCAGCATCGCAATCCAGGTCGGTACCGGTTTTGGATTCAGCCCAGTCACACACCATTTCGTCCGTGATGTAGTTGGCTGCTGCATAGGTGCCGTCAAAGGAGGCGATAGCTGTTTCCAGATCGGCCTCATTCATGTGCGCCAGCTCGATCCACTCGATTGCGAAGGCTGCCTCTGAGGGATCATTGACGCCATTGGCCTGAGTGACTTTGGCTCCATAAAGGGTGCCGGCACTCAGGTCACCAGCTGTGTCAGCAACGAATTTGAAGAAGACCACGCCGGAACCGTCATCACTCAGAAAGACAGTTTTCAGGTCGGGCATGACAACGGAATTCTCATGCGAGAAACGACCCAGGGTCTCCAGCTTGTTGGGAGTTACGTTGGCCAGAACTGCATCCTGGGCGTTAGTCAGCTCAACGATGTAGCCGTAACGATAGGGATTTGGCCAGTTGCCGCTGCCATCAGTGGGGTAACCCAGATAGGTGGCCAGAGATTGGGGATCGCTGTTGGTAGCATCGAACCAGTCTGCGGTGTTGTCGAAGTAGAGCTCCTCGGAAGAGAGTGGACTGTCCCAAGGGCTGACCGTACCGAAACAGTTGACCCAGGTGCCCTGAACACCAGAGAAGTCGACCATGCCATCCAAGGTAACTGTGCCATAGCCACTGTTAGTGAGATTGCCGATCGTTACGCGGCCCATACTGCCTGGGCGGTCTTCCCAGTTGGTATAGACATAGAAACCTGTGCCGCCATCAGAGATAACGCCATTGAAATCAGGATCGTTAGAGCTCTTGATCAGGGTAGTGCCATCAACAGCCAGGATGTCGCCCATCTCGTATCCATCGAGGGAGGTATCGTTTTGCTGGGCCAGAATCTGGTAGCTTCCCACTGCCGTCATGACCACTTCCTTATCAGCAGTGGCGATCGGCAGATCCAGAGCGCCAAAGTCAGTTGGAAGGGCGCTGAAGTCCTGACCGACAATAACGCCGACTGTACCCTTATTGAATATCTTGCCTGTGCTGTCAGTGGTGGTGTTGCTGGAGCTGGGATGCTGGGTATTAAGGAAAAAAGTACCGTCGGAATTGAGATACATGCCGGTAAATTCGGCACCCAGCGGCGCAGTCGCCAAACGTTTCAGGCCGGCTGGAACGTAGTTGGTAATGCCGTCAGTGCCATCTGTGCCGTCAACACCGTTAGTGCCGTCGATACCATTGGTGCCATCATCACCGTCACAGCCGGTCAGGCCGATGGTCATTGCCAGTATGGCGGCCGATACTCCGGCGGCCACAGGCGATTTTCGGAAAACTTGCTTGCGCAACATCATGAGAATACCCCTTAAATACGTTTAGATAGAAAGCTGTGTGAGGTTAGGTTTCTACTGTTGCGGCACTGTGTAGTTGCTATGATGTTTGCATGACTCTTGTGCAACGCTCGTATGACAGATATGTTGCACAGGGATTATTGACGCTTTTTTTGCTTGGGACTGATAACACGAATCCAGTGCGCCCCGAAGGGCTGGGGCTGTTATTCCGCCCAGCGGCGTTATCATTCGCTCATGTGGCCGGGCTAGACTACGCTCATTCTGCCTCGCTGAGCGAAAAGCCAGCCCCAGTAGGATGTATTGAATTAGTCTTAACAGGCCCTAAAATGTGCGGAGTAAGTTCATGATTGCCGGTCATAAAAAATGAAAATAATTATCCTGGGCGCAGGACAGGTCGGACGCTCAGTGGCCAATGCGTTGGTCAGCGAGGCGAATGACATCACAGTTGTAGATCAGAATGATCTGCTACTGCAGGAGCTGCAGAATCGGCTTGATCTGAGAACGGTGAAAGGTCACGCGGGACACCCCGATGTACTGCGTCGCGCCGGTGCCGAGGATGCCGATATGATTCTCGCAGTAACCAATAGCGACGAGACCAACATGGTCGCCTGTCAGGTCGCATACACCCTTTTTCACACCCCCACCAAGATTGCCCGGGTGCGGGCGCAAGGTTATCTGGACTATGAAAAACTGTTCGATGCCGACGCCGTTCCCGTGGATGTGTTGATCAGCCCGGAACAACTGGTCACCGACTATGTGATGAAACTGATCGAGTTTCCTGGCGCGCTGCAGGTGCTCGACTTTGCAGATGGGCTGGTCCGGCTGGTGGCTGTCAAGGCATACCATGGGGGAGCTTTGGTGGGGCATGCCCTGAGTGCGCTGTATGAGCATATGCCGGATGTGGATGCCAGAGTGGCGGCGGTCTATCGTGAAGGCGAGGTGATCCAGCCGAAAGGGGATACGGTAATCAATGCTGAAGATGAGGTCTTTTTCATCGCCGCTGCGCAGAATATCCGTTCTGTCATGAGTGAGCTGCGGAAGCTGGAGAGTGCTTATAAAAGGGTCATTATTGCAGGAGCAGGCAATATTGGCCGGCGTCTGGCTTCGTCGCTGGAGCACAAGTACCGGGTCAAGCTGATTGAGCGAAATCCGGCCCGCGCCAGGGATATCGCAGAGCGGCTCGATTCGACGATTGTGCTGCATGGCGATTCTGCAGACGAAGATCTGCTGCTGGAAGAGAATATCGAAAACACGGATGTCTTCTGTGCTGTCACCAACGATGATGAGGCCAATATCCTCTCCGCCATGCTGGCTAAACGCCTCGGTGCCAAGCGCGTGATGGCGCTGATCAACCGTCCCGCCTATGTGGATCTTGTGCAGAGCGATACTATCGATATCGCTATCTCTCCCCAACAGGCGACCATCGGCACACTACTGACCCGGGTGCGGCGTGGCGATGTGGT
>JBNKMQ010000145.1:0-9041 GCA_050293225.1 Sedimenticolaceae bacterium
TCCCTCAGGTCGGAACCGATCAGAGCGAACCCGTCCATCGCCGAGTTGGTATGACCCGGCACATCCCGCGGTGAGATGATCTCCTCGGCCAGGATGCGATCCAAACCATCACGCAGGGCGAGACGCTCGCTGGCCGCTATCGGCGTGATGCTCTGCAGTATGCGCTCCCGGGCATCGTCTACCGTCAATGTCTCTGGTGATTCCGGATCGGCGCAACTGGCGGCTGGTTTCAAAGATGGTTGCTTCATGAAGCCTTTTTATCTTTATCGCTGGGATGACAGATCCGCTTTCGAATGAACGAGGCGATCTCTGCAGGATCATTCAGGTTGAGTAGGGGCAGTCTGCCATGGATCTCGGGTATTGGCGAGTCGCTGGCAACGGCGATCACATGGGGATCATCTAGACAGATCAGCGGTTTGCCCAGGCTGGGACGATGGAGTTCGATTTTGGCAAAGGCCTCGCGCTTGAAACCCTCGACCAGAACCAGATCCACACCCTCCGGATCAAGGGCCGAGAGTGTCTCCTGCAAAGTCGGTTCGGGATGGTCTTCACTGAACTCAGTGACCAAGGCCATACGTTTGCGCGAAGCGATCAAGGTTTTAAGCGCCCCCGCTTTACGCAGTTCATAGCTGTCTTTTTTCGGGTGGTCGATCTCGAATTTGTGGTGCGCATGTTTCACCAACACAATCCGCTTTCCCTGGGCGCGAAGTATCGGCAATACCTTTTTCAGCAGGGTGGTTTTTCCGGTACCGCTGAAGGCGCAAAATCCGACAATGGGTAGAGGAAAGTCGATCATGCCGCATCTCCCCCCTGAAGCCGGTCCCGCTCCTCAGGCGTATTGACATTGACGAAGGTGGCGGGAATATCGGAAAAGTCTGCCTTGGCGAATCTGTGTTGCGCATACCAGAGGTCGATCTTTCGATCTCCCCCATCGAGATAGGCCTGCAGGCTCGCCTTGAGTCTCGTCGGGATCAGGGCATAGACCGGCTGCAATCTCTTACCGTCAAAGGCGACAGCGATATCAGCCCGCTCTTTCTCTCTCGCCTCATGCAGACGTTTCGCCAAGTCGTCTGACAATAGAGGGCCGTCGCAGGGTACAGTGAGAATGTCCGGCGTCTGCGCCGCCTCCATGGCGACGAGAAAACCGGCCAGGGGCCCCTGATAATCTTGCATGGAGTCGGATATCACCGGGTAACCCAGTTCAGCATAGGCCTGATGATTACGATTGGCGTTGATCAACAGTGAGCCTGCCTGGGGTTCGATGGCTGCGATCACATGTTCGATCAGGGGCTTGCCATGCAGCTCCACCAGCCCCTTATCGATACCACCCATGCGACTGCCCCGGCCGCCGGCGAGGATGACTGCAGTGATCTCTGCATAGCGACTCATGCCGTCGACCTCATCGAGTCACTCTTATGTACTGGCGTAAGTGGTGTGACCTTAAAGGGTTCAGTCTCAAGCAGAGAGCCATCGTAGAGCTGTAGCCAATGATCGGAGAGAGTACTGAAGTGTCCGTGGTCGTGGCTGGCGACGAGCATGGAAAGCCCGGCTTGCTTGAGCGAGGTTAGCAGCTCAAGTGCCCGCTGGCGTGACTCCCGATCGAGGTTGGCTGTCGGTTCATCCAGCAGCAGGATCTTCGGCTTTCTCAACCAGGCCCTGGCCAGCGCCACCCGCTGACGCTCACCACCGGATAGTTCTTTTGCCGGGGTGTCGGATATCGCTTCCAGTCCTGCCCACGCCATGGCCTGATCTATCTTATCGCTACGCTGTTTAGCCGGCAGGCGCTTCGACAGGGCGTAGGCGAGGTTGTATCTCACCGAGCCGTCGAACATGTAGGGGTGTTGGTGCAGATAGAGGGAGCGGGAGAGCAGGTATTGACGGTTCTGTCGCCAGTTGCCAATCCCGTTGCCGCAATCGATCTGACTCTGGTCGGGACGCTCCAGACCCGAGAGGATTCTCAGCAGGGTGGTCTTGCCGGCGCCATTGGGTCCACCCAACTGAATACAACAGCCAGGGGTCATCTCCAGGCTGATATCCTGCAGAACCTCTCTGCGGCCGAAACGCTTCTTCAGTGAGATCACCTTGAGTAGTGTGCTGCTTGTCATCAGACCGGTTGTCCTCGACCCTGAAAATTCTGCAACAGGGCATTCAGCGTAAAGGCCAATGCCAAGAGTACGATGCCGAGGGCGATGCCCTGGGCAAACTCCCCTTTACTCGTCTCCAGGGCAATGGCAGTGGGGATATTACGAGTATAGTGAAGTATGTTGCCACCCAGCATCATCGAGGCACCGACCTCGGCGATTATACGGCCGAATGCCGCAAGCAGGGCGGCCATGAGTCCAAACCTTGCCTCATGCAAGAGTGTCATAAAGGCGCGCATGGGGCCTGCCCCCAGTGTGCGCGCTGTCTCCCAGGCTCGTTTGTCCACTCCCTGCAGGGCAGCATGGCCCATCGCAGCGAGGATGGGAAAGGCGAGAACGATCTGACCCAATACCATCGCGGTTTGTGTGAAGAGCAGCTTCCACTCACCCAGGGGACCTTGACGCGATAACAGAATATAGAGTGTCAATCCCACCACAACCGCCGGTACAGAGAGCAGCGTACTGTTAATCGAGATCAACAACCTGCGACCGGGAAAACGCAGATAGGCGAGGGCAAAGGCCGTTAACAGCGCCGGCGGGATGGCCACCAGGATGGCGATCAGCGAGACGCGAAAGGAGATCCCGATGATCTCCCACAATTCGGCATTACCGCTGAACAGCAGCGCCAATGCCTTGATCGTCGCCTCGCCGAGTGCTTCCATTAATGGCTTTTACTGAATGCAGCAAACTCTCCGGCATCGGCTGAAGGGGTGAAGAGGGTGTTCTTGCCGATACGGAAGTCGCCGATCATCTTCTGTCCATCCGGTGAGATGAACCACTTGATCAACGCATTGGCACCGGCGTGGTTGGTGTCGGGGTGACGTGCCGGATTCACTGCAATGATGCCGTAGGGATTGAACAGTAGCGGATCGCCCTGAAAGGAGATCTGCAGAGGAGACTTGGCCTGGTAGGCGAGCCAGGTACCCCGGTCAGTCAGGGTGTAAGCATCCATCTCGGCGGCGATCTGCAGTACCTTACCCATGCCCTGGCCCGCTTCGCGATACCAGTTGCCTGCGGGATCGGTATTGGCGGCCTTCCACAGACTCCGTTCTTTTTTGTGGGTGCCTGAGTCATCGCCACGGGAGACGAAGATCGATTTGCTCTGAGCGATTCTGGCCAGCGCTTCTGTAGCGGTTTTGGCCGTTTTGATTCCGGCCGGATCGCTCTTCGGTCCAACGATGACGAAGTCGTTGTACATCACACCGTAGCGTTTCTCGCCATAGCCTTCGGCGACAAATTTATCTTCTGCCTGGCGGGCGTGTACCAGCACCACGTCGACGTCACCGTCGCGGCCCATGCGCAGGGCTTTGCCGGTACCGACGGCAATTACGTGAACTTCATAACCGCTGGACTCGGTAAATTTCGGCAGCAGTTCAGCCAACAGGCCAGAGTTGTCTGTGCTCGTTGTGGTGGCCAATTTGATAATTTTGTCGGGTGAGTCGGCGGCGAAAAGCTGACCGGTTGTAGCGATAAAAAACGAGAGGATCAGCAGGCTTGTAAGGCGGAAATTCTTTAGGTTCATCGATGCTTCCTTCTTTATATGGGTTATGCGAATGTCCTTTTTGCAATTGTGATGCCACTATACAAAAAAACACACAAATTACATAAAGTAGAAATAGATACCGATTTGTCTACTATGAATAGAGACTGTATTACAGCGGTTTAGGAACGATCAGACGCTTTGATCCCGATAATGCAACAAGGAGGAGAATAGTCCGCTGACAGGGTCAATTGTACCAAGAGCTGTTCGATATGTGAGACAAAATGACCCAATTCGTAGCAATGCAGGAGATCAGCGCAGTTAAACAGAAGATAACCTTGGTAAATTAGAGATTAAGAATATGGCGAACAGCGCACAAGAGCTGACTTCAAGATCAGCTGAAGGAGGAGTGAATCGAAACGGCGAACATCCCATCAGAATGGCATCTGTTCTGGTGGTGGACGATGAACCGGGAATTCGAAATTTTTTACAGAGAGGCCTATCAAAATACTTCGGTCTGGTAGAGGCGGCGGAGAGTATCGATGCCGCAGAAGCGCTCAGACAGCGGTGTCATTTCGATCTGATCATCACCGACATTCGTATGCCGGGAGAGATAGACGGCGTTGAATGGGGCAAACGCCTGCAGAAGCAGAGTGGTAATACCGGCATTATCTTTATGACCGCCCATGCCGACCTGGAGACGGCAATCGAAGCCCTCAGGGTGGGTGCGGAAGACTTCATCATGAAACCCTTCCGCATGGAGCAGATGATGGCGGCGGTGGAGCGCTACCTGGCGAGACAAAAGATTCAGCGCGAGAACTTTATCCTGCGCCGGCAGGTGAACCAGCTTTATGATAGCGCCGGCGTCATTGGCCAGTGCAATCTGATGCAGGATCTCTGTGGCGTTATCAAGCGGGTAGCCCCCATGCCTTCCACTGTGTTGCTGGAGGGCGAGTCGGGTACCGGAAAGGAGTTGGCGGCAAGAGCGATCCATGAACTCAGCGGCAGGGCGGGGAGTTTCGTGCCGGTTAACTGTAGCGCAGTCTCTGCCGAGCTGTTGGAGAGCGAACTCTTTGGTCATGTTAAAGGCGCCTTTACCGGTGCCCACCAGTCAAGAGAAGGGCTCTTCACCTATGCGGAGGAGGGCACTCTGTTTCTTGATGAGATTGGCGAGATGCCTCTGCCGATGCAGGCGCATCTATTGCGTGCCCTTGAAGAGCGATCAATAAGACCAGTAGGTTCCAATCGGGAGATCCCGGTGGATGTCCGCATCATTGCCGCAACCAACAAGAATCTCTCAGAACGGGTCAAGGTAGGGGAGTTTCGTGAAGATCTCTACTACCGTCTCAATGTTATCTGCTTGAACATTCCTGCGCTGCGGGATCGGGTCGAGGATATTCCATTACTGGCAAACCACTTTATACAGCAGTTGTCTGGTGATCTGGGTGTGCAGCCAAAGGCATTGGGTGAGCAGGAGATTTCTCAGCTGATGCACTACGACTGGCCGGGCAATGTGCGTGAATTGAAGAATGTGATCGAGAGATGTCTGTTGCTGAACAAGTCACCGGGTAGCTGTCTGGTGGCGACATCTACCACTAACGATGACAAAGCCGAAGCAGAGGCGGAGGAGAGCCTCAATCTTGAGGCTGTCGAGAAACAGCATATCCTCAAGGTGCTCGGGGCACAGGGGGGGAATAAATCGGCAGCAGCAAGAATACTCGGCATCTCCCGCAAAACCCTGGAGCGCAAGGCCCAGGCCTGGGATTTGGATGAGTCTGGATAGAACGGGTCAGGCTTGATGCAAACCAAGGGAAAGAGTCTGGCGCAGATGATTAAGACATCACTGCGCTATAAGCTGTTGGTGCTGGTGCTGTTTCCCATTCTCCTGATCATGCCGATCTTTCTGTTGTTTGCTGTCGTCTGGGGGGCCAACTTCAGTTATGAGCAACTGCTGATCAAGGTCAATACCGACCTGGCGGTGGCGGACGATAACTTCAAAAGAATTCGTGAGGACTATCTCAAGGATCTATCCAATCTGGCGGAGTCCCACGGCTTCTATACCGCGCTGGAATCCCATAGCGATATCGCCTTGCAACGGCAGTTGTCGAGTCACAAAGAGAAGATCGGTTTTACCTATCTCCATCTCCTGAATAAAAACGGGGATCGCTATTTCACTTCGGAAATAAAGAGTCTGCCGTCACCCTCACTGCTTGCTGCCCTGCAGGGAACGCCGCAAGTTGGCATAGAGATTCTCACGGCAGAAGCGCTGGATCTGGTCTCACCAGGGCTTGCTAAACAGATGAAGCTTCCATTGATCGATACGCCCCGGGCCAGATCGACCCGGCGTGAATTTGAAGATCGCGGCATGATGATCCGCGCAATCTATCCGGTACGGGATTCAAGAGGCGATATTGTCGCCTTGTTGGACGGTGGTGTCTTACTCAACGGCAACTTCGATTTCGTCGACGCCATCAGGGACCTTGTCTATGGTGCAGGCAGTTTACCTGAAGGGAGTCTGGGTACAGTGACGGTGTTTATGGATGATGTCCGTATCACGACCAATGTCCCCGCAAAACCGAGGGAGCGGGCCCTGGGTACCCGGGTCTCTGATGAGGTGAGAACCCAGGTGCTGGACCATGGAGAGCGTTGGATCGATCGTGCCTTCGTGGTCAACGACTGGTATATCTCATCCTATCAGCCGATCATCGATGTGAATGGAGCACGGGTCGGTATGCTCTATGCCGGTTTTCTCGAGGCCCCTTTCAGAAATGAACTATGGCAGGCACTGATTGTACTGATACTCTTTTTTTTCGCCCTGATGCTGGTCTCCGGACTCCTCTCGGTCTGGGGCGCCAAGTCGATCTTCCGCCCCCTGGAGATGATGAGCAACGTGGTACACGCCACCCGGGAGGGTATCCACAAGCGCATCGGAGAGATCAATTCCCAGGATGAGATCGGCGTGCTTGCCAGAGAGCTCGATCTGCTGCTTGAGCTGCTGCGAAAAAGAAACGAGCAGATTCAGGAGTGGGCGGATCAGCTGGAGGATAAGGTCGAGGCACGAACGCTTGAGCTGAAACTGAAGAATGAAAAACTGATCAGTACCATTCAGGTCTTGAGAGAGACCCGGGCCCAGTTGGTTGCTGCAGACAAACTCGCCGCCCTGGGTGAGCTGACTGCCGGCGTCGCGCATGAGATCAATAACCCCACCGCGGTCATCATCGGCAATCTCGATATCCTTGTCGACGAACTGGGAGAGCAGGCCAACCCGGTCCGACATGAGATCGATCTGATTATCGAACAGGCATTCCGAATTAAGGAGATCATCAATAATCTTCTCGACTACGCCAGACAGGATCAGATCAGTGACGGGGTATCGATGGTCGATATCAACGAAGTGGCGCAGAACACATTGGCTTTGGTTCGGCATCTACAGAAAAACAAACGTTTTGAGCTGGTACTGAATCTGGCGGCAACCCAGCCTGTCTCCATCAATCCCAATGAACTGCAGCAAGTGTTGGTCAATCTGGTGGTGAATGCAGTACATGCGCTGAAAGAGAAAGGGGGGCGTATTCAGGTGGAAACCGCCGACTGGGCAGACAAGGGCGTAGTTGTCCATGTGCGGGACAATGGTATCGGCATGGAGGAGGAGATCATGGATAAGATCTTCAATCCTTTTTTCTCACACATGCAACAAGCAGAGGGTACGGGGCTCGGGTTATCCATCAGTTACGGTCTGGTAAGAAAGTACGGCGGCAACATCAGCGTCGAATCACAGCCTAACGAAGGCACTGTGTTTTCGGTTTGGCTACTGCAACAGCAGATAGGTGATGATGAGGTTGTGACGCTTGATATGGATGGCGCCAAGAATCTGGGAGATGAGAAAACTATAAAAGCCCCGAGGTTCATGGCCTGATCTGTAGGGCTGATCCTTTGTGTCTGTATTCAATTAGGAAAATTTTTGATCTTTTTATCAGCAACTGTTTCATTTGCCTCAAATTGCTCGCGACCCTTGCCGGCAATGGGTCTCTTGTTAACCAACTCCATCTTTCTGATGTCTTCGATGCGAAATACTATTTCGCCTTCATTCTCACCATCGGCATAGTCATAGATTATGTCATCTCTACCCCAATACTTGACGTCATCAAGAAGAATAAAGCCGCTTTTAATTTGATTTGACCTGATTCTTTCATATAGCGGTTGACTGATTTTTCCATAATAGTAGTAATCTTCCAACTTATTGTTTTTTAATGGGATATTGAATTGGATAAAAACCCATACCCTTTTATCGCTGGCATTATCTTTGATGGCATGCGCCTCATCTAAATCACAGCCAGAGAGAAATACAATAATTAAAATCGATAAATATAAGCTCTTCACTGATGTTCCAACAAAATACTATCCAACAATGTTTGATTAGAATGGCACTTACGTAGGTCCTGATTAATGCACATATCGTCATCCCGGCGAATGCCGGGATCCGGTAAATACCCATCGGGCCGATTTTCAGTCGTTCAATGCACTGGGTGTTATTGTCCGGCACAGGTTCTGTGCCGGAATTTCGGATTAATCTGAGTGTCCCCAAGTAAGTGACATTTTTCTCTACGTGGAATCTCTCTAGTCAGCAAAATCCTGGCTTAAGACTAATCCAGGGTTCTCGTCATCCCGCAGCAGCCCTAGTAAGATAATCCTGGTAGGCGGGGATTGCGATGGCAGCCAGGATACCAACTACAACAATCAATACGATGATACCTACAAAGATCAACGCGACGCCTTTATTAGGCGGCGGTTGAAGACCGAATCTGTTGGATCCCACAGTGCCTGGCACAAACCAGAAGGCGAGGGGCAAGAGAGGAACCAGCAGAATCAAAGTCAACCAGCCGGATACGTTAAAGTCGTGGCAACGCTGAATCGTCAATAGAATGTTGATGACGAATAGCGCCAAAACTCCAACTGAGACTATAGGCAATATCATTAACCCCATCGTCTCCGCCGATCCGATGGCTGAGATCAATCCTATGAGGAGCACCATTGCTATATAGAAGAGCATTGTGATGCCAATGGTATAAGCGATATAGCGCAAGCGACCTATACGCCCCTTTGCTGAAAAAATCTTGATTGTGCCGTACTCATCTGTCTCATTCAGAATTTCAGCTTTCGGTGTGTCATAGGGATTGGTTGCATCCATCATTATTTCCTTCAGTGTGTCAATGAGGTTCTGTGAATCAATACTAGAGAGAAGAGTTTATCAATGTAACAACGCCGCACTCTCTCCAGCCAGACTGTATTGGCATTTTTTGCCTCTATTTGGCGGTTCTGCGGTCAAGATTCCAGTCCGGGCGATTGTTACATTTCTACCATTCGATCTCAATCTTTGTGCCAACTTTTACCAGCTTGATTAATTCATCCATTTCAGAGTTGGT
>JBNKMQ010000146.1:0-7807 GCA_050293225.1 Sedimenticolaceae bacterium
AGAGAGAAACGAGGTCTGAGTTACAGCGTCTACAGCTATTTTCTCCCTATGCGTCAGCCGGGAATCTTCCAGTTGGGCCTGCAGACCAAGAACGAGCAGGCGGATGAGGCCTTGCAGGTTCTCACCGAGACCCTGACGCGATTCATCCAGCAGGGACCAAGTGAAGATGAGTTGAAGGCTGCCAAGCAGAACATCACCGGTGGATTCCCCCTGCGCATCGCCTCCAACAGCAAGATCGTGCAGTATCTCTCGGTGATCGGTTTCTATGACCTGCCGCTGGACTATCTAGACCGATTCACTGAAAGGGTGGAAGCTGTGACGGCAGAACAGATACAGGATGCTTTCAAGCGACGCATCGATCCGAAGCGGCTGGTCACTGTCCGCGTCGGCCGTTTTGACAAACCTCTGGCACAGGTGGGTATGAAGCAGCAGTAAAGATAGGATAGGATCTGTAAGATTCCCCTGTTGAGTACCAGCCAGAGGCCGTAGCATTTGAAATCCAACTCCTCAGAATCCCAAGTCCGTATCATTGGGGGTATACACCGGGGACGTAAGCTGCCCTTTGCCGAGATGCCCGGGCTGCGTCCTACCGGGGATCGGATCCGGGAGACCCTGTTCAACTGGCTGCAGCCGGTTATCCAAGGAGCAAGATGCCTGGATCTCTTTGCCGGCAGCGGGGCGCTGGGCATAGAGGCCGCCTCCCGAGGTGCTGGAAAGGTGGTGTTGGTCGATTCTGCCGGTTCCGTGGTAAGGCAGCTGGGAGAGAACAAAACGACGCTCTCCCTGGATCAGCTCAGGGTAGTGCGTGCAGACGCCCTGCAGTTTCTCGAGCAGCCGCCAACCCCATTCGATGTGGTATTTCTCGATCCCCCTTTCGACAATAATCTGTTAGAGCCGATCTGCCATCGCCTGACCATGGGGTGGCTGGCGGATGGTGCGAGGATCTACCTGGAGGAGGATATATCGAGAGAGTTCCCCAGCTTGCCGGAGGGGTGGGAGCTGATAAAGGAGAAGAGCACCGGTCAGGTGCGCTATGGATTGGCTCATGCGCCCCTGCCAGGCTGATAATTATCATTTAGCGCCATCTTTTCTGATATTATTATTCTCTTTGCCAGTGTCTCAAGATGATTACTGCTGTCTATCCAGGAACATTCGATCCCATCACCAACGGCCATAGTGACCTGGTCAGGCGTGCTGCGAGATTGTTTGAGCGGGTGATTGTGGCAGTCGCCATGAATACCGGGAAGAATCCTGCATTCCAGCTGGATCAGCGTTTGGCGCTGGCAGAGACGGTCCTGAAAGGGATCGATAATGTCGAAATCTGCGCTTTCGATAATCTGCTGGTAGAATTCGTGCAGCAGAAGCAGGCTGACGTTATACTTCGTGGCTTGCGGGCGGTGTCTGATTTCGAATATGAGTTCCAACTTGCCGGTATGAACCGAAAGCTGGCGCCAGATGTCGAAACAATGTTCCTGACACCGGCTGAGCAGTTCGCGTACATCTCGTCGGGATTGGTACGTGAAATATCCGCCTTGAAAGGTGATGTATCGGAGTTTGTGCATCCCATGGTGCAGGCGGCATTGAGTGAACGTTACAACTGAAGTTTAAAACGAGCAAAATCCAGGAGAAGCGAGATGGCATTGATCATCACTGATGAATGCATTAATTGTGATGTATGTGAACCCGAGTGTCCCAATGGCGCGATTAGTCAGGGAGATGAGATCTATGAGATCGACCCCGATCTCTGTACCGAGTGTGTCGGCCACTACGACACCCAGCAGTGTGTCGAGGTCTGTCCTGTGGACTGTATCCCCAAGGATCCAGAACATGAGGAGACTCATGACGAACTCTACGCGAAGTATCAGCGCATCACTGGTGAAAGCTAGTAAGATTGCTATGAACCTGCGCCCCCTGAAAAAGGCTCCCTTGTGGGGCCTTTTTTGTGCCTTTCTTTTCATCTTCTCCTGCGCAGCGGCGGAAAAACCGAATGCGGCCGCTATCGCCACTGCCCATCCCTTAGCCACCAAGGCGGGGCATGAAATCCTGCGTCAGGGTGGAAACGCCTTCGATGCGGCAGTAGCAGTCAGTGCCGTACTGGCAGTGGTCGAACCCTATAGCTCTGGCCTGGGTGGTGGCGGTTTCTGGCTGCTGCATCGCGCCAGTGACGGTTTCGAGACCATGGTGGATGGTCGGGAGCGGGCCCCCCTGGCCGCCCATCGGGATCTCTATCTGGATGATCAGGGTAAGGTGATCCCCCGTCTCTCTATCGATGGTCCCCTGGCGGCTGGAATTCCCGGAGAGCCTGCCGCATTGGCGCATATCTCAGAGAAGTACGGCCGACTTCCCCTGAGCGATGTCTTGGCACCGGCGATTCGAATTGCCGAGAGAGGTTTTGCTACAGATAGCCGCTATTTTCTCATGGCCGGTTGGCGAAAGGATGTCTTGAGGTCTTGGCCTGAAAGTGCGGCTATCCTGCTGAAGCAAGGAGAGGTGCCGATTGAAGGGACCTTGATCCGTCAACCTGATCTGGCAAGGACCCTGAAGTATCTAGCCGAATCCGGCGCAGATGGCTTCTATAGAGGCGAATTGGCCAAACTATTGGTAGACGGTGTCAATAGTGCGGGTGGTATCTGGAGTCTGAAAGATCTGGAAAGCTACCGGGTAGTCGAGCGGGCGCCGGTCAAAGGCGAATACATGGGTTTGACAATCACCAGTGCGTCCCCGCCTTCCTCTGGTGGTATTGCTCTGGTCACCATGTTGAATATTCTGCAGGGCTTCAACCTGCCAAGCCTGCAGGAGCCGCAAAAGACCCATGTCATTATCGAGGCCATGCGTCGTGCCTATCGGGACAGGGCGGACTATCTTGGCGATCCCGACTATGTGGATATACCGGTAGAGGCCTTGATCCACCCCTGGTATGCAGCCGGACTGGCACGAGATATTCAGATGGACAAGGCCAGTCAGAGTCTTGGCAATGGAAAGCATTCAGAGGGGAAGGATACGACCCACTTCTCCATTCTGGATCGGGAAGGGAATCGAGTTGCAGCTACATTGAGCATCAACTACCCCTTCGGCTCAGGTTTTATCGTGCCGGGTACCGGTGTCCTGTTGAATGATGAGATGGATGATTTCTCTGCCAGTCCCGGTGTGCCCAATGTCTATGGTCTCGTGGGGGCAGAGGCGAATGCCATCGAGGGTGGTAAACGCATGCTCTCAAGTATGTCCCCCACCTTTGTTGAAAGCGAACAACAGCTTGCCGTATTAGGTACCCCAGGCGGAAGCCAAATCATCACAATGGTGTTGCTGGGGGTGCTGGAAATGGCTGACGGCAAGGGCCCCAAGGCTTGGGTGGAACGGCCGCGTTTTCACCACCAATATCTTCCGAATGAAGTGGTGTTCGAACCTGATACCTTCGATAAAAAACAACAACAAGAGCTGAAGGCGATGGGGCATGTTTTAAAACCGATGAAGCACTATTATGGCAATATGCAGGCGTTGCTATGGAATAAAAAAACCGGCGAGGTGAAAGCCGCTAGTGATCGTCGAGGCGTAGGAACAGCTAAAATCGAGTAACCTGTCCCCATTTTATGCAGGATTCATTGCAAAAAGCGTCCTAATATCACAAACTCGGGATTGAATTTGAGTTTGTTTTAGCTCAAGCTTGTGCCAGATGCCAAGCATCTGTCTAACAATGGAAAATAATTTTAGAGAGATCGAGAGTAAACTATGAAAACCACCATGATGAAAACTGCCGCTATGGTTTTGGGTCTGGGCCTGCTCGCAGGTTGTGCTAGTACAGACATGAGTAAAATGGAAGCTGACGTTGCCAACGCTCAGGCTGCCGCTGACGCTGCTATGAAAGCCGCTAAAGAGGCTCAACTGGACGCTGCTACCGCTCAGGGTACCGCTGATGCCGCTATGAAGGCCGCTAACTCCGCCAGCGATGCTGCTGATGCATGTAGCGAGAAGTGTGGCCGCATGTCTGAGAAGGCAATGGCTAAATAAGAACCGTCTTACGGTTATCTCCCTGCGGGGAGTAGAGACCCCGGTGCCGAAAGGTACCGGGGTTTTTTATTGCTCAGAGGTTTGTCAGCTGTAGCCTACTCTAAGGCTCGTCCTGTTTGGCTATCTCATCGCCTTCCCAGAGATAGAGGGGCATGGGTACGCCGGTCTTGCTTTGGGCATACTCATGCAGCAAAGACCAGTCGGGCACGCGTCTGTCCTCACCCAACTTGCTGACAACCGCATTCACCAGGTCAGTGTAGTTGTTGCCTTTGGCCGCTACATACTCCATCAGCGGTGGATGCACCTGAACAAAGAGCTCTCCATTCAACCAGCCTGCCTTATAGGGTTGGTTGATGATGCGTACAGGGGTGCCTGCGTCGATCATACTGAAGAACTGTTTAATGTTCTCAGGATATAGGCGGATACATCCATGACTCACCCGCATGCCGACACCATAGGGCTTGTTGGTGCCGTGTAACAGATAACCCGCCATGCCGAGATAGATGGCGTGGCTGCCCAGGGGATTATTCGGTCCCGGTGGGATGATGGGAGGCAGTGGATCACCATCCTCCTCATGCTCTTTCAGGATGGATTCGGGTACGGTCCAGCTCGGTCCCTCCTTCTTGCCGGTTACGTAGGTCTGGCCGGTGGGTGTGCTCCATCCCTCTCTGCCGATGCCGATGGGGTAGGTGACCACTACCGGTTCGTCTTTGGGAAAATAGAAGAGTCGAAGCTCTGCCAGGTTGATGACGATGCCTTCTCTAGGGCCTGGGGGCAGAATGTACTGTTGTGGGATTACGACCGTGGTTCCTTCACCGGGCAACCAGGCATCCACCTCAGGGTTGGCGGCGACCATCTGCCGATAGCCGATATCGTAGACCCGAGCAATATCTGAGAAGGTCTCCTCCCAGCGTGTGGTGAGGGTAAATGTCTTGCCCACCACATCATCCCCTGGTGCAGGGAGATCAAAGGTGACAGCACCGGCCGTTGGCAGAAGACCCAGTAACAGGGTGAATAGAAAAACTGTGATTCTCATGGATTTAAATCTATCGCAATACTCATTAATAGTGTACCCGAGGAAATACCTCTTGGGTGTGAATAAGAGGGCAAGATTTGGGGTTTTTTGCGGTGAAATTGGGCGATTTGTCAGAGAAATAGGGTGTTCTTGACTGTTCTCTCTACTCAAGAATCCACTTTCTGCGCCGTTAGTCTTGATAACCGGGTCTGTCTGGAGAGCTTGTGTTGCCTGACGTCAGAAGAGTGCTTCGACCTCGGGAAAATGAATCAAACAGATATAGCCGAATATAGGCGATATCTCAAAACAGGTTTGCTATGCATCGTATCGCAGTCATCAATCAAGCGGCTGGGGTGGGTAAAACCACCATCGCAGCGAGCTTGGGGCATGCTCTGGCACTGGCCGGGCAGCGGGTGACTGTGGTCGATTTGGATCCGAATGGCAAATTGGCCAGTGATCTGGGGATCTTTCGTGCGCCGGCCAAGGGCATAGACCGGGTGATGTTGAATGGCACTACGCTGGGATCAGTAAAGATGGCGGTGCGGGATCTGCTCAGCCTGATTCCCGCCGGTGGTGGCTTGAGCGAGATGGAGGCGGATCAGGCCAAGGGTGCGGCTCGTATTCAGCTGCTGAAGCAGGCGACTGAAGGTCAACTGGGAGAGCAGGCCTTCGTCCTCTACGATACCCCCTCTGCCAGCCCCTTACTGATGATGAACGCCATCTTTGCTTCTGATGAGTTGTTGATTCCTGTTACCAGCGATCCTGCAAGTCTCAATGGGGCGTTGAAAACCTTGCTGCTGTTAAAGCGTCTCTCAAGTCATCTAGAGCATCCGGTAAAAAGCCGGATTCTGCTCAACCGCTTTCTACCCCGGGCCAAGGAGACCAAAGAGCTGTTACAAAAGCTGGATAAGCACTTTGCCGATCTCTGTCTGCAGACCCGTATTCAAGAGGGCGCCGCTTTCGAGACCTGCAGCGGTATCGGGCGGACGATTTTTGAGTTCAAACCCAACTGTCATTCAGCCAAGGAGTTCCAGAGGCTGGCGGACGAACTTATAACGTTATACACAGAAAAAGAGGCCTAGGGCCTGTTATCAATAATCCAGGAAAAGATGAGATTTGGAGTCACTCTATGTCAATAACCAGTTCCATTTCCGATGATGAAAAGACGGTAACCATCAAGGTCTCAGGAAGATTCGACTTCTCCACCCATCAGGACTTTGTGCAGGTCTATAAAAGTTACAGCAAAGGCGAAAAGTGCTTCGTGGTGGATCTGAAAGCTGCAGAATATATGGATAGTTCGGCTCTGGGCATGTTGCTGCAATTGCGTGAGCACAATAAAAAGGGTGATTCCGTGGTCCTCTTGAACGGAAATGATGCGGTCAAGGATGTCCTCAACATCGCCAATTTCGAGAAGCTCTTCTCGATTCTCTAGCGCCTGGCTGTCGCGAAGGGAGAGAGCGGGTTGGGCGGATCCCCGGCCAGTCCTCTTTCCGTCTCTTTGACCAAGGAAAGAGTGCACAACCGCAGTGCTTTCCGGTATCCTTTGCCCTTTTTCCTCAGGGGTGCCTGTCATGGGTTTTAAATGTGGTATCGTCGGTCTGCCCAATGTGGGTAAATCCACGCTGTTCAACGCGCTCACCCGGGCGACTATCGCTGCGGAAAACTACCCCTTCTGCACCATTGACCCCAATGTGGGGATGGTTCCCCTGCCTGATTCCCGCATGGATGTGATTGCGGATATCATTAAACCCCAGGCGGTGATCCCTACCACCATGCAGTTTGTCGATATCGCCGGACTGGTGGCTGGCGCCTCCAAGGGCGAGGGGCTGGGTAACAAGTTTCTCGCCAATATCCGCGAGACCGATGCCATCGCCCAGGTGGTGCGCTGTTTTGAAAGCGAGGATGTGATCCACGTCGCCGGCAAGGTCGATCCCACGGCGGATGTGGAGGTGATCAATACCGAGCTGGCCCTGGCAGATCTGGAATCAGTGGAGAAGGGCCTGGCCAAGACCGAGCGACAGACCAAGACCGGCGATAAGAAGGCCCTGGCGAGAAAGGCGCTACTGGAGCGGGTCAGAGGCCAGCTCAACGAGGGGATGCCGGTACGCCGTATGGGGCTGGACGAGGAGGAGTTGCTGGAACTGCGGGATCTCTTCCTGCTGACGATCAAGCCGGTACTCTATATTGCCAACGTCTCTGAGGATGGCTTCGAATCGAATCCACTGCTCGATTCACTTGAAAAGATGGCCGCCGAGGAGGGTGCCGAGGTGGTGCCGGTCTGCGCCGCCATCGAGGCCGAGATCGTCGAGCTGGAAGAGGATGAGCGGGCCGAATTCCTTGCGGATATGGGTCTGGACGAGCCTGGCCTCAATCGTGTCGTACGCGCCGGCTACAAGCTTCTGGGGCTGGAGACCTACTTTACCGCGGGTGAGAAAGAGGTACGGGCCTGGACTATCCCTCAGAATGCCACTGCCCCGCAAGCGGCGGGGGTGATCCACACCGACTTCGAACGCGGTTTTATCCGCGCCGAGGTGGTCAGTTATGACGATTTCGTCGCCTGTCGTGGTGAGCAGGGGGCGAGGGAAGCGGGCAAGCTCAGATCGGAAGGTAAGGAGTATATTGTGCAGGATGGGGATGTCATCCACTTCCGATTCAATGTCTGATATTGACACTTAACGATAGCGACAGTATATTTCCCGCCCTTCAATACAGCTTTTGGCAAGGTAGCTCAGTTGGTTAGAGCACAGCACTCATAATGCTGGGGTCGGCAGTTCGAATCTGCCCCTT
>JBNKMQ010000147.1:0-10744 GCA_050293225.1 Sedimenticolaceae bacterium
AAAGGCGACTTTAGCGGTATCGGTGATGAACGACGCGGCGGGGTCTGTATAACGGTCTGACCCCAAGCCTCTGCCTGAAGCCTGCTATTTTCCGAGCATCGCCTTTTTCAGACTATCAGTCACGGGATTCTCGCCCAGCCATATACTTAACAGCGCCTTACGAAATTCCGATCCGGCAACGGTGCCCTTTACTGCGCCATTGATTGTGACTTTAACTCCCTTCTCTGGAACATAGTCCATCTCAACCCTATCCCCTTCTACCAGGGTATCGAACATCCCATTAAACTGTTGAATGGATTCAGACAGCGCATTCAACTCGCCACTGGAAAGATTGGCAGCAAAGCCCTCATTCCATGCATCGACCAACTTCTTTTTCTCCACCTCGGAGTAGAGCATATCCATCTGCACACGAACCGGCTCATCACTATTGATGATCTTCTGCGCCTCTGATTCAAGCGCAGGGAGATAGAGTGAACCCAAATAGATTTTAAAAAAGAGTTTTTTACGGATGCCCGAACCATTCAGAAGTAGCGGCGATTCCACACCTTCGATAGTAACCTTATCCTCAAGCTTCACCCCTGCCATCTCGAATGCGTGGCTGCTAAAAACAGAGAAGATCAAGCACAATGTCAAAGCCAAACGTTTCATATTCACTCCTTTTCTCAATAAAGAATTTGTTGGATTGTGTCTGACACGGCTCGCATTGACTATCATCTGCCCCAACACTGGCCAGCATCTTCGATTAGTTAACTCCAGCTATTTGCATCGCAAACCACATAAACAAGTCAGCAAAATAAGCTGAATGAACGATTTAATGCGAAAAAAACAGTAAATATTGCGTTTTTACTCTTTAACTATTCAGATTATGTGTTATTTTTAGCGCGGATATCAAACACCTCTATTTAAGGAGCATAACCATATGGCCGTCAGAAAAACCGCTAAAAAGACTGCTAAAAAAGCAGCCAAGAAAAAAGTAGCCGCAAAAAAGGTTGCTGCTGCACCCCGTCTCAAATCGATCACTGAAAAACAGACCAAGACCCAAATTCTCACCACTATCGCTGAAGACACCGGCCTATCCCGTAAAGATGTTGCAGCTGTCTTCTCTTCCATGAGCAGCCTGATCACCCGTCATGTTCAAAAGCGTGGCTCTGGTGAATTCTCTGTACCTGACTGCGGCATCAAGATTCGCCGGGTAATCAAACCCAGAACCAAAGCCCGCATGGGACGTAACCCAGCCACCGGCGAAGCCATCAAGATCGCTGCCAAGCCAGCGAAGACTGTGGTTAAAGTGACTGCACTCAAGGCACTGAAAGACAAGATCGGCTGATTCTGATCGCGTACGTACTGCCGATATATTCGGCAGTACACCACTCCGCAACACGCTCTCAGGGAAGCGATAACGTTAATCTATCACCCTGCTGTTCTAGCTTTAGGTGACGCAGGAAGCTCATCCCCAACAACACCTCGTTGTTCTGCATAGAGGGCAGGATCACCGCCCTGACATCCCGCATCGATATCGACCCCAGAGCCACTTCATCAATCCTGCTCAACCAACTGGTCACTGTTCCGTTTGCCGTGATGCTTTGGGTTCTTGCCAATCGTTGCATACCGGCCCGCTCCGCCAGGGATTGGGAAACCGCCACGTAGGTCGCGCCAGTGTCGAGCATAAAGTCGACATCAATCCCATTGATGCTCCCGGGAACTCGATAGTGACCGGCACGATTCCGTCTCAGCACTATCTCGCCCCCGCCCGCCTGTTGCGTCGTCAGAACTACCTGGCGATTTGGGTTCTGCTCCCTCTGCACCCACTGGGAGAAGAGGAGGCTTAGCAAGGCAAGCAACAGGACCCAGGAGAGATAGATCATCCATCGCCCGAGACCTTGATAACCGAGTTGCTTGCCTTCCTCTTTGGGGTTCTCATTCTGTGACACAGTCAGTGCTCTGCTATCTCAACCACTAGTTACAGCTCTTTCAAAGATCACTGACAGACACAGCAGCTATCTGCGATAGCCTCCTTGTTGAGCCCGCTGCCTGAATTGACGAGAGAAATGTTGACGATAGTAGGTCAGCGCACTACTTCCATTGGCCGACACGTCAAACACCTTCCAACCCTCGGCACCATGATAGAAGCGGAAATCCACATTCGCCGGATAGCCGCCGGCCTGGAGGATCCCTATTCTCACCTTGACCTCGTTCTGTCCGGCCCGGCGGGGACGATAGAACCTGACATCCTGATTATCATAGTCGGTGAGGCGTTTAGTCAGGGTTCCCAGCAGCATGGACTTGACGTTGTTAGCCATCTCGACCCGCTCCTGATCGGTCATATAGCGATTCACAGGTCCAGCCACCCACTGAGTCATATAGTCAAAATCGAAGTAGGGTGCGATCTCCTTCTCTACAAACATCGCGATCTGCTGCTGGCTGGGGCGCTGCTCTTGGCGCATGAATTTTAAAAGCTTGGTCATCCCCTGCCTAAGGATCTGACCAGGACCCACCTCCTGTGTTTGCGTCGCTCTCTGATTGGGCTGGGTGTAACCATAGTGCGGCATTGCAAACAGCTCACTACCGGCCGTAGCGATCATTAGAATGGCAGCGGTAATTATCTTTTTCATAACTCCTCCAGTTGATGATTTGCGCCCTCTGCGCGGCGTCTATGGCAGGTTGCCTAGGTGGCATTTTAAAATCAAGCTCGATAAGCAAGCGCTAATTCAACTCCCGACTCGCCGAGATTTTAAACTGCAGGAATCCTGGATTAACGTCTATCTATCTGTGTCAAAGCCTGATTCGAGCGACCTATCGCCTGGCTTCAAACATGATAAAAAGGAGCTGAGACGCCCCGGGCAAAATATAAACTTAGAATGCTGATTTCAGTGCACAGCTCAAAATACGGGAAAAAACAGCCCAGAACAGAACCACGCCTACCACTCATCAGCAGATACTGGATTCCCGCAGCAAGCGTGACTTACAGCTCAGAGATAGGCTTCCGGAATACCGACACCATTTTTGTCGTATTGCCCTAATTATTTAGGTGTTTTTTTCCTGAACCCATCCAAAAATCCCACATGGATCACTAAAAAAGCGAGACACGTAACCCAGCATTAAGTTTATCCTAACATATGTGACCTACACGTTATGTGTATTCTGGTTATACTTTCCGTTAGGAATAAACTATTCAAAACCACTTTATCATCATGTTGTTGGAACTGCCTTGCGTCACACCGATCACCAGCAAGGAGAGCTGAAGGATCACCATCCATTGCAAGCGCAACAGGAACAGTAATGCCAGGAAAACTAAGGATTCTCTTTATCGAGGATTCTGAAAGCGAATATCAATTTCTACAGCGAACGCTACGCCGCGGCGAGCTCGAGGTGGAGCCCTATCGAGTAACAACCCCCGGCGAGTTGCGTGAGATGCTGCCTAAGGGAGAGTGGGATCTGATCATCTCCAACACTCACCTGGCAAACATTACTCCTCAGGAGGCCTTGAAGATCGTCCGTGAAACCGAGCTGAATATCCCCTTAATACTGGTTTCTGAACATATCGGCGAGGAGAAGGTGGTTGCGCTACTCAAACTGGGCGCCAACGACTTCATCAACTTCAACAACCTCTCCCGCCTGGTCCCGGCTATAGAACGGGAGCTTAATGAGGCCAACCTGCGGCAGGAGGCGGAAGAGACCAAACTCGCACTGAAACGGAGTGAAAACCGCTATCGCCAATTGGTGGAGAACTCTCCTATCCCGATCCTGCTGCTACAACACGAAGAAATCGTCTTTCTCAATAAAGCCGCACGACAATCCCTTCAACCTCAGGGAAGCGACACACTCATCGGTCAGCCGATCAATAAGATTTTTCTTGCAGAGACCATGAGCCAGTTCGAAGCCGGTCTGCAACAGATTGACCAGTCTGACAGCATACCTTTGGAAACTCGTCTGAGACGTGCCGACGCCAGCATCATTCAGGTCGAGATCTATCTCAGCAGCGCTGAACACGAGGGCAAACCAGCGACCTTACTCGCCTTCACCGACATCACCCAGCGCAAGGAGTCCGAAGCACAGCTACAGCAGGCAGTACAGATCATAGAACACACCATGGAGGCCATTGTCATCACCGACATCAATGGGATTATCACCTCCGTGAACCCGGCGTTCTGCAAAATCACCGGCTACTCATCCAGCGAGGCGTTGGGACAACACATAGATCTGATCACATCGGATCAGCACCCATCCGACTTCTTCCGTGTGCAACTCAAATCCATCCAAAAAGCCGGATTCTGGCGCGGAGAGATCTGGAGCCAGCGGGCCAGTGGAGAGATCTATCCTGCCTGGGTCACCATCAGCTGCGCTCGGGACGACCAGGGACAGCTCAGTAACTATGTCGGTGTCTTCTCCGACATCTCCAGCATCAAGCAGTCGCAGACCAAACTGGAGCATCTGGCCCACCACGACTCTCTTACCAATCTTCCCAACAGACTGCTTTTCGAGGATCGGCTGCAACACGCCATCTCGCAGTCGAAACGTCAACACCAGCAACTGGCGGTACTCTTTCTCGATCTTGATCGCTTTAAAAACATCAACGACACCCTGGGCCACACCATGGGTGACGAGCTCCTGAAAGAGGTCGCAAAAAGACTCCAGTCCATTTTACGCGATGAAGATACCGCCGCCCGCCTGGGGGGTGATGAGTTCACTATCCTGGTGGAAAACCTGGAAGATCCCAGTCAGGCTGCGGTGGTCGCCGCAAAGATACAGGAGAGTTTCAAAACCCCATACCAGATTGCGGGTAGAGAGCTGCACATCACTACCAGTATTGGTATCAGTATCTACCCCGACGACGGCCTGACCGTAGCCGATCTGACCAAGAATGCCGATGCCGCGATGTATCAGGCAAAGGAGCAGGGACGGAATAACTATCGCTACTACACCTCCGAACTGACACGCACTGCATTCGAACGCCTGCTGCTGGAGACAGAGCTACGCACCGCCATAGAGAAAGATGAACTGCTGCTCTACTACCAACCCCAGATATCTCTGCAGACCGGAGAGATGACCGGAGCGGAAGCGGTCCTCCGCTGGCACCACCCCCGCCTCGGCATCATCCCGCCCGCCCGCTTTATCCCTCTGGCGGAGGAGTCTGGGCTGATCCACGAAATCGGCCACTGGGTCCTGAAAGAGGCCTGTGACCAGACCTACTATCTACATCGCCAGGGATTGTTCCAAGGCCGAATGGCGATCAACCTCTCAGTGCGCCAGATCATGCAGACCGATCTGATCCTGCGCTTTGAACAGATCATAGGGGAATCCAACTGCCCGCCTGAGTTGCTTCAGCTCGAGGTGACAGAGGGTATCTTCATGGGACAGATGCAGCAGTCTGTCCCGGTTCTCAATGTATTCAAGAAGCTGGGAGTCAGCATTGCCATCGATGACTTCGGCACCGGCTACTCCTCCCTCTCCTATCTCAAGCAGCTACCGATCGACAAACTGAAGATCGACCGCTCCTTCATCCGGGATCTACCCCACGACAGCGACGCCATCGCCATCACCCAGGCGATCATCTCACTGGGTAAAAACCTCGCCCTATCCATCGTCGCCGAAGGGGTTGAGACCCTGGCGCAACAGACGCTGTTACAAAAGATGGGGTGTGAAGAGGGACAAGGCTATCTCTACAGCCCGCCGGTCCCATCCAATGCGTTTGAGGAGATGCTGCTGGAGGGAAGCCGAACCTTCGAGCACCACTTTTCCAATTACGGTTATTGATGCCTTTTGCCGCTTTCCGATTAATCTTCTATTAGATCAATCTACCAAGCTGCCAGCATGCTCCCGCTTATCTTTGCTTCCCCTAAGGCGACTTTTTAAATAGAGCAGGGCAAATTTCAGCAGGCGAGCCAGATGCTGTGGATTACGCACTGTCAGCCCAAGATAGTGATGAAGGATTGCAGGTCGACGATAGAAGGACTCCAGAATATTCCTGTAGTGCTTGTCCAGCTCTTCAATAGTGATTCCCTCTGGCGACCAGAGGAAATTCATACCGTTCATCTTATCCCAATGATCATCGCGGATGTTGGTGCCATAGAGTTCGTGGTAGATAGGCGAGCCGGGATAGGGGGTGAACTTGGTCAGGTTCATGATCGTCATCGGAATGTCGCGTACAAACTGCTTTGTCTCTTCGATGCTCTCGACGGTCTCTCCCGGATAACCCAGCATGAACAGGCCTTTGCTGCGAATGCCGGCTTCGGCGGTCAATTTAAGGGCATGCTTCGAGTCCTTGATCTTTGCCGACTTGACCATCTTCTCAAGCATCTCTTGTGAGCCACTCTCCAGACCGAAACTGATCTCCCAACAGCCAGCCTGTTTCATCAGGGCAAGTACATCCGCGTGTACCGTGTCGACCCTTGAGGTACAGGACCAGGTCATATTCAGCTTCAGATCTATCAGGCGCTGGGAGAACTCCGACGCCCGCCTGCGGCTGGCAAGGAAGAGATCATCCACAAACATCACATGCCGGATACCGTAGTTCTGTTTGAGGTACTGCATCATCTCAACCACTTTCTTCGGCGAGTAGTAACGCACCCGATCACCAAAGGTTGAGGTGTCGCAGAACTTGCAGTGGAAAGGACAGCCCCTGGAGGCGGCAATGGTAGCCACCGGTCCTCGTGGATAGTCGTAGATCGCCGGTTTGTAGGCATTGGGAAAATCTGGCAGCAGGTCCCAGGCGGGCATCGGCAGATAGTCGAGATCCCTGTTGATCGCCCGCCCGCAGGTCTGTTTGAGGAAGGCCCCATCCCGATAGATCAGTTCGGGGACCTCATCCATCGAGGTATCGTTTTCAATCGCAGCGAGCAGATCAATGAGGGTCTTCTCACCTTCACCCAAGACGGCGTAGTCGAATTGAGGATAGCGCTCCATGGTCTCCCTGCCCATCGAGGAGACATGCGGTCCACCAATGATGATCTGGGTATCGGGCAGAGATGCTTTGATCTGCTTGGCGATCCTGGCGCTGTTGGCAACACCTACAGTAAACAGGGTAATACCGACATAAGCCGGCGCAGACTGCAGCACGCTTTCAACCACTCCATCGGCGGAGAGGTTCATGATATTGCTCTCTATGATCTCCGGCTCATACCCGTGCTGCCGCACCTCCGCAGCCAGATAGAGCAGACCGAGGGAGGGGGAGTTGTTGGTAATAACCTTAACGAACTCATAGCCATCCTCGATGGAGTCGTAAGGCGGATTGATAAAGGCTATCTTCTGTTTCGACATGGATTGAGATCAATGGATGCTAGTCTGCCAAGGCCTGACAAGACTATGCATAAATCGGCCGCCGAGGTCTACCCGCGGCGGTTCAGGGGGTTGAGTAGAGGCTAACCGAGACGCGCTGGTTTTGCCTGGCAATCTGGTTCCAGTCACCGGCCGACTTCACCTCATAAACCGGAGGCTGTGGGACCTCAGGATCATTGAAGCCACTGCTGAAGAGAAGAATCTCCACCTCTCCCCCGCTTCTGGTGAGTTCAAGGTTGAGATAGTTGGCAAAAGCGACTGACTGGTCGTTTCTCCAGGCCTCACCACCTTTCACATCAGTAGCGAAGAGGCATTCTGAAACGGCCATCGCAGGATCCGCCAATACCAGCGCATTCCCATCGGTCTTCTTCAGGCAAAAGTTGCCATAGTGAGCACGCAGTTCTATTACACCTTTAAAACCTGCCTGCTTGAGTTGCTCCACGAACTCAGACAGCCAGAGCGCACGCTGATCCCCAAAGGGCAATTCATTGAAACCGAAATTTGATCCCTGGTTTGCCGACCACTCCAGGAGAGACAGTGGCAATGAGGCGGATGCAAAATCTTCCGGTGCGGCAACGCTGATCAAACTCATCTGATCTTCTATCTGGTCTAACCTCTCACTCTGAAGCTGCATCTGATCGCGTAATTCAGACTGCCAAATTCCCTGTGACTCTCTTCCCTCTCCGCCGACAGCAAACAGGAGGTAGAGCAGCGTGCCGAGTAACACCAGTGAGATGAAAGCAGAGAACCACGACGCCATCTTGACCCGATGCATTTCGATAGCCGTCTCTTCTTCCCGGGAGACTATTTCGAAGAGCTCTGCGTGTAACTCGGTATAGTTTTTGTCGAGGTTTGTCTGGATACGCGCTTCAGCCTGGCCAATCTCGCGACGAACCGATCGCTTGATGCTATCGTTACCAGACAGCTCCTGCTGGTAGCTCTCCAGTGGCAGACTCACCGTCTCAACCGACTCATTCATGACCTTAGCCCCACCATGAATCGGATGGACATTATCGGTACGATGCGAACGCGCATCCCGCCCGAGATCTTCGTCGTGAAAGCCGTGGACCAGTGACTCCTGCTCCGGCATCAGGTGCAGTGACTGCAGGACATCCTCCAGATCCTTCGACTCCAACTGTTTGGGTAAGACGCCGACAGCACCCAGGGCCCTGGCCTGACTCACCGCCAATCCTCCCGCTTTGGAGGTGTACATCATCACCGGGATCACTGCCGTGTGGGGGTTTGACTTGATTACCTTCAACGCCTGAAAGCCATCCATACCTGGCATCTCATAGTCCATGAAGATGGCGTCGGGCTCATTTTCATACAGATAGTCGATCGCCGCCGCCGCAGACTCCCGTGTATCCACGTCGATATCATAGGTTTTTAGCTTGGCAGAGAGGACCTGTCTAGCCGTTTTTGAATCATCCACAATGAGTGCGCGTTTGCTCATATCCTGATTTCCCGGGCCTGCGTTTTCCTTAAGGATTGCATGTGTGTAGCCTGCAACAAATAGCCGATAATCCCTGCATACACTATATCTGACTCAATTCACGAGAGGAAACGCCCATGTCCGCGCTGACCCAAGAAAAGTGTGAAGCCTGTCGCGCAGATGCCCCCAAAGTCAGCGATGAAGAGCTCGCCGACCTGATTCGAGACATTCCTGATTGGAACATCGAAGTCCGTGACGGCATTATGCAGCTGGAAAAGACTTTTAAATTCAAGACCTTTATTGAGGCTATCGCCTTCACCAACAAAGTGGGCGATCTGGCTGAGAAGGAGGGTCACCATCCCGCCCTACTGACGGAGTGGGGTAAAACCACGGTGACCTGGTGGTCTCACAAAATCAAGGGTCTGCACCGTAATGACTTCATCATGTCGGCCAAGACCGACCGGCTCTATGCTGAAATGATGTGACCAGTCAGTCGCATTTGATCATGGGAACAGGTGCTATTTAAACAGCTTCGACTTGTCCACCAGGTCAACATGGGCACGCTTGAATAGGGTCCATTTCTTGCTCTCTTTGTCGTAGACCGAGTTGACGAAGCACTTCCAATTCTCCTCATCGATATAGTTTTTATCCATGCGGTAGTAGTAGCCGGGATAGCGGGTCTCTTCGCGGAACTGAATATGTTTCAGATGGGCCTCGGCGGTCAGCACCCGGTGGCTGTTCTCCCAAGCCCTGAGTAACTCGTGAAGATCTTTCGCTCGCATTTTCAGAGCATCCTGCTTCAATATCTCCAGCTTCTGCTCCGCAAGATAGAGCATCTGCTCGTTGGTGGTGTAGTAGGTGGAGACACCGGCAACATACTCATCCATGATCTTCTGCAGTCGGGCCTGGAACATCTTCGGTGTGATGTAGTTAGGGTTTACATCGACCGACGTGGAGTAGTCCTTGTTTTGTAGAAAGTTGCGTACGGGTCTATAGACCTCTTCCACCAACTCCTCTGTGTTCAGCTCCAACTCGGGCGTCCAGTCCCGATTATCCAGCACATATTTGACCATCGACTTGGCACTGAGACGCCCTTCCGCATGGGAGCCGGAGGAGAACTTGTGACCCGAGGCGCCGACGCCGTCGGCGGCAGTGAACAGGCCCTTGACCGTCGTCATACCACGATAGCCCCAATTCCAGCCTTCGGGAAGATGCGACGGGATCTTCTCCTTATCGGCATGCTCTTCGGTTGTCGGCGCCCCCAGATCTTCAGGGCCCGAGACCCAGATACCGGCACAGCCGGAGTGGGAACCCAACAGATAGGGCTCAGCGGGCATCAGTTCGGAACTCTTCCTCTCCGGCTCAATATTCTCACCGGCCCAGACACCGCACTGAGCGATATTCATATCGAGGAAGTCCTCCCAGGCCTCGGCCTGCAGGTGTTTGACCTCCCGGGGAGAGAGACGCTCGCGCAGCTTGGCCAGGGCGGAGACCGTATCGATCCAGATGGGCCCCCGGCCCTCACGCAACTCCTTCAACATCATGTGATTGCGCAGACAGGCAGCGGGGGTAGCGGCCTTGCCATAGGGCGGGTAGTCGTTCAGCAGCTCTTTATTCGCTTCGACATAGTTTTCACCGAGACCATTGGTGGTCTTGGCCTTGAACAGCAGAAACCAGGCGCCCACCGGGCCATAACCATCCTTGAAGCGAATGGGCACGAAACGGTTCTCCATCATGGTCAGTTCGGCGCCCGCCTCCGCCGCCATGGCGTAGGTGGAGCCGGCATTCCAGACCGGATACCAGGCGCGTCCCTGGCCCTCAGCCACCGAACGCGGCCGAAAGATATTCACGCAACCGCCGGCGACCAGTAGACAGGCCTTGAACCTATAGATATAGATCTTGTGCTCGCGAAGAGAGAAGCCGATCGCGCCGGCAATGCGGTGCCTGTCGTTTTTGTCATTGATCAGTCTGGCGATGAAGATGTGCTCCTCTATCCTCTCCACCCCCAGCGCCTTTTTCGCCGCCCCGGCGACGATC
>JBNKMQ010000148.1:0-19215 GCA_050293225.1 Sedimenticolaceae bacterium
CACTAAACACTCAAAACTTCTAAACCGTTGCTCAACTCTCGAATTGAGTGCCAGCATGGCTGAGTATGATGGGTAATCAGGAAAGTCTAAATCACTACGTCAAATACCATACTGAAACTGCGTGATTTCACACACTTCGTAATTCTTAATATTTCTTTTACTTTTAAATCAGTTAGTTAAAACTGGCTCGTTCATTGCTTAACCGGCAAGGATGTTCACTGTGTCGATTCACACATTGCGCACCCCGAACAACCCATTACCTTAGAGCTGGTATTTCCGAATGAAGTTAGCAAGAAAAAAAACACATCTCATCCTTAGTCTTACACTTATAAATACAATCCCTCCCTCACTCATACACGCAGAAGAGACTGATGCTGAGTACGATGTCATCAGTGTAACCGCTACCCGTGTCGAGCGAGGCACCAAAGAGGTTGCCGGCGCTATCGAAGTGATCGATGAAAAGCGCATCGAAAACGAGAAGATGTTCAATATTAAGGACGCCATCGAGGGGACCCCTGGTATCCTTATCGACTCAAAAAACTCCGCTTACGACACCCGCCTGATCATCCGCGGCGCCGGACAGAAGGCCAACTATGGCGTTCGCGAGATCATGGTGATCCGGGACGGCGTACCCATGACCGACCCGGACAGCTTCTCCCGCTTCGACTTCATCGACACCCAGGACATCGAGCGCATAGAGATCACCAAGGGACCCGGCTCGCTCTACGGCGCTGGCTCTTCCGGCGGTACCATCCAGATCATCTCCAAATCGGTCTTCGATACCGATAGCAACCGGGTCAAGATCGGTGCCGGTGAGTATGGCCAGGCCAATCTTCACGGTCGCATTGCCGGAGATATCAACGACAGCAACGCCTTCTCTCTCACCGCTTCCTATCGTAAAAGCGATAACGACTGGCGGGAGTGGAACGAAACCGACACCAGCCAGGTCAGCTTCAAGCACGGTCTGCTATTAGACAACGAGGCCACTCTGGAGTCGGAGTTGAGCTATCACGAGGCCGACCTGCAGATCCCCGGCTCGATGGATGAGAGCGATTTCCAGCGCTATCTCGACACGGGCGAGCAGACCGACATCAGCAGTCAATGGCGACATAGTGGACGTTATTCGACCATCTGGTTTTTCAACTCCCGCTATGAGCAGGAGATTGGTGATCTGACCCTGAAGCCCCGTGTCTACGCCAACAAGTGGGACCACTACCATCCGGTTACCGGCGCCATCAACGACAACCCGGGCACCCTGGTAATCGGCACGGATCTGGAGCTGGCCTACAACCACCAACTCTGGGGGGAGAGCACCCTGGTGGCCGGTGTGACAGCTCGGCGGGATGAGACCGAGGACTCGAAAAAGTTCGCCTATGCGGACCTGGATACCAACCCGCCTCCTCCCTGGAATCCCACAGGGCCGGAGACTATAGTCGCCACCCTTTCTGACCGGGCGGGAGACTTGCTGGAAGAAGAAGATGCGACCAACACCCTGTACGGCATCTTCATGCAGGAGACACTTCGTCCGACGGATAAAACCACTATCGACATTGGCTTCCGCTACGACCGTACCAGCTTCGACATTGAAAACACCGCCTATGGTGAATACAGCTGGGGCAGCAGCAGCTACGAGTTCTTCAGCTCACCCGTGGTCACCAAAACCGACAAATCCTTCAATCTCTTCTCTCCCAAGCTCGGTATCTCCTATGCGCTGAACCCGGTCTTCAACCTCTATGGTGTCGCCGCCCAGTCGGGCCAAGTGCCATCGGAATCTGAGATTCAGACCAATCCAGCCCTGGATGCGGCAACGGCGAGAAACATCGAGGTCGGCCTCAAAGGCCGGGCGCAGGACTGGTCCTTCGACCTCTCCATCTACAACACCCAGATCAGTGATGAGATCGTCTCCGTGCTCAATCCGGATATGACCACTGAGTTCCAGAACGCCGGCAAGACGGATAAAAAAGGTGTCGAAATCAGCGGACGATATGATCTGACCGACCACATGTGGACCGAGGCAGGGTTTGCCTACAGCGACTACACCTTCAAGGACTTCACCGAACTGGTTCGAACCGGCCCAACGTTGACCCCCTATGATCGCACAGGCAATCAGATCCCCTTCGTTCCCCGACAGCAGTACAGCCTCGCCCTGGGCTACAGCCATCCTTCCGGCTTCAAGGCCGTGGTGCGCAGCAACAGCTGGGGTAGCTACTACATGGATAACGCAAACAGTGAAAAATATCAGGGCTACGACTTCGTCACCAACCTGACACTGGGTTATGCAACCGGTCCCCACAGCCTGCAGTTGAACATCTCGAATATCACTGACAAGCGCTATGCGTCCGAGGTGAAAAAGAGCACCAACGGCGACAAGAGCTACTCCGCCGGCGCACCCCGAACCGCCATGCTGAGTTATGCCTATAACTTTTAAGGAGCCCTCATGACCCTCTACCCAAGCTACCGGTTATTGGCCCTTTCTACACTCTTGTTTCTGCCGTCAATCCCTCTGGCGGCAGAGACAGGCGAGCAAGCGGTCGAAACAAAACCCAAGGCGCAAGCTCACAGCCATCGGGGCCCGAAAAAACTGATATTGAGTAACGCTCAGGGTGCCAAGGTCACCCTGTGGAAACCCGACCTGACGACCCAGGTGATAGAACCCGAACATGGTGTTTTCACCCTTCCCAAAACAGGCATGGACAACTACCACGCTATTGTGGCGGAGAAGGACTGGGGAGATGCGAAAGAGGCGGTCATCCGCTATGAATACACCTTCGGCCGCCCCAGCAAGCGCAGTCCGAGTGAGCTTGCCGCAGCGATAAAGACCGAGTTTGAGATCGTCCCCGACCCCATCCCCCGGGAACACTACCGCTATCATGCCGATCAGACCTGGGGCTTTATTCTTCGTCTCCATGGCGAGCCGGCAGCCAATCTGGCGGTGGTATTTGAGAGTGAAAACGGCACCCGACTGGAGTCTCAAACCGATAAAACCGGGCGAGTGACCTTCCACCTGCCCGACGACTTTCCAGATGTCGTTGAGGGA
The DNA here is from genome assembly GCA_050293225.1 of Sedimenticolaceae bacterium. Lineage (GTDB taxonomy): Bacteria > Pseudomonadota > Gammaproteobacteria > Chromatiales > Chromatiaceae > Thiodiazotropha. Next base: position 3,038 of record JBNKMQ010000148.1, read on the forward strand.
GAGCGGGATCGTCGTAGCAGCGCATTCGCCATCATGGCAGAGACCACAGACGACGGCATTGAGTATCAGACCATGCTGACGTCGGACTACAGCATGAGTCCATCCCATTGGCAATCCAGCGAGCTGGGGTTGCTGGTGGCGAGCATCGGCCTGATCACCGGCGGCCTGATCGGTAGAGTACGCCAAGGGGACAAAAAGCAATGAGCCATGTCATCAACCTCTCCGTGCTACGTAAGCTGGTTCAGCTCGGTGCCTTCATCTTCTTCGTCTATGGCGGACTGGTTACCGGTTACTATCTGGAGGATAAGATCTCCGGCGCCCTGCCCGCCTTGAGCTGCGCCTACGACCAGAAGGGCGCCGATCTCTGCACCCTGATACCTATCCAGCACCAGATGGATCACAGGCTGGGGGAAGTCATCGCCAAGGGCGGCAACCTGATGATGGGGATCATGCCAACGATCATCACCCTGGGCACCTTTCTGCTCTTATTTGTCTTTCTGAATAAGGCCTTTTGCGGCTGGATCTGCCCCCTCGGCACCTTCCAGGAATTCATGCATATGATCGGCCAGAAGCTGGGGCTCAACCGCCGGGAATCCCTGGATGGAAAGCTGGTGGATCGAATTCGGCCAGTGAAGTGGTTCATGCTGCTGGTGCTGGTGTTTGGCTTTCCCCTCCTCACCGGCATGGGCATGTTGAACCACGATCTGGGCGACCCCTTCTGCCGCATCTGCCCAAGCCGGATTCTCACCACCCTCGCAACAGGCGATACCAGTCAGCTGGTGGTGGATACCGCCAACGCCACCACCATCTTCTTCTCCCTATTGGCCGACTTCCTGTTCGGCCTGATGGTGGCCCTGGCATTGACCGTGAGACAGCCCTTCTGCCGCATCTGCCCGATGCTGGCGATGCATGCGGTATTTCGCAAGATCGGCCTGCTCAAGCTGGTGAAAAACGGCACACCCCGTTGTGAGAAGTGCGGACTCTGCGCCAAGGCCTGTCCCATGGATATCCGCGAGATCCACACCGACATGCAGCGGCGGGATGTCACCTTCGAGGACTGTACCCTCTGCGGCCGCTGCGTCGAGTTCTGTCCGGACGAAAAGGCATTGCAGCTCAAATACGCCTTTATACCGGTCTTCTCCTCCAGCCCGACCTATTTCAAGGGCCGTAAGAAGGCCCAGACTCAATGGGAAAAGTCGAATCTGATCAAATGGCTGAAAGGTGCACGGGAGAAAACCCAGGTGGAGAACCCATGATCCCCATCGAGCCCGTTACACTCAGCTTTGGCGCTGCGGTACTGCTGGGGCTGGGCTACGGCAGCGGCCCCTGCAACATCGCCTGCCTGCCCTACCTGGGGCCTGTCTTCACTGCTACCGAGGCGGGCGTAAAGGGTGCCTGGCGCACCCTGGTACCCTTCACCCTGGGGCGCGTCAGCGGCTACACCCTGCTGGGTGGTCTGGCCGGCTCCCTCGGCCTGTTGATTGAGGACTGGCTCGCCTCCCCCTGGGTCCACTGGCTGCTGGGTTCAGCAACGTTGTTGGTCGCACTCTCGATCCTGCTCAACCGCAAACGTTCTACCTGCCGTAGCTGTAGCTCTCCCGCTGTCGACCTGGAGAGAGGAGAGCAATCCCCGTCACACAAAATGCTGCCGGGAGGGCTGTTCCTGATGGGGTTGGGTATGGCGCTCAACCCCTGTGCCCCCCTGATGACCGTGATTCTCGCATCGGCAACCAGCGCCAGTATGGTCGGCGGCCTCTCCCTGGGGGCCGGATTCGCTTTCGGCGCGGTATTTGTGCCCACCTTTATCTTCGCCTTCGGCGTCGCCCATTTTGGGCAACAGATAAGATACTACCTCTCGCGCCATCGGATCGCGCTGGAGAACAGCAGCATCGCTCTATTAATGATGACAGGCGCAGCCACTGCCCTGGGATGGATAACACCATGAATATAGAAGAACTCTTTGCCAAGGGGGGACCGGTAGTCTGGATCCTGGCGGTCTATTCCTCCATCGGACTGGCGATCGTACTGGAGAGAAACATCCTCTTTCTCCGCCTGCGCCAACTGCCCAAACAGTGGCTCGGCAAGCTTGACCGTCTACTCGAACAGAAAGATGCGGATCTCCTGGTGGCCGACCTCAAGGGCCCGGAGGCCAGAATAATCCAGGCTATGGTCGAGGCTGACCGCAGTGGCGTCAAAGATCTCAACGGCGTGGGAAACCGGATACGCGCCCAGGAGATACAGCGGATGCAGTTCGGCCTGCGTACCCTGGCAATCCTTGGAAATACCGCTCCCCTCTTAGGCCTGCTCGGTACCATCACCGGCATGATCAAGGCCTTTATGGTAATTGAACAAGCGGGTGGCAAGGTGGATGCCCAGGCCTTGGCAGGTGGCATCTGGGAGGCGATGATCACCACCGGTGTCGGCCTCGCCGTCGCCATCCCCCTACTACTGCTGTTGCATTTTCTGGAGGGCGGCGTCGAACGCCGGGCCCAGTCCATGAGCCGATGCATCGCCCTGCTGCTCGAACGCCGCTCTGGAAGCGGTGAAGAGAGCAAGTTGTCCAACTCTGCTCATAGTTGGGAGCAAGTGACTGATGGAGCCTGAAATCAAGCGAAATTCGTCGATGGTGCTCAATATGACACCCTTGATCGATATCGTCTTTCTGCTCCTGGTCTTCTTTATGCTGACTGCGCATTTCGTAGAGGATGAGGCGATTCCCATTGATCTGCCAGAAGCTGAGAACAGCGCCACCAGTGAAGAGGATGGCTTTGTCGTGATCTCAATGGGCGCAGAGGGTCAGCTTCTGGTAGATGGAGATGCCGTCGAAATCGACCAGTTGGAGCAGACCCTCAGGGGTGCCCTGCATGCCCCTGAGAAACGATTCGTCCGTTTAAAGGGTGACCAGACCGCCGATTTCGGACTAGGGGTCAAGATCATAGATGCCGCCAAAGCAGCCGGCGCCGAATCCCTGGACATAATGACCGAGCGACCATGAACCTGGGAGATTTTAGCTGGCGCATAGTCGCCATCGTTGTTTCACTCTCACTGCATTTTCTCGCGGTGGTCACCTGGTCAAAGCAGACCCTGCTCACTGCTGCGGAAAATAGTGACGATCAGCAGCCGCTGTTTGTACAGTTGAGTTTTCCGCAACCCCCGGTGGAGATCCCGGAACCGGTGGTCGAACCGCCTCCTCCGATTGTTGAAAAACAACCGAAACCCAAGCCGAAGCCTAAACCCAAGCCCAAGCCCAAGCCTGTACCTAAACCGATCACTCCACCACCCGTGGAGAAACCGAAGGTCGTTGAAAAGGTTGCAGCGGTCCAGCCAACACCTCCTCCAGTGAGACCCAGCAGCAAACGCATTCGTGAGGCCTATTTGGCCAAGCTTTTGGCCAAAATCGAGAAGAACAAATTCTATCCCACCATCGCCAGACGCAGGGCGCTGCAGGGTGAGATTCTCGTCAGCTTCAAATTGGGCTGTGATGGCAGTGTGAATGGACTCAAGCTCAGCGGAAAACACAACTTACTGCGTAAGGCCGCCAACAAGGCTGTGGAGGCATCGCTGCCGCTGCCGAATATCCCCCCGGAGATCGATTGCCCCCTCCCGGTAAACTATGCGATGGCCTACACACTGGAAAAATAGCGCCCTGTCAGCCACGACAAAACTTGCCATATCGTAAAATATGCTGATAATGGCGCTCTTCGATGTACCCGCTGTGGTACAATGATCAGCTGTATTGACGAGAATTTGGAATTATTACTCTATGGCGAAAGAAGATTTTATCGAGATGGAAGGAACCGTGGTGGAGACCCTCCCCAACACCATGTTCCGTGTAGAACTGGAGAATGGTCACGTGGTTACGGCCCACATCTCCGGCAAGATGCGCAAGCACTACATCCGCATCCTCACCGGCGACAAGGTCACCGTACAACTGACCCCTTACGACCTGAGCAAAGGCCGTATCACTTACCGGGCCAGATAATCCCTTCTAGCTGTCCTCCGCCGTTGCATCGGCCACCGATTCATCCATGATATCGAACTGAAGCTTGTCATCGGCGACGTCGATCCTGACTGTCCCGCCCTCGGCAAGCTTGCCGAACAGCAGCTCTTCAGCCAGCGGTTTCTTGATCTCTTCCTGAATCAAGCGGGACATGGGGCGTGCACCCATGCTCGGATCATAGCCGTGCTCCGCCAGCCAGACTCTGGCTTCCGGCTCGATCAGCAGACTGACATGTTTCTCCTGCAACTGGCCTTCCAGTTCGAAGATGAACTTGTCCACCACCTTGGCGATATGCTCCTGAGAGAGACCCGAGAACTGAATAATGGAGTCGAGGCGATTGCGGAACTCCGGCGTGAACATCCGCTTGATCACCTCAATACCGTCGCTGCTGTGATCCTGGTGGGTAAAGCCGATGGAGGAACGACTCATCTCCTGGGCACCGGCATTGGTGGTCATCACGATCACCACATTGCGGAAGTCGGTCTTGCGCCCATTGTTGTCGGTCAGGGTACCATGATCCATCACCTGCAGTAGCAGATTGAAGACATCGGGATGGGCCTTCTCGATCTCATCCAGTAGCAACACACAGTGGGGATGCTTGGCGATCTGCTCGGTCAGCAGGCCGCCCTGGTCGAAACCGACATAGCCGGGGGGTGCGCCGATCAGGCGGGAGACGGTATGCCGCTCCATATACTCCGACATATCGAAGCGGATCAGCTCCATACTGAGGATCCTCGCCAGTTGACGGGTCACCTCGGTCTTACCCACACCGGTAGGACCTGCGAAGAGGAAAGAGCCCACCGGCCTGCCCTCATTGACCAGACCGGAGCGGTTCATGCGAATCGATGCCGATAGCGCCTCAATCGCCTCGTCCTGCCCGAACACCACCAGCTTCAGGTCGCGGGAGAGATTACGCAGAGATTCGGTATCGGTGGTGGAGACCTTCTTCGGCGGAATACGGGCTATCTTCGCCACGATTGCCTCGATCTCCTCCACATCGATCAACTTCAGTCGCTCCTCTTCAGGTTGCAGCTGAACATTGGCCCCCGCCTCGTCGATCACATCGATCGCCTTGTCCGGCAGGTGTCTGTCATTCAGGTATTTATCCGACAGCTCAGCAGCACTGCGCAGGGCCTCGCCGGTATATACGATATGGTGATGCTCCTCGAAGCGGGACTTGAGGCCGTTGAGTATTTCGATGGTCTCTTCAACTGTCGGCTCCTCCACATCGATTTTCTGGAAGCGACGTGCCAGGGCCCGGTCTTTTTCAAAGATGCCGCGGAACTCCTGATAGGTGGTGGAACCGATACAGCGTAGTTCACCGGAGGCGAGTACCGGCTTGATCAGATTGGAGGCATCCATCACACCACCGGAGGCCGCTCCGGCACCGATCACTGTATGGATCTCGTCGATGAAGAGAACCACATCCGGTTGACGCTTCAATTGAGCCAGTACCGCCTTTAGACGCTTCTCGAAATCGCCGCGATACTTGGTACCCGCAACCAGGGATCCCAGATCCAAGGAGTAGATGGTTGCATCGGCGAGAACATCCGGCACCTCCCGATCGACAATCTTCTTCGCCAGACCTTCGGCAATGGCGGTTTTACCCACACCGGCCTCACCGACCAGCAGTGGATTGTTTTTCCTCCGCCGGCAGAGGGTCTGAATAGTCCGCTCCACCTCAGATCTACGTCCGATCAAAGGATCGATCTTGCCCTGCTCGGCAAGTTGATTGAGATTGGAGGCATAGGTTTCGAGGGGGCTCTCCTGGGCATCTGCACCCCTCTCCCCACCGTTGAACTCTGTACCTTCAGCGGCATCCTGCTCTTCATCCTCGCTCTTGGAGATACCGTGGGAGATGTAGTTCACCACATCCAGACGACTGATCTTCTGCTGACCGAGAAAGAAGACCGCCTGGGAGTCCTGTTCGTTGAAGATGGCTACCAGGACATTGGCCCCGGTCACCTCGTTCTTACCCGAGGACTGGACATGAAACACCGCTCGCTGCAACACGCGCTGAAAACCGAGGGTGGGCTGTATCTCCCTGTCGTCGCCATCGGGGATCAATGGTGTGGTCTGATCGACGAACTCTCTCACCTGCTGCCTCAATTTTTCGATATCGGCACTACAGGCTTGAAGCACTGCAACTGCGGCAGGATTATCCAACAGCGCCAGCAACAGATGATCGACAGTCATGAATTCATGATGTCTCTCTTTGGCGTCCTTGAATGCTTGATTCAAGGTAAATTCAAGCTCTTTGTTCAACATCTGATTCAAACTCCAGGGAGGCGGTCAGGACTCCTCCATCGTACAAAGTAGCGGATGCTGGTTACTGCGGGAGTACTCGTTGACGAGGGAGACCTTGGTCTCAGCCACATCCTTCGAGAAAACACCGCATACCCCGACACCCCGGGTATGAACATGAAGCATCACCCTCGTGGCCTTTTCCCTATCCATGCCGAAGAACGATTCCAGTACTTGCACGACGAATTCCATCGGCGTGAAATCATCATTCAGAATCAAAACCTTGTAGAGCGGCGGCTTCTTAAGTTTGGGTACCGCCTCCTGCAGGGCCAGTCCATCGTCGTGTGAGGTTTGATCTTTACTGCTCATATCTGCTGATTCTAGCAGGCCTGGAAGGCCTGAAAAGCCGAATTATTTTCCGGTAAATCCCTGGTTATGCCGGGTCAATATTAGGGATGTTACTAATTGACTTATATTTATTAAAACAAAGTCTTGCGATTCATATTGACCCATTGCTTCACAACACTATACTTCTCTCTACGGTGAAAACAAATCACAAATCGTGCGGGGTTTTCATCTTAATTTTAGGCGTTAATCTAACGCCAGGTTGTTTCAAAAGTATTTTTGCTTGAGTGTGCGGATAGAGTGACTTTCACTCTTAACTACAAAAACGTGGGATTCTGCCACTGAGTGAACCTCGAAAGGATTTTAGTGTTTGGGGTTGATAGAAAGTTCAAATCCGGTTTCTGACCAGCTTTGAAGATTCACCGCAAATACACCTCTCCGGTACGCTCGTGTCCGATGCCACAACAATATCCCTACATTCCGGCAGTGGATAGCTGAGGAGTATTAGCAATGGCGACTGGAGTCGTAAAGTGGTTTAACAACGCCAAGGGCTATGGTTTCGTAACACCGGAAGATGGCGATCAGGATGTATTCGTGCATTTCTCTTCCATCGAGATGGATGGTTACAAGACCTTAAAAGAGGGCCAGAAGGTCCAGTTCGATATCAGTCAGGGCCCCAAAGGCCTGCACGCAACCAACATCCAGCGGGTTTCCAACGAGTAACATCGTCCTTCTGGATTAGGACTTTCCCGAGAGACTGCGCAACCGGTGAATTTTTCACCGGTTCCGTAGGCTGTCGCCTGGAAAAATCTCCTTAGCGTATCGCGCACCCCGGAAGCACCGACCTGGTATCAGCAGGCCGACCTGAACTTCACCTTTCTACGAATCGTAGAAGATCCTGCCTTAACTATCTGCAGCAGATAAAGCATAATGGGGTCCTTTCGCTCACCCCTGTTTAGCATGGCCAGTCACATCCATCTCCCCATCTAGATGCTGATTCTCTTCAATAAACCTTACGGTGTGCTCACTCAGTTTACCGACAACGAGAGGCGCGCCACCCTGGCCGACTATATCCCGATCAAAGATGTCTACCCGGCAGGACGTCTCGACAGAGACAGCGAAGGCCTGCTGCTGCTCACCGACGACGGCAAACTGCAGCACAAATTATCTGAGCCGAAACAGAAGACCTGGAAGACCTACTGGGCCCAGGTCGAAGGCGATCCCCAACCCAGCGCCCTGGAACAACTGCGCAACGGGGTAAAGCTAAAAGATGGCATCACCCTTCCGGCCGAGGCCAGGCTGATAACTGAACCTGAGATCTGGCCGAGGGACCCACCCATCCGCTACCGTGCCGCCATCCCCACTCACTGGTTGGAGCTGAAGATCCGTGAGGGGAAAAACCGTCAGGTACGACGCATGACCGCTGCCGTCGGCCACCCTACCCTGCGGCTGGTTCGGGTACAGGTGGGTCGCTGGAAGCTTCGCGACCTGGCACCCGGCCAATGGTGCAAAATCGAACAGCCCGAAAGGGATCTGCAAAACAGCACAAGGAGAAAAAGGCTTGACCGCTAAAGGCAAAGTCATTGTCGGTCTATCCGGTGGTGTCGACTCCTCTGTCGCCGCACTCCTGCTCAAACAGCAAGGCTATCGTGTGGAAGGCCTCTTCATGAAGAACTGGGAAGAGGATGACACCGCCGAATACTGCTCCGCAACCGAGGACCTGCAGGATGCCCAGGCCGTGGCAGACCAGCTGGAGATTCCGCTACATACCATCAACTTCTCCGCTGAATATTGGGAGCGGGTCTTCGCCTACTTTCTGGATGAATATCGCGCCGGCAGAACCCCTAACCCCGATGTGCTGTGTAACCGGGAGATCAAATTCAAGGCCTTTCTCGAGCATGCTATGGATGCGCTGGATGCGGACTATATCGCCACCGGACACTATGCCTCTCTGGGAAATACACATGGGGAGCGCCAACTATTACGTGCCCTAGACGAGGGTAAGGACCAGACCTACTTCCTCTACATGCTGGGACAGGCTCAACTACGCAACGCCCTCTTTCCGTTGGGAGCGCTGGAGAAGAGCCGGGTCAGGGAGATCGCCGCCGAGGCGGGATTTCCCAACCACAAAAAGAAGGACAGCACCGGCATCTGTTTCATCGGCGAACGCAAATTCAAGGATTTCCTGCAACGTTACCTGCCCGCCAAACCGGGCAATATCGTCGACCCTGAAGGTGAGATCATCGGAGGGCATCAAGGTCTGATGTACTATACCCTGGGTCAACGCCAGGGCCTGGGGATCGGCGGCAGACAGGACGCCGATGAAGCACCCTGGTATGTGGTCGGCAAGGATCTGCAAAACAATCGACTGATTGCCGCCCAGGGACACAACCATCCGATGATGATGAGTGATACGCTGGAGGCCAGCCAGCTGCATTGGGTAGCCGGAACGCCACCGGAGATACCTGAAAACTATTCAGCACGCATCCGCCATCGGCAGCCTTTGCAGGAGTGCAGGATTGAGAAGCATGGGGATGATCGCATTCGTGTCAGCTTCCAACAGCCACAAAGGGCCATCACTCCTGGACAATCCATTGTCATCTATAACGATAACCAATGCCTGGGCGGCGGCATCATAGAAACCTCATACAATCTTACAAATGAAATATAACGAGAAAGACAGGGCGATCGCCCTGGCAGGTCTCTTCCAGGCCTGTCATCTGGTGCAGCAGATCGCGAACAAGGGGCTGGCCAATGCCGAGGCGATGGGTGCCAATATCCATAGCCTGTTCCAGCTCGAGACCGAGAAGACCCTGGATGTCTACGGCTCGTTGGAAAATCTCGCCCCCGGCCTGCGTCTGGCGCATCGTCAACTGAGTGGCAGCGAACCCAGGGACAATCAGCTGACCAAATACCTGCTCAGCCTGGTTCAGCTCGAACGTAAATTGAAGAACGACAAGACCCGCCTGGAGAACATCCGCCAAGGCATCCAACTGGCAAGCGGACGACTGGAACATTTTCCCGCGACCCACAGCAACATTCTCGCGGCATTGGCGGATATCTACAGCGAAAACATCAGCACCATGCAACCCCGCATCATGGTCAGCGGAGAACCTGTCTATCTACAAAGCTCAGATAACGTCAGCCGTATCCGCACACTCCTCCTCTCAGGTATCCGCGCAGCCATGCTCTGGCGCCAGACAGGCGGTCGTAGACGCCAGCTCCTGTTTAATCGAAAACCTGTCATTGAAGCTCTGGAGAGCCTTCTCGCCTTACTCTAAGTCCTTATTGCCATTTGTAAACAATGGTCAAGATCGCTATACAGATCACAGCCAAGGCCGAATAAAAACGTACTATAGAGACCGCCTCCAGTGCCTGGCGCTGGAATGGAAATTTAAAATAATCGAGGATTGAAAAATGAAGAGATCGATCATTACCCTTAGCCTGTGCAGCCTGGTTGCCCTGTCTGCCTGCAGCAAGTCCGGTGACAGTGAAACCACCGCTCCTGCATCCAGCGAAAAGTCCATCAGTGAAAGCGTTTCCAACATGGCGGACAAAACCGCTGAGATGGGTAAAAACGCCATGGACGCCACCAAAGAGGCAGCATCTGATGCAGCTGATACCATCGCAACCACATCAGAAGAGGCCTACGAAGGCGCCAAAGAGGCTGTCTCCGATGCCGGCACTGCTATCAAGGAAGGTGCCGCTGATGCGGGTGAAGCCGTCAGCGAAACTGCCAGCGATGCCTATGATTCAGCCAAAGAGGCCACTGGAGATATGGTAGACGCAACCAAGGAGAAGGGTGCTGAGATGCTTGAAGAGGCGAAGGACTGATTTCAGTTAGAACCTGATCGGGTTGCCGGGAAACTGTTTAACAGCAGATTTCCGGCAACCTATACCCTCCTGCCTCATTAACGCTCCACATCCAGGTAGCCACGCTCCACTGCCACATTCAACGCCTGGGCGCCATTGACCAGCTCTTCAAAGGTCAGACGCAGGTTTCTCAGATGACGAATCTGGTCTGTAGAGGGCTTGCGGTCATCACATACACTTGCCAGATCGAAAAGCTCCTGCAGATAGTCCGCGCGGGATTTCGCCACCATGGCCATCACCGGTTTGAGATCGGCCACGGTCAGATTGGGTATCCGCGGATTGATGGCCTCACGATTCAGTTCGCGAATCTCTCTATCGATCTCAAGCAGCAAGCGGTTGTTGTCAGTCTCGTTTGTCATGCCAGCATCCCCCTTTTCCTTTGAACACGGCTGAAGTTATGTAGCTATCTATCGGCGGATAGGCAAAAAGCTGGAGAGGCTACACCTGGAGCCCCCATAGCGGGTATAATCCCGCCCTTTTCCAGCATTATCAGGCAGACACTATGGAACTCTCCTCACTCACCGCGGTTTCACCTATCGATGGCAGATATGGCAGCAAAAGCGCCGATCTGCGGCCTATATTCAGTGAATTCGGTCTTATCAGACACCGTGTGTATGTGGAGATCCGCTGGCTGCAGGCCCTGGCGGCACAAAATGACATCCTCGAGATCCCGACCCTGAGCGAGCATGCCAACAACATCCTCAACGCTATCGTTGAGAAATTCAGCGAAGCGGATGCACAGCGGGTCAAGAATATCGAGCGCACCACCAACCACGATGTGAAAGCGGTGGAGTATTTCCTCAAAGAGAAGATCGCCGGTAACGAAGAGCTGGAGGCGATCAGCGAGTTCATCCACTTCGCCTGCACCTCGGAGGATATCAACAACCTCTCCCACGCCCTGATGTTGAGAGAGGGACGCGGTCAGGTACTGCTGCCTCAGATCGACGAGATCATCGAGGGCATCCGCAAGCTGGCCATCGACCTGGCCGATACCCCCCTGCTCAGCCGCACCCACGGTCAACCTGCCTCCCCCACCACCATGGGCAAGGAGATGGCGAATGTGGTCTATCGTCTGCAGCGCCAGCGGGATCAGATTGCCGGCTGTGAACTGCTGGGCAAGATCAACGGCGCCGTGGGTAACTACAATGCCCACCTCTCCGCCTACCCGGAGATCGACTGGGCCAACTTCGCCAAACGGTTTGTCGAGAGCCTGGGGCTTAGCTGGAATCCCTACACCATCCAGATCGAACCCCACGACTATATCGCCGAACTGTTCGATGCAGTGGCTCGCTTCAACACCATCCTGATCGATTTCTCTCGCGATGTCTGGAGTTATATCTCCCTGGGTTACTTCAAGCAGAAGACCATCGCCGGCGAGGTGGGCTCCTCCACCATGCCGCACAAGGTCAACCCCATCGACTTCGAAAACGGCGAAGGCAACCTGGGTATCGCCAACGCCCTGATGGCACATCTCGCCGCCAAACTGCCGATCTCCCGCTGGCAGCGTGACCTGACCGACTCCACCGTGCTACGCAACCTGGGGGTCGGCTTCGCCCATACCAGCATCGCCCTGCAGTCGATCCAGCGGGGTCTGAGCAAGCTTGAGGCGAATGCGGATGCCATGCACGCCGATCTAGACGCCAACTGGGAGGTGCTCGCTGAGCCGATCCAGACCGTCATGCGTCGCTACGGCATCGAGAAGCCCTATGAGAAGTTGAAGGAGCTGACCCGCGGTCAGCGCATCACCCAGACAGAGCTGCAGGCCTTTGTCGATCAGCTCGATATCCCTGAGACCGCCAAAGAGAGCCTCAAACGTCTCACCCCCATGACCTATACCGGCAATGCCAAAGAGCAGGCGAGAGAGATCTGATCTTTCTCTCACATCGGACCCAAATGGCACTTGGCGGGCTTTATCGTCATCCCGGCGCAGGCCGGGATCCAGAAACCTAGATTACATCATTACTCCTGGATTCCGGCCTACGCCGGAATGACGGTGTACTTTGATTATGTAGACGCCAATCAGGTCTGATCCCACTTCTCGTTTAGCCTCAACAACATCCCCTGGCGAAAACTGCGACCTCACCGATAGCGTGACGGGGCCGGATTCCCTACAATCTAGCCATGCATGAGTTGATCTTCCCCAAAGGCGTGACGGCGGAGCGTTTTCTCTCCCACTACTGGCAGAAAAAACCCCTGCTCATGCGCCAGGCACTGCCCGGTTTCCAATGCGGGCTGGAACCCGACGAGTTGGCCGGGATGGCGTGCGAACCTGAAGTCGAATCCCGCATGGTACTGGAGAAAGATGGCGCCACCCCCTGGGAGGCACGCTACGGCCCCTTTGATGAAGAGACTTTCACCAGCCTGCCCGAAAGCCACTGGACGCTGCTGGTGCAGGATGTGGACAAACATCTACCCCAGGTGACCGGCCTGCTCGACTATTTCCGCTTCATCCCCGACTGGCGTCTGGATGACGTGATGGTTAGCTACGCCGCCGACCAGGGATCTGTCGGACCCCACATCGACGACTACGACGTCTTCCTCTACCAGGCCAAGGGCACCCGACGCTGGAAGATTCACTATCAAGATGTCTCGGAAGAGGATTACATCCCTGGTCTCGAGCTACGCATCCTGCCCGACTTCAAAGCCGAGGATGAGTGGTTGATGGAGCCCGGCGATCTGCTCTATCTCCCCCCCAACGTCGCCCACTGGGGCATCGCCGAAGGGGAGTGCATGACCTGCTCCGTGGGCTTTCGCGCCCCCACCCTACGGGAGATGGCCGGCGCTTGGTTCGAACAGACACTGGAGCAGCGCCTGCCACAACTACGCTATCGCGATCCGCCACTCAAACCCCAGCTTGCTCCGGCGGAGATCCAGCCCGAGGCCCTGGCTGAGTTTAAGCGGGAACTGAAAAGCTACCTGGAAGATCCCGCAAACGATGACCGCTGGTTCGGCAGTTTTATCACCGAGCCCAAGGAAAATCTGCTTGTTACGCCCAGGAATCCGCCTATAGAGACGGAAGAGTTTCTCAACCAATTCCGTGAGGCCTCGGTGATCTACCGGAACGGCTGCTCCCGTATGGCCTTCAGCCGCCAGCACAAGGATGGTCGCGACACCCTCTATGTGAATGGCCTGCAGTATCACCTAGCCAAGGAGTCGGGGGATTTTCTGCCGGTAGTCACCCACTATCGGGAACTCCACTTCGGCTATCTGCAAGAGTGGCTGACACAGCCCGAGTATCTCGATCTGCTCTGCCGGCTCTATAACGACGGCCATCTGGAGTTCGAGCATGAGTCGTGACGACTTCACTATTCTGCAAGCCATCTGGCCCAAGGATCGCCCCTATCTGCAGGCGGTGAGAGAACCGGTCTTCGTAGAGGAACAGCGTGTCCCCCGGGAGATGGAGTGGGACGATGACGACATCATGGCCTACCATCTGCTGGCCCTCGACAGTGAACATAACCCGATAGGTACCGCCCGTCTGCTGGGCAACGGCCAGATCGGTCGCATGGCGGTGTTAGCCGCATGGCGTGGACGCGGTGTCGGCTGGGCCCTGTTGCAGGGATTGCTGGCATATGCTGAAACAGAGGGCATAGAAAATCTCTTCCTGCATGCACAAACCAGCGCCGAGGGCTTCTATCGTAAGGCCGGTTTCACCCCCCAGGGAGAGATCTTCTATGAGGCGGATATCCCCCACCGAAAGATGGTGCTGGGATCACAGATTGAACAGCAGGCAGATATCGATCTCAACCTACCACAACTGGGAAAGACCCAGGATCTCTTCCATCTGCACGATGAGCATGAGAACCTGATCCACGCTGCCTCGTTATTGCGACAGAGCAAGCGGGAACTGGCCATCCTGAGCCTCAATCTCGATCCCCTGGTCTACGATCAGGTCGCCTTCCTCGAAGGCTTCAAGAACCTCTCCCTGCGCTCAAGATTCAGTCGCATTCGCATCCTGCTGCAGGACAACACCCTGGTGCTGCAGCGTGGACATCGCCTGATCGAGCTGGCGCAACGCCTGCCCTCGGTGGTGGAGATCCGTAAACCCAATCAAGACTTCATCGACCTGCCGGAGAATTTCCTGCTAGCGGATGACTGTGGCTATCTCCATCGCAAGGCATCGGAGAGTTATCTCGGCACGGCCTGCTACAACGACCGGCATAGAGTCAATCGCTTGATGGCGCTGTTCACCGATGCCTGGGAGACTGCCACACCGGATCGGGACCTGGCCCGACTCCATCTCTGATCAGAATCAGAACCCCTAGACGTCTCCCTCTGTAGAGAGCCAGCGTGCTCGTAAAGCCTCCCTGTTCATAGCGAACCACTGCAAGGTAATGATAATACTCGTGGAGTTCGCCCGACCCCGGTAGAGCTCAGCTATGGCCTCCTCCGCATCCATCACCACTACGCGAATATCCTCGCCCTCATGATCCAGGCCGTGGACTCCAGCGGCCGCTGAAGCATCGACCTCTCCGCAATAGAGCATGATGCGGTCGACAGAAATACCCGGACTAACGACAAACTCGCAGATAGGCTCCAGTCGGCTGATCTCACAACCGGCCTCCTCCACAGCTTCACGACGAGCCACTGACTCATCACTCTCACCCTCCGGCACCAGCCCCCCGACGATCTCCAACATCCAGGGAGGGTCCTGTGTACCCACAACACCGATGCGAAACTGTTCTACCAACACCACTCGGTCCAAGCGGGGATCATAGAGCAGAACAGAAGCCGCGCGCAGACCCTCAAGCCGCTCTCTGACCAACTCCTTACTCTCGCCACCCATGAAGAGATCGTGCTTCAGTCGATAGCTGTTGAGTCTGAGAAAGCCTTGATAGACTTCTTCGCTATGCAAAATTTTGTAGTGATATTTCATGCCATACCTTGCTAGTCTGATAGCCTATGATCATATCCCCAAGTCATTCAGCAAGGAACCGGATCATCCAACCATGTCATCTTCCGAATTACAGAAACTGCTCAGGCAGAGTGGCAATCCAGAGATCGCCGCCCACTCACAAAGGTTCTTCAAGACAGGACCAGGGGAGTATGGTGAGGGAGATAAATTTCTCGGCATTCGGGTGCCCATCCTGAGACGATACGCGAGACAGTTTCGTCAACTCTCTCTGAGTGAAACCAGCCGTTTATTAAAATCCGGCTACCACGAAGAGCGTCTCTGCGCGCTACTGATACTGGTAACGAAATATCAGCGTGGAGATGAAGCTGAGAGAGAGAAAATATTCAGCCTCTATCTCAAGAACACCCGATATATCAACAATTGGGATCTTGTCGACAGCTCCGCGCACTATATCGTCGGCGCTCATCTATTTGCAGGCAGCAGGCAGATACTCTTCGAGCTTGCCGACTCCCATGACCTATGGCAAAGACGCATCGCCATCATGTCTACATTTTATTTCATACGAGAGCAAGAGTATCAAGTGACCTTGGATCTGGCAGAGAGACTTCTCAATGATGAACAAGATCTGATTCACAAAGCAGTGGGATGGATGTTACGAGAGATAGGAAACCGGGATGGGGAAACAGAACGACAATTTCTCAAACGACACTACAGAGAGATGCCGCGCACCATGCTGCGCTATGCGATAGAGAAATTCCCGCAGCCTGAGAGAAAAAAATATCTCAAAGGGGAAATATAACAAAAGCTTGTTACAGAATATCTTCTCAAGACGTTTCAGTATGAACTCTTTGTAGGTTGTAC
>JBNKMQ010000149.1:0-2441 GCA_050293225.1 Sedimenticolaceae bacterium
AGTGGCCGCCTCGAAGGAGCGCAAGGCCGCCAGGTCGATGGGACAAGCGAAACAGAATCTGGCCCAGCAGGAAGCCAAGCTGCTGCAGTTGAAGCTCTACCACCAGGAGTATCTGGAGCGCTTCCAACAGGCATCGGCCCAGGGTATCAGTGTGACCCAGTTACAGGAGTACCGTGCCTTTCTGGCAAAGCTCGATAGCGCCATCCAGGAGCAGGAGAAGATCGTAGCCGATAGCGCAACAAGACATACCACCCAGAGGGACAACTGGAAACAGAAACGCACCCGCACCCAGGCATTGGGTAAGGTGGTCGAGCGCTATCGTAAAGAGGAGCGCAAGACCGAGGATCGTAACGAGCAGAAAGAGAATGACGAACGGAACACCCGCTCCAAGTAGTGCTATCTCTGCTCTTTATTCATCACTTTTCCAATAGCGCCAGCACCGTACTCAGCGCCGTTTGACCCTCTGGAATTTTTGCCGCATCGAGCCAGGCATGGGGTGGGCGTTCAATCACATCCAGCCAGGCGTATTCGGTTTCATTCTCTTGAATTACTGTAATGAGTCTCTCTGCACGCTCTCTATCCGGCAGGGTAATGGATTCTCTCCCCACACGTTTTAACCAGCGGTCGATCTGCGCATTGCTCAGGCAATCCCTGTCGACGGGATTGTTCTTGCAGCTGTTCTTCACCGGCGCACGAATATAGTAATCAACCAGGGCGGCAATATTCTTTTCGCTATCCTTTTCCGACGAGACGTTGGAGCAGGGGCACTCTTTACTATCTGAATTGGTATCGATGGGAATCGGCAAAGCGATACGATAGGCGTAGGGAGAGAGGTAGGCGTCTACTGCGAAACCACAGGCCTCTTCCGGTACGCTGCACTCAACCGCTTCGTCCCTGAGTTGTAACAAGGTCTTGTGCACCTCATCCTGCACCACTTTCAACGCCTCAATTCGGCTTGCGTCTACTACAGCGTAGGAACCATCTTTTTGCAATGCCTGGAACTTCTCCGGGTTCTGCAAGATATATTCGATATCTTCATACAGGCTGGCGTACTTGGCCCAAAGATTCGCCAGCAGATCCTGCTCCGAAAGATCAAGTTCGATCACCCGCTCGGGCCAGTTGGAGAGGGCGGTGTAGGGCATCAGGGTCAGGCGGTAGTAGGCGGGGAAATCGCTCGCCTCTGTAGTGATGGTCTTTAATTTTTCAACCAGATCGTCCTTGCTCGCCGGGATCTCATCCTTCCTTCCTCCTGATTGATAGAAGCGCATACTGACCCGGCTGCTGGCGACCTCCGCATCTTTTGAGCCACTAGCGCTCGCTTTAACGTTCGCTCCCCAGCCTGAGCCGCTAAAACTGGCCGACGCCTTCGTCTTCTCCTGCTTGGAACTATTCGTGACAGTAATCAGCGCTGTCAATCTCGCGCCACCGTAGAGGGCCGCCACAAAGGCGTCGCCACAGTGGTTGAGAAACTTGGTCAGATCCCGCTGTTTGGCCAGGCGCAGGGCTTCTGGGGTGAGGCGGATGGCACCGGCGTCCGGCAATAGCTTCTTTGTCTCAGGATCGATGATCTTGCCCCGGCTGCCAGAGAGCAGGGGAGTGGCATAGCGCACGCCGTTATCGACTGAGACATTGAGCACGAAGTTGGAGTTGAAGCTGTTGATCTTGCTGCTCTTGGCGAACTTGGCGCTGCCGCTGGCCTTGTAGGCAACTGTCTTCACCGAGGCGGCGGCGGAGATGTTCATGCTCGACATCAGCTCGCTACTGTCGGTGATTTCGCGCATGGTCATATATTTGGTCTGGCCTTTGTCCTCTTCGACGGAGTACTCGATACAGACATTGGCTTGGGGGATGCCCTCTTCAGAGTCCCAGCCCCAGCCCACATCGACTCCGGTCTCCGGGTAGTTGACACTGACGGGTTGGGCATGGCGTCGCTCGACCATCTCGACGCTTTTGCTCTGCGAGCCCTGGCTATCATCTTGGCTGGATGGCTGGATACTGTTTTGCGGTACCTCTTTGCAGGCAGTGATCAGCGTGGTGATATACAGGAGCAGTAGCAGGCCGTTGATTGATCTCATCCATAGTCCCCATTGAATAATGTTCTATCCTGACGTGGCCTGCAAAGTCAGTATGGGTCGAGTATAGTTGATTGAGATCCCCCTCTGTCGGGGTTAAAGACTTATATTGATTGTGTTTATTGCGCCTAACCGATTATCAGCAGAGCCAGATAGGGAACCAGATTGAAGAAGAGGAAAAAAATCTTAAATAGACCGAGAAAGGCATAGATGAGCGTGTCGAATCTCTCTCTGTCGATGGCAATGAAGCGGGACTGGGTCTTGTAGACCAGGTCCGGCGCAAAGAGAATGAACAGGGTCCAAAGGATCAGCAGCCCTCCGTTGATCAGAGAGCACCACATGAAAAATTCTGTGATATCTTGAATACTC
>JBNKMQ010000150.1:0-5168 GCA_050293225.1 Sedimenticolaceae bacterium
AATTAGTGTTAACAGGCCCTAGTAAAAAGTGAATTAAATAGAACGAATAGAGATCAATGCTGTTGTACCAATATCAATCTAACAGCAAGCAGAACAAAAATCACCGCCGTGATCCAATGGATGGTCCGCTGGATTTGAGGCTTGCTATTAAGCCAGGGACTGACCGCCCCCGCTGCAAGCGCCAGACCGCCGAAGACCAGCAGGGTGGCGACGATAAAGAGCAGGCCGAAGATAACCATCTGCCAGGCCACCGAGCCCGCCTGGGGATCGGTGAACTGGGGCAGAAAGGCGAGAAAGAAGAGAGAGACCTTGGGGTTGGTCACATTCATGATGATGCCTCTGCGATAGTACTGCCAAAGATTCAGGCCCGAATCTGTCGAGGCGTCGGCCCTGAGTGCCGGCATACGCAGATAGCGCCAGGCGAGGTAGAGGAGATAGGCGGCTCCACAGAGTTTCAAGCCTGTGAAAGCGAGCTGAGAGGTTTGAAAGATCGCCGCCACCCCCAGAGTTACCGCGATAGTATGGAAGATCAGACCGGTCGAAAAACCGAGGGTCGCCACCAAACCAGCCAAACGACCCTGGACAACCGACTGAGTCAGCACAAAGATATTATCTGGCCCTGGCACCAGCGCCAGTACTATAGCCGTGACAAACAGGCTCGTCATGGTCTCGAGGCTTGGCAAAAAGACTCCTCCAATCTCTCAAGCTCGGCACAGACCAAGAGAGACAAACTGTTACAGTTGCGACGGCAAATTATCCCATAAAATCTGTTAAGATCTCGCACTTTGTAGCAAGGATCTCAGCATGGCAAACACCCCGCTCGATGGCGCCGGTTATCTGTTTCGTGGCCTTGGGCTGATCATGAAACCGGGATTGCGGCCCTTTGTACTGGTGCCGCTTTTGATCAACATCGTTATCTTCTCCCTCTTGATCTGGCTGGGACTGGATCAGTTTGAGGGGCTGATGGACCGTTTCCTCCCCAGCGACGAGAGCTGGCTCTCCTGGCTTCGCTGGCTGCTCTGGCCTCTTTTCGCCATCGCCCTGGTGTTGATCATCTTCTACACCTTTACTGTGATCGCCAATCTGATCGCCTCCCCCTTCAATGGCCTATTGGCAGAGAAGGTAGAGCTCTACCTTGGCGGACAACTGCCGAAACAGCCCAGCGGGGTCAAGCAGGTGATGAAGGATGTGTTGCCATCGATCCTCTCTGAGTTGAGAAAGATGGGTTACTTTCTGCTACGGGCAATACCTCTGCTAATCCTCTTCATCATCCCTGGAGTCAATCTGCTGGCGCCCTTCCTCTGGATGGCCTTCAGCGCCTGGTTCTTGGCAATTGAGTATGGCGACTATCCCATGGCAAACCACGGCTTGAAGTTTAAAAATCAGAAGATAAGACTCAAGCAGACCCGCCTCACCGCTCTCGCCTTCGGCGGTGGCCTGACCTTGATGATGATGATTCCCTTACTCAACTTTCTCGCCATGCCGGCGGCTGTGGCAGGGGCAACCGTCTTCTGGCACGAGCGGCTGAAAGCGGTAAAAGAGTAACCCGGAGCCTGTTAACTATCGGCCAGAAATCCTTCGATTCGCGACACACCCTCTGCCAGTTTCTCCAGATCGGTGGTATAGGCGAAGCGGAGATGGGCCTCGGGTCGATGGCTGCCGAAATCGAGCCCCGGTGTCACCGCCACCCCGGCCTGCTCTAATAGCGCTGTTGCCAGGGCCTGGCTGTCATTACTGATCTTGCCGCAACCCGCATAGAGGTAGAAGGCGCCCTGGGGCGTCACCGGCATCGAGAAACCCAGCTCCCGCAGTCTTGGCAGGAGAAAATCCCGTCGCTTCTCGAAGGCCTGTCGACGCTCTTCCAGAATCCCCATCACCTCAGGCGAAAACGCACTCAGTGCGGCAAACTGGGAGAGAGTCGGTGCTGACAGAAAAATATTCTGTGCCAGCCGGTCCAATGGATCGATAAAGGGCTTTGGCGCCACCAACCAGCCCAGCCGCCAGCCGGTCATGCCGAAAAACTTGGAGAAGCTGTTGATGACGAAGATATCCTCACCGAAACGAAGCGCACCCCCCCCCCGCCGAACCATAGATCAGTCCCTGATAGATCTCATCCACGATCAGCAAGCCACCCAGACGGCTGACCGTCTCGTGCAGCCGCTTCATCTCGCTGTCGGAGACCAGGGTCCCTGTCGGATTTGAGGGCGAGGCGATCAACACCGCCTTGGTATCGGGCTGCCAGTTCTCCTCCACCAGCTCCGCAGTCAACTGATATCCGGTCTCGGGACCCACCGGGATAGAGACCGGTTTGCCATCCACCAACTGCACAAAATGGCGGTTACAGGGGTAGCCCGGATCGGCCATCAATACCGACTCACCAGGGTTGATCAGAACACTCATCACCAACTGCAGCGCGCCGGAAGAGCCCGGTGTGACGACGATCCTTTCGGCATCCACCTTGGTTCCATAACGATCCCGATAGAAGTCTGCGATGGTCTGACGCAGGGCCGGCAGCCCCTTGGCGGGGGTGTAGTGGGTCTGCCCCTGCGCCAGTGCCCGCTGGCCGGCGGCGATGATCGGCGCCGGGGTATCGAAATCGGGCTCACCGATCTCCATATGGATAATCGAGCGCCCTTCCGCCTCCAGCTTGCGTGCCTTGGCCAGCAGATCCATCACATAGAAGGGGGCAATGCGCTCCATGCGGTCGGCAACCTGGCTCATTTGTAGACGCTCCCGTGCAGCTCTCTCAGCAGAGCGAGATCGACATAGCTTTTACCGTCCACCGTTCCTGAGGCCACCTTGAAGGCGCTCTCCGGCTCACCCATCTGATCGATCACCAGGCTGGCGCCACTGAAATCGTCATCTACTGTATAACCGTTAGTCGTGACCAGAATCGAGCGTATGTCGGCCCCCAAGGCCGAGCGCAGCCCGTTGTGGGAGTCCTCCACCGCCAGACAGGCCGAAGGCGGGAGATCCATCTGCTGCATCGCCCACTGGTAGATATCCGGCGCCGGCTTCTTTGCCGGGACGATATCCCCTGCGGCAATGACCTCGAACCACGCTTCCGCATCCGGCGCCAGACTGTATTGCAGCAGGGCGCTGACATTGGCCGGGGTGGTGGTGGTGGCGATGGCCAGGCGCATGCCCGCTGTCCTCGCCTCGTCCAGTAGACGCTTGACCCCGTTGCGCATAGGGATAAGGCCCTCTCCCAGCATCCGGGTGTAGTGTTCGGTCTTTGCCGCGTGGAGACCGACGATAAATCCGTCCAGATCTTCGGGACGCTGGAACGCCTGGTTATAGCTGTCCAGGTAGTAACGTATCCGCTCCTTGCCGCCGGTGACCGCCAGCAGCTTTCCATACAGTTCAACAGACCACTCCCAATCGAGGCCGGCATCCGCAAATGCCTTGTTGAATGCGACCCTGTGACCGTCCCGCTCTGTATCTGCCAGGGTGCCATCCACATCAAAAATCAGTGCTGCTAAATCTGTCATCTTCGCCCCTAATGTGTCGTTTTTTCGCTAGCTTAACCAATGACTATTCAGCTTTCACCTTTCCGGCCGCTATAGAGAGACGTGTAAACCCTCTCAGGTCAATTAAGACTGAGATTTCAACCTGTTAAACTCTGGAAAATGAACCATGATTCTGTATGGGAATGAAGTCGGCACAAGAGTCCAATCTTTGTTGTTTCGCACCTCTCTTTCTGGTATAGATATGCGCCTTCACTCAAGAGGTAGCTTTTAATGGCCCAAAAGAAAGCCAAAAAACAGGAGGCGGGAGCCTTCGGTATCGAGCCCTACAAGCTCAAGAAGGGCGAAGAGTACATGAACGAAAAGCAGGAGGACCATTTCCGGGCCATCCTGCAAGCCTGGAAAGCCAACCTGATGGAAGAGGTCGACCGTACCGTGCATCACATGCAGGACGAAGCGGCCAACTTCCCTGACCCGAACGACCGGGCCACCCAGGAATCTGAGTTCAGTCTCGAGCTTCGCACCCGCGACCGTGAGCGCAAACTGATCAAGAAGATCGACTCCACCCTGGAGAAGCTCGACAACCACGACTATGGCTTCTGTGAATCCTGTGGCGTGGAGATCGGTATCCGCCGTCTCGAGGCCCGTCCTACCGCATCCCTCTGTATCGACTGCAAGACCCTGGACGAGATCCGGGAAAAGCAGATGGGATGAGTTCCGGCCCGTATTTCCCTGCAAAAAACCGGCTTATGCCGGTTTTTTGTTTTATTGGCTCTGGTCACTTCTACCGATGAGTCAGAAATACCGAGGGCGCTTCGCCCCCTCCCCCACGGGACCACTCCACTTCGGCTCCCTGGTCACCGCCCTGGGCAGCTATCTCGATGCCCGCAGTCAAGGGGGCGAGTGGCTGGTGCGTATGGAGGATCTCGATCGTACCCGGGAAGTGGCCGGCTCGGCGGATGAGATTCTCTCCACCCTGGAGGCCTTCGGCTTCGAATGGGATGGCGAGGTCATCTATCAATCTCATCGCAGCCAAGCCTATGCCGAAGCATTGCAGCAACTGACAGATCAGGGGCTGGCCTATCCCTGTAGCTGCAGCCGCAGTGAGATTGCTGAAAACGCCGAGATGGGCACAGAGGGCCCCATCTATCCAGGTACCTGTCGCAGCGGAAGAGAGAGCGTCTCCGGTAACCACAGTATTCGACTGCTGACCCGGGACCGGGAAATCAGCTTCGACGATCGGGTACAGGGTCGAATCGGACAGAATCCCGCTTTGGAGATCGGAGACTTCGTCATCCGTCGCCGGGATGGCTTTCACGCCTATCAGCTGGCGGTGGTGGTGGACGATGCCTGGCAGGGGATCAACCAGATCGTACGGGGTTCCGATCTCCTGATGTCGACGCCGCGACAGTGTTACCTGCAGCAGTTACTAAAACTGCCGACACCGGTTTATGCCCATCTTCCTCTGGCCGTTGATCCTGAAGGTCGCAAGTTGAGCAAGCAGTATCGCGCTGCGCCGGTGGATCCGCTAAGACCAGTCGAAGGCCTGTTCAAGGCCCTAGCCTTTCTCGGCCAGCCGCTGCCGGATGAACCACCGGAGAGTCTGCCAGCCTTCTGGGAGTGGGCGATAGAGAAATGGTCAATCGATAAAGTCCCGCCAGCGACTAACCTGCAGGTACCGATAACTCTTACCGAATCATG
>JBNKMQ010000151.1:0-1534 GCA_050293225.1 Sedimenticolaceae bacterium
GGGCTTCACAAAGGTCCCAGAAGAGCAAGGCGTTTGGGCGGGAAAAGCGGCAATAGCAATCTTGAAAGGGGCAAAACCCAGTGATATACCGATTGTCTCAAACAGAAAGTGGGATGTTTGGATCAATGAAGCAATAGTCAACTCAAGCGGAATAGAGATTCCAGATGCCCTTATGAAGATTGCCAAGAAAGAGCCGGGGCGAAGATAGAAAGGATTCTCCCTGTTTTTTCAATCATCCCTGAGCGCCACCGCGCAATACGCCAATACGCTATCTAGCATGGTCATTCACAAAACATGGGATGGCATTGATCTCTGTCCTTTTTAGGGACAAGAATCATGAAGAAGAATCGTGATCGTGGTCCTTGCTTCAGTTGAATAGCTGGCTCTCATGTAGTTGTCAGATACCGGTAATACTGTCACTCAGTGACAAGAGACAACACGATTTCTAGACCCCCCCCCTGTGCGGGTTCAGGCTTCGATTTCCACATCGTTGATCAATCTGTCCATTGCCAAACCATCAAAAGATAGTCTGGTGGGGATGTTTGCGAGGCTATGGTCGTATACTGGGGAGTGATATCCAATCCTTATGCGCCATGTCCGAACTTGACAAGATGCACCTGAAGCTTCTTCGCTGCGGTGACGCAGCGGCCTGGTGCGCTTTTGTCAGCGCCGCCGGCCCGCTGCTCAAGGGCGTGATCCTGCGGGTGCTCTACCGTGCCGGCAGGGCAGACGAGTGCGCCGATGTATTGCAGGAGGTCTTCCTGCGACTGGTGCGCGACGACTTCCGGCTGCTACGGCGTTATGACCCGCAGCGTGCCCGGCTCGGCACCTGGCTGAGGGTGGTGGCGAGCAGCACGGCTATTGACTGGCTGCGCAAGTCACCATCGGCGGACGAAACCCTGGATCGGCTGCCGGAGCACCATCTCGCCGTCGACGATCCACCCCTGCGGGAAGCACCCGCGATACCGGCCGACGCCCTCACCCCTCGCCAGGCACTGATTCTGAAACTTATCTACGAGGACGATCTTGCTGTGGCCGAGGTTGCTGCACTGCTGGGCATCAAGGCGCAGACAGTACGCTCCCTACGTCATAAGGCGCTCACCCGACTGCGCCACGTATGCAAAGGAGAGCGTGGATGATTCGTCGCCCGTCGCCGTATTACCCTGAGAGGAGACCGCTATGCAGAAAGAGTATCGCCATCCGCTGCGCCAACTGATTCGCGGCAACCTGGGGCAAGGCCCGACGCAGGCCCCCGATCCGCTTTTGCTCGCCGGCTGGCTCGAAGGTCGGTTGACGCCGGAACAGTCCGCCGAGATGGAGGCCCGGCTGGTTGCCGATCCGGCCCTGCGGCGAGCCCTGATCGACGTTCATGACACCACCAGCCAGCCCCTCAGCGACATCGAACGGCTACGGGCGGAGACACTGATCGGAACCGGAGAGCCGCTCCGGCCCGAGCGGCTGGCCTGGCTTTTCGCGCCCCTTCCTGTATGGGCGATGGCGGCCGGTGTGGCAGGGATCGGCTTCTGGCTTGGCA
>JBNKMQ010000152.1:0-2662 GCA_050293225.1 Sedimenticolaceae bacterium
GGCTGACATCAAGTCTGACTTCATAACAGATACGGTACGCAAGGTTTTTGATTCTGCATACTCAGCAGCCACCAGGGATCAGTATCGGGTGCGTATTGAGCGCGGGGCAGAAGAGGGTACAGTGGAGCTCTTTCTGACCCATCGCGGCATGCAGGAAGAGATGATGACATCAACCGGTAGCTCTAACGAAAGGCCGGTATGGGTTCCCCGTGATACCGATCATGGCCTGGAGGCTGAGATGTTGCGCCGCTTGATGGTGCATATGGGTGTGGGAAGTCAGAAGGCCAGCAGTTCCCTGGCCAGAAAAGGGGTGTCTGCGAAATCACGTTCCCAGCTAAATCGTTCGGCCAATCAGGTCTCTCTCACCGTAAAAGACGAGACTCCTCGGGCCTGGAGATTGACCGGCGTGGCCCTGGACCGGGTCGGGTTTGCGGTTGAAGATCGCAATAGGTCTGACGGGGTCTATTTTGTACGCTATAACGACCCAATGAAGGATACAGATGATCCAGGGCTGCTCTCCAAGCTCGCATTCTGGAAGGATGATGACAAGAATATAGATAAGGAGAATCGTTACCAGGTCAAGCTGACTCCTGATGGCGAACAAACAGAGATAGTCATTTTGAGTGAGTCAGGCGCCAGGGATAACTCTGCCACGGCGGTACGTATTCTGACGCTGTTGCACGAGCAGATGCGCTGATCGTTTTAAGGGCGGGACAGGTGGTATGAGGTTCGCCTCACTCGGTAGTGGTAGCAAGGGAAACTGTGCCCTGATAGAGGCGGGTGCTACCAGGATCCTGCTGGATAACGGTTTTGCCGCCAAAGAGGTTGAGTCGCGTCTCAGACAACTCATGGTGGAGCCAGATAGCATCCAGGCCATAGTGGTTACCCACGAACACCATGATCATATCAAGGGGGTTGGTGCCTACGCCCGTCGCTACAATCTGCCCGTATGGATGACCTCAGGGACCCACCGGCAGGAGCGTTGTGGTGAGCTACCGCAGGTAAGGTTGTTCAACACCCATGAAGGATCTTTCTCTATTGGAGATCTGGAAGTGGAACCGTTTCCGGTCCCTCATGATGCCAGAGAGCCGGCCCAGTTCGTATTCTCTGCTCAGGGGCGCAGACTAGGGATATTGACCGATATCGGCTTCTACACCCCTCACATCTGCGGAATACTGAAAGATTGCGATGCGCTGTTTCTTGAGTGCAACCATGATGTGGATATGCTTGCCAGCGGACCCTATCCCCCAACCCTGCAGGCCAGGGTGGCGGGAAGATTGGGGCATCTGAGTAATAGGCAGGCAGCAGATTTTCTGAAACAGCTCGATGCCGAACGTCTGCAACATATTATTGCTGCCCATCTAAGCGAGAAAAACAACAGTCCTGAGCTGGTGCGTGAGGCCGTGGCATCGGTATCGACAACTATTGAGGAGCGCCTCTCAATCGCTGGCCAGAATGAGGTGACCGAGCTGTTTGAGATATAGGTCTTCAACGGATTGGGATGTGCTGTCCGCGAATGAACGCAAATGAACGCAAATGATTCAATCCATTAAAATCTTATTATCTTTGTTCCAATCAGTGCTATTCCGCTTATTCTCCTCACTCCGACCTTTTCACCCCTCGAGGTGGTGCTGAGGCACTATCGGAAATAGGAAATGTGAATAAGTGGACAGAAATGATCCGGCGTGTATTCGCGTTTATTTTGCGTTAATTTGCGGACTCTCTTGCTCTTTTCTGCGGCAATATCCCCCGGCATGGAGTATCATTACGCCTTTAGAATTTTTCTATCTCAAGTGAATAAGGTTACCAATGCTCATTCTGCGCGGTGCTCCGGCCCTTTCAAAATTTCGTCTACAAAAACTTGAACAACGCCTCAGTACAGATCTTGGGCATAAGGTGAATCTCTATGCGGAATTCGTCCATTTTGCCGAGTTGGAACAGTCTCTAAGCGAAGATGAGCAGGCCGTTCTGGACAAGGTGCTGCGCTACGGCCCACACCTGACAGAACATGAACCTCAAGGCACCCTGATTCTGGTGGTGCCGCGTCCCGGCACTATATCTCCCTGGTCTACCAAGGCTACCGATATCGCCCATAACTGTGGTCTGAGCAAGATCGATCGGTTGGAGCGTGGTATTGCCTACTATATTGCGCTGGATACTGATTCAGGTGCAGGACTCGGTGAGGAGGAAATAACCAAGTCCGCTCAGGCCCTGCATGATCGCATGACTGAATCTGTCTTCTTGGATCTGGACGATGCCACCTGTCTGTTCACCCATGCAGAGCCAAAACCGGCCTCGAGTGTGGACGTGATCGGGGGTGGTATAGCGGCCTTGGAGAAGGCCAATCTTGATCTGGGGCTGGCCCTCTCGCCCGGTGAGATCGAGTATCTGGTGGAGAGTTTTCAGGCCCTGGGGCGCAACCCGATGGACATCGAACTGATGATGTTTGCCCAGGCCAACTCCGAGCATTGCCGCCACAAGATCTTCAACGCCGACTGGATCATCGATGGCAAGGAGCAGGCGAAATCCCTGTTCAAGATGATCCGCAATACCCACGAAAAAAATTCCGCAGGCGTGTTGACCGCCTACGCTGACAACTCATCCGTCATCGAAGGTTTCAGCAGCGGGCGTTTTTATCCCGATCCCGAAACCAAACAGTATG
>JBNKMQ010000153.1:0-13960 GCA_050293225.1 Sedimenticolaceae bacterium
CGCCTTATCTCCTGAGATCCTTGGCCGTGTCTTCAGCGGCCTGGGCGAACCCCGGGATTTTCGTCCCCCCATCGTCTCCAATCTGCGTCGCAGCATCAGTGCCGCCGCCTTCAATCCGGTGGCGCGCACCTATCCGAAAGAGTTTATCCAGACCGGCATCTCCCCCATCGACGGCCTCACCTCCCTGGTGCGGGGACAGAAGCTGCCGATCTTCTCCGCCTCCGGTCTGCCCCACAACCGGCTGGCGGCGCAGATCGTGCGCCAGGCCAAGCTGCCTGACGACGACAGCCGCTTCTCGGTGGTCTTTGCCGCCATGGGCGTCTCCTACGCCGACGCCCGTTTCTTCCAGGAGGAGTTCGCCTCCTCCGGCGTGTTGGGTAATGTGGTGATGTTCGTCAACATGGCTGACGATCCGCCGGTGGAAAGACTTACCCTGCCCCGCATGGCACTGACTGCGGCCGAGTATCTCGCCTTCGATCTCGACCGCCATGTGCTGGTGGTGATGACCGACATGACCCACTACGCCGAAGCCCTGCGCGAAGTGGCTACAGCCAAGGGCGATGTACCGGCAAGAAAGGGCTACCCAGGCTATCTCTATTCTGACCTTGCAGAGATCTACGAGCGCTCCGGACGCATCAAAGACCGACACGGCTCCATCACCCTGGTGCCGGTATTGAGCATGCCCAGTGACGACATCACCCATCCGATACCCGATCTCACCGGCTATATCACCGAAGGCCAGATCGTCCTCAGCCGCGAATTGCACAACCAGGGTATCTATCCACCGGTGCATATCTCCCCGTCTCTCTCACGCCTGATGAAGGACGGTATCGGCAAGGACTTTACCCGGGAGGATCATCCTCACGTCTCCAACCAGCTCTATGCCCTCTATGCAAGGGCTCTGGAGACGCGAAACCTGGCCTCAATCATCGGCGCTGATGAGCTATCGACCCGTGACCGTCGCTATCTGGAGTTTGCCGACGCCTTTGAATCCCGCTTTGTTCAGCAGGGAGAAGACGAGGATCGCAGCATCGAAGAGACGCTCAACCTGGCCTGGGATCTGCTCTCCAGCTTCCCACCCCAGGCCCTCACCCGTGTCACCGAGACAGAGATGGCCAAATACCACAGGCAGGCTGGCGAATGACCGGCACCCGACTCAAGGCCGCCCCGACCAAGAATACGCTGCTCAATTTAAAGCGGCAGCTACAGTTTCTGGAGGACGGCCACAGCCTGCTGGAGCGCAAGCGGGAGCTGCTCACACGTCTGGTCTATCAACGGATAGCTGAATACAAAGAGATCCGTGATAAATCCCACCAAGCCGTTAAACAGGCGTACCACTGGCTGAGCATGCTCCAACTACGCATGAGCAGCCGGGCGTTGAGCCAAACCGCCATGGGGGTTAAACCGGTACTCGAATTAAAGATCCTGCCGCGCCGCAATCTGGGGGTTGAGTATCCTTCTGTCAGTGGCGAGTTGATGCCACTCAACCCTGTCGGTCTGCTTGGCACAGATCCCAGCTTCGATGAAACACGACAACACTTCGCAGAAGCGGCACTACTACTATCCAAGATGGGCGAAGTCTCCATGAGCCTCAGCCGGCTGATTACTGAACAACGGAAGGCGCAAAAACGGGTGAACGCACTTCGTTACAACATTATTCCCCGCTACCAAAACACCATTAGATTCATAGAGAATGCGTTGGAAGAGGAGGAGCGAAATGCACTTTTTCAGGTCAAAGTGCTGAGAGATCAGAAGCGCATTTAGAGTCACCCGAAAACTCCGTTTAAACCAAGCCAGAATCCATTCTCTAACAACCTCGCATTGATAAAGTGGCGATAAATTCAACGATCCTGTCTCAAGATCAGCCTACAGACAAAGGCTGCATCGTGATTGAGAGGTAAAACTGAATTACAATTAATCCTCTCTTTTTCACAGTATGCATAGAATAGATACTTTGTGGCACAGCACACTTACATCACATGAACTGGCTTGCGCATATTTTTCTCTCTGAGAACAACGTCGAATATCAACATGGAAATCTACTGGCCGACTTTCTCAAGGGGAGAAGTTGGGAGAGTGCCAGCGATGCATTCAAGTCTGGCATCAAAGCGCATCAAGCTATCGACCATTTCACTGATTCTCACCCTTTGGTATCAAGAAGCCAGTCGCGCCTGGGAGAACGAGGTTATCTGAAAGGCGTTGTCATCGATATCGTCTACGACCATCTATTGGTAAGAAATTGGCTTGAGTTTTCCTCCATCACCCATGCAGAGTTCATTCATCGCTTCAATACAGAGTCAGAAGAAATCTACAGCAGCTACCCGGAGAACGCCCGCGCATTCCTAAGCAGACTGATAGCATCCGGCCATTTGATGGATTACAGCTCATTCTCCGGGGTAGAGAAGGCGCTGCTTCGGATCGACGATAGACTTTCTCAACGAGTATTGAGACATGAGTCGGCCAGTGAGTATCTGCCTATGGCAAGCGTTAAACTAAAACAGATTGAAGAGGATTTTCTTGCTTTCATGCCGGAACTCATCGGGCACTTCAAGAGTCTCTCTGGCGTCACATCTGATAGTCATTGGTTAAAATGAAATGAGAACATCGATTACTCAACAGCCCCTGGCCTGGCTACTCCTCGCCGTTAGCGCACTCGCGCTTGAAGGAGCAGCGCTCTATTTTCAATACGGACTGGATCTCGACCCATGCGTCCTCTGCATCTACCAGCGGGCTGCGGTAGCCGGGATATTCATCTCAGCCATACTCGGTTTGATAGCCTGGCGCATTACATCGCTACGCTGGCTGGCCCTGCTCGGCTGGGGAGCTTCAGTTGCCGGGTGCCTCTATCTGGCAGTCAAGCTTGCCGGCATGCAGCTGGGTTGGATTGCCCCGTCACTGAGTTGTGATGTAAAAGCCAAATTTCCGGCCTGGCTGAAGCTGGATCAATGGCTGCCGGAGGTATTTCAACCAACCGGCTTTTGCGGTGAAATCCAATGGCAGTTTCTCGGTCTTAGCATGCCGCTGTGGATGTTGATTATTATGCTGTTTAATCTTATTGCATGGGGAGTTGCTGTCTACAGCGAAATACGCAGCCGCAACCCGGTCAATACATAGTCGCCCTCTCTGGACACTCCTCGATTAAAAGAGCGACAAGCCTGATTACTCAGAATAGAAAGGGCATCAATCGGCCAAAGGAAAGATCAGTGGCACCAACAGCACTGTGACAATCAACGCCAATAGCTGAAGCGGTACACCGACACGCATGAAATCACTAAAACGGTAATTTCCCGGAACGAGTATCAAGGTGTTTACCGGTGAAGCAACCGGGGTGGCAAAGGCGGTCGAAGCGGCAATAGCAACCGTCATCATAAAGGGAAAGGGTGACAACCCCATCTCGACAGCGAGGCTAAGCGCGATCGGGGCTATCAGAACCGTGGTAGCCGTATTGGAGATAAACTGACTGAAGAGAGAGGTCAACAGAAAGAGCGCAGCGAGCAGTGCATGGGGACCCAGTTGGTGAAACAGACCAGAGAGGGAATCCACAATCATCAAAGAACCACCACTGACCTCCAACGCACGCGCCAATGGCAACATGCCGGCAATCAGGACCAGGCTCTGCCAATTCATCGAGCGATAGGCCTCCTCCATATTGACACAGCGGGTCACAACCATAGCAAAGGCGGCCAGCATCACCGCCACCAGGTTTGAGGTGAGCTGGAAGGTCATCAGAACCAGCATCGTGAGTGTCACAGCGATTGCCCAGGGAGCCTGATTACCGTGCCAGGTACGCTCCTGGATCTCTTGCGGCAACTCCAGCAGGACCAAGTCGCGACGGGGTCCGTTCATGTTTTCCAGCGCCTCCCATGGCCCTGCCAGCAACAGCATGTCGCCCACCTCCAGGCGGGTCTGATCGAAATCGAGAGCCATAGGCTGATCGGCTCTCCGCATAGAGAGAACGGTTAATCCCTGTCGTTTGCGGAAATTACCCTCTCTCACGGTTTTACCTACCAAAGGTGAGCCGGGTACGATCAACGCCTCCGCCATACCGAACTGTCCCTGCAACCGACGTCTCAACCCCATGGGAAATCCCAGGTCGATCAAACCCAAACTCTCAGCATGGCGGTCGATGTAGCATTTCGGATTCGCCACGAAGAGGACATCCCCCTGTTGCAGCCGGGTGCCGATAAACACCGGCTTCAGTCCACTCAACAAAGTTCCATGACGCTCCACCGCCACTACGGTGATACCGAAGTTTCTGCGCAGACCGATCTCACCCACCGTCATGTTGCGTAATGGTGACCCGGGAGAGACCTGGAGACGATGCAGCCCCTCTTCGATGCCGTAATCTCTGGCCATGTCCCGCAGGTTTCGATTCGTCTTGCCGCCCTCATCTTCTTCGCCATTCGGCAGCAGCCGACGGCCCAGGGTGAGCATGTAGACCATACCGACAATGAGAATCACAATCCCCACAGCGGAGAAGTCGAAGAAACTGAAACCCTGCAGGCCCGCATCCACCAGAGCACGACTGGCCGCGAGATTGGGCGGGGTTCCGATCAGGGTCAGCATGCCGCCGATGAGAGAGGCGATCGCCAGAGGCAGGAGCAAACGCCTCGCCGAGAGACCCGCCTCCCGCGCCATACTCAGGACCACCGGAATAAAGATCGCCACCACGCCGGTGGAACTCATGAAGGCGGAGAGGACCGCCACTGTGGGCATTAACAAGAGAATCAACCGACCTTCGCTCCCCCCTCCCAGACTGGCGATGGCCTGCCCCACCCGGGAGGCCACACCGGTGCGGTAGAGCCCCTCACCAATCACGAAGAGGCCGGCGATCATCATCACCAGGGGATTACCAAAACCGGAGACCGCCTCCGCCGGCGTCACCACGCCAGAGAGCGCCAGGGCAAGTATCACAAACACGGCCGTCAAATCGAGTCTGACCCGGCCACTGAAGAAGAGCGCAATCGCTACAAGAATCAGTAGATAGACAAAGTAGGGTTGCCAGGTCACGTTGACTCCGGATTGGATAGCAAATAACAGGAAGAAAAATCTCTCCTCATGGTGCCTTCTACTGGTTAAGACTACAAACTATTTTAGTCCGCCCCTGGACGGCTGCGCTATTGCTTAAGTAGTGATCCAGCGCCTATTGGAGAGCCAATCTGCCGGCCTGTCAATTTCGCATATCACTTTTATCAAAGGAATTAGGGTGCTACTGTTAGGCTATCGTAATAATGAAATAACCACACACAAACCCACTAAATAAACAAGAAGAACCCAATCATGCCTGTAACTCTTGCGTTTGACGTCTACGGCACACTCATAGATACCCATGGGGTGATGGAAGCCCTGAAGACCCATGTCGGTTACAAGGCAGAGACCTTCTCCCATGTCTGGCGAGACAAACAGCTGGAATACGCATTTCGCAGGGGGTTGATGCAGAACTATGAGAATTTCTCCGTCTGCACCAAAGAGGCTCTCAACTACACCTGCGAGCTTCTGAAGACTCCACTGACCGAAGCGCAAAAACATATGCTGCTGGCAGAGTACCGGGTACTGCCGACTTTCAGTGATGTCAAAGAGGGGATTGCCCTGTTAAGTGTCGGCGGCAACCGTCTCTTCGCCTTCTCCAACGGCAGTACTGAGGCCGTCGTCACCTTGCTCACCTCTGCCGGGATCTACGACTCATTCCTCGACGTGGTCAGCGTTGACGCACTCAAGTCTTTCAAACCGAACCCGGCGGTCTACTGCCATTTTCTCCGCGTATCCGGCGCCAAGGCCGGTGAGGCATGGCTGGTCTCAAGCAATCCATTCGATGTGATCGGGGCGATCTCCGCTGGCATGAAGGCCGTCTGGCTGAAGCGCAATCCGGAGATGGTGTTCGATCCCTGGGGCATAGAACCCACCATTACCATCAGCAGTCTGACGGAGCTTGAAGAGCGTCTCTCCCGCTACAATGCCAGAGGGATTTAAAACCCCGCTTTCCCCCTTTCTGATGCTTGACTCCATCTATAACTACCGAGCGCTATCGACTGATCTCTCCACCGGGGGACAGCCTGACGAGGAGGAACTGGAAGCAATCTGTCAGGCGGGTTTCGAGCTGGTCATCAATCTTGGTCTCTCCGATGCACCCTATGCAGTTCCGCACGAGGCGCTGATAATTAAATCAGCAGGATTGGATTACATTCACCTGCCTGTCAACTTCGAAGCACCTGAGATCGATCAGTTTTACGCCTTCTGTGAGATCATGCGGCAACACAATCATCGCAAGATCTTCCTCCACTGCGCAGCGAACAAAAGGGTATCCGTCTTCATTGCGCTCTATAGGGTCATAGTCGAGAACTGGAGCCTGAAAGACGCCGAAGCGGAGATTCAATCCATTTGGGAGCCGAACGAGACCTGGCAAGGATTCATCGAAACAGTGTTAAAAAATCAGAAGAGTGAGAATCTGCCGAGCTAAGCTTCTATTCTATCTATTTTGTCCTGAGTGCCTTTGTCTGCAGGGTAGTTCTGAATAAATCGGACAAAGTCATCATGCGACAATGGATTCGTGATGTAGAAACCCTGTCCTTCATCACACCCCTCGCGTTTAAGAAAATCCAGCTGTCCAGCCTCTTCAATACCCTCAGCCACTACATGCATATCCAGGGTATGCCCCAGACTGATAATGGTCCTGGATATCTCAGCACTCTGTTTGTCTGAATTTACCGCTCTGATAAAACTCTTATCGATCTTCAATTTATTGATCGGAAATCGGGAAAGATATGAGAGCGAAGAGTAACCGGTACCAAAATCATCAATCGCAATGGAGACACCCAGTTGGCGCAAGGCCGTGAGATAGTGTACAGCCGCCTCAACATCCCGCATCAGGATATTCTCTGTAATCTCCAGTTCAAGATGGCCGGGCTTCAACTCCCACTTCTCAAGAATACTTTTTACGCTATCGACAAAATCATCCTGCTGGATTTGTACACCTGAAAGGTTGACTGCAACATGACCAAAGTCGATCTTCTTGACCAACCACCCTTTCACATCGATGCAGACTCTCTCCAGTACCCACGTGCCAATCTCCCGGATCAAACCGGACTCTTCCGCCACCGGAATAAAATCTTCCGGAGATATGATACCGGCCTCGGGATGACGCCACCTCAACAAAGCCTCAACGCCGACAATCTTGAGACTCTCAAGATTGATCTTGGGTTGATAATAGACCTGGAACTCTTCCTGCTTTAAGGCCTGGCGCAAGCCGGACTCGAAGGTAATATGCTGATAGGCATTATCGGTCAGCTCTTCGGTATAAAATTGATAGTTGCCGCGACCAAAGCTCTTCGCCTTATACATCGCCGCATCGGCATTCTTCAGCAGCTCTGCATTCGTCTCTCCATCCCTGGGATAGACTGCGATACCAATACTGGCGTTGAGATAGAACTCGTGACCCTCTTCCTCAATGGGCGTTTCGAAACATCCAAGCAGCTTCTCGGCAACGACTGAAATACTGTTTGATCGAGGAACATTCTCAACCAACACAGCGAACTCATCGCCACCCAACCTGGCCAGGGTATCCTCTTCTCTCACAACTTCGATCAAACGTTTCGAAATCTTTTTCAATGCCCGGTCACCTGCTGGATGCCCCAGGCTATCGTTGATGTGCTTAAAACGATCTAGGTCGAAAAAGAGGATACACAAGCGTTGACCAGACCGATTCGCCCGCGTGATGGCATGTTCAACCCGCTCATTGAACATCAATCTGTTGGGTAACTCAGTCAGCCAATCATGATAGGCGAGAAAATTGGCCTGACTCTCTGCGGCTATGCGTTCGGTGATATCGATATGTACACCGGTCAATTTTATCAGCCTATCTTTGACATCGAATGTTGGCGTGGCCCGGGTTAGAATCCAACGATAACTGCCATCTTTATGTTGTAGTCTGAACTTTTCCTCAAAGTTTCCCCAGGGTTTCGCGAGATAGGCGCCTATCTTTTGCAAAACGCCGTCTTTCTCATCCGGATGAAGTCTCGATTTCCAGCTATCCAGAGTATTTGGCAGCTCCCTATCCTTATATCCGATCTGCGCCTTCCAGCGAGGGGAGAGATAGATCTTGTCGTTGCTTAAATCCCACTCCCAAAGACCATCCAGTGATGACTCGAGAATTTTTCCGACCCTGATCTCACTGGTCTGGAGCGCCCTTTTAGCCAACTTGAGTTCCTGGGAGTCGGCACTTACCTTCTCCTGCAGAAACTGCTGCGCCAGGGAGAGATGGATGGTATCGACTACCTGCAAGTGGACCTTTCTGGCGAGGAGTAACAGACCAATTGCATAGACCAGAACAAATCCGGCAAGGAAAGAGGTAGAGTTATCACCGTATAAGAGCAAGGCGACTTCCAGAGGCAAAAGCATGGGAATCATAAACAGGACATAAACTTCCAGTACCACCGCATAGGCACTCAGGCTGCCCGCAGAGATGCCGGCAATGATCATATAGAGTACTGCCTGGCGGGAGACGGACCAGTCTGGATCATATAGCAGGGCCAGAGAACCCCAGGCAATGCCGCTGATAAAGGTCAACAGCATATGCTTACGTAGCCAGGAACCTGGCAGGAACAGATCGGGATCCTGCTTTTCGAACTGATTAAACAGTCTCAGGCGGGTAATGCCGAGGGCGAAAACCACCGCCAACCAGCCAATCAGCATGATGTTATTGCTGACTCCCCAATAGTAGAACCCGGCCAGAACGGCGGCAGCCAGCCCGGCAACCACGATGGTGTTACCTTGCATATAGAGCAGTTTTACCTGCTTACGTTGAACGCCTTCCTGAGTGATCTTCATGAATAAGGGAGGTTTTCCTAAGTCCTTGATCGGAAACTTGCGCCGCCGAGATTCACTACCTTACCGCAAGCACAATCTGATTTCTAAGAGATTTCAATAAATTGAGACGTTTCTTATCAATTTGAAGACCCTGAGGCTGCATATGATCGGCATAGATCAGACCTACCGGACGCTTATTAATTACCAGGGGAAATAACAGAAAGGAGCCCGCATTGGAGATCTTCTTATACCAATCTGGAATATCCGCCTGTATTTTTGCCTCTGTCGTATCGGCGATATAGACATCCACTGCATTCTTCAGTGCACCATGAAATACGTCAACACTATAGGTAGTGGGAAACCTGAAGTGCTTCACAAAGTCTTCATCTGCATCTCCAAAACTAAGACGTCCTACCATCGATCCACTCTTTCGATCCAACAGCGCCAGGACAACGCGATGGAAACCGACTGCGCGATACATAGTCTCCAGCACAACATTGAAAATCTCCGACACACTATGTTCACCCACCAGCATGCCGGTAACCTCTTGCAGGCCGTCCATCAGCAGGGTCTCTGCATCTTCAGGGGCTTTGTCATCCTGTGGCGCATCTCCCGTCTGGGTCAGGGTCTCAGTATTTTCTCCGTTTAGAATCTGGGTCTCGCCAAGACCATCCTCCTCCCCTTTCTTAGGTTTCGCCTTCTCCTCAACTTCACCGTCGGACTGTTTCTTCTCGCTGGCTCGGGTCAACTCCTGCACATACTCCTGCGACATATCCGATGAGAGGACCGTTGCCATCTCCTTGAAGTCACTCAGTGCATGCTGGGTCAGGCGATTGAATGCCTTTGCATTCAGGTTTAATCCTTTGGCATATTTTTTCGACAAGGCATTCATGGCATCCTTGTCATCGCTTCCCGACGCCACCAGGGTCTCCATGGTCTCATTGGCAAAGGCCGTGACCAGGCGTCGACGTTCAATACGGTTAACCGGTTTGCGATCCCCCTGCCATGCCTGCAGGCTGTCCACCAGGCTCTTAGGGAAATTCCACTGCTTGGCAATCTCGGTACCAATTTTTTCAAAGCTGACACCCAGCACATGGTGCTGTGCCGTGACAGGTGCTTCTCCTTCTGCCGATATCAAGCGGTCAATCTCTTTCGACTCCTCAGGCAGATAGAAGGCAACCAGCATGCTGCCGAGGTCCTGCAGCAGTCCGGTAAGGAAGTAGGCCTCGGCCTCTGACTCATCCACCTCTTCCGCCATGCGGTGGGCCAGAGTGGCGCGAAACATCGCAGCGGTCACCATCTCCCTCAGCTTGTCTGCCTGCTCTTTGTTTTCGATATGCTCGAAAAATATCAACGATGCCGCCAGTGAGCGGATTGCCTGGGTGCCCAGAATCACGACGGCGCGGGAGACGGTACCGATATTGCCGGAGAAACGACCGTAGTAGGCAGAGTTCACCACCTTGAGGATCTTGTTGGTCAAAGCAAAATCCTTAACGATGACCCCCGCCATCTGGTTGACATCCTTATCGCTGGCATGGGTCATGGCATTGATGCTGCGCACCGAATTGGAGAGGGCGGGAAAGTCACTCTTGCGATTCATTCTGCGTAGCAGAAACTCCACAGTACCGCTCGATTCATCATCCGCCTTAATCCTCTCTCCGCCAGGATTGCGCATGGCATTAAAGGCCTGCAGCATCTCACCGGCATCGCTGTATCTGAGTGCCGGATCTTTCTCCAGGGCCTTGAGGATAAACTTATCCAGCTTCTCATCCACCGCCGGATTGAACTGGGAAGGCGGCAGGGGATCGAGTTTGAGCACTGCGTCGATCACCTGTTTCTGCTGCCTGCCGCTGAACACCGGCATACCGGTGAGCATCTCGTCCAGAATCAGCCCCAAAGCAAAAACATCGGCCTGGGGACCCACCTCGCCATTGCGGATATATTCCGGCGCCAGATAGCGGGGGGTTCCAATCAACTGGCTGTCAGGTCCCCGGCCTTCGGACATCATGCGGGCGATGCCGAAATCCATAATCTTCGCCTGCCGCTCCTGAGTCAGGATCACATTCGACGGTTTCAGATCCCGATGCACAATGCCGGCCTTGTGGGCCTCGGCAACACCTTCAAGTAATCCCTGAAAGATAGTCAATGCTTGTCGCAACTCAATAGGCTTGCCGGCAATCGCATCTGACAGCAGTTCACCCTCGACATACTCGGTGACGAGATAGTAAGAGTCCTGATGCTCTCCCGCCTCGTAGATGGTGACGATATTCGGATGTTGCAGCCGGCTCATGGTACGAGCCTCATCGCGGAAGGCGGTCTGCGGCAGTGCGTTGTTCAATAGCTTTATTGCAACTCGACGCTCCAGCTCACTATCGTGGCAGAGGTAGACCTTGCCCTGATTCCCTGAGCCAAGAAGCCGTCCTACCTGAAATCTGCCGATCTGCTGATTTGCCATAAATTGCTGTTTTTCTCCTATCCAGAAGCATATCGGCAGAGAGAGTGAAATCTGTTGGTTCAGATAAGGGGAAGCACCAGCCGATCCAGGGCATCAAAGTCGATCTCTGGCAGCTGATTCAGGTCACTACCGGCGTTGATGCCGATCAGATGGAGATCCGCAGGCAAGCGACCCAGCTCGGCACCCAGGGCCAATGTCTCCGCCAAGCCGAAGCCATGGGAGGATGAGCGATCCTGAAACTGCTGCAGGTCAGACAGACTCAGACGTCTGACCTCCCCCGGCTGTTCACTCCAGTCCACTGCATCGATAATGATCGCCGGAGAGTTTTCATCGAAATGATCGAGCAAGCGGCTACCCGGCCGATCCAGCTTAAGCCATTCGCAACCCGCCGGCCCCACCTTTGACAGATGATCTATCGCCACCCAACCCAAGCGATCGGCGCCGAAGGGAGAACCGACACCGATCACCTTGGTCATCGGCGTTTGATGTCGAGTTTGAGGAAGTGGGTGGCGCAGGAGATGCATGGGTCGTAGTTACGGATCACCTGTTCAGCCCTGAGCCGGATGGCGTCGTCCGGCGCGTCGAGTCCCAGATTCATCAGAGAGTTGCGTACATCCTCCTCGATACGGCCCTGGTTCTGACTGGTGGGTGGAACGATACGGGCAAAACGGACCAGACCCTGTTCATCAACGTCATATCGATGCCAGAGAAAACCCCTTGGTGCCTCGGTACAACCAAAGGCGTTGCCCTCTTTCGGTTCGATCTCGACATAGGGAGCGTCCGGCTGCTGATAATTCTCCAATAAAGCGATCGCTTCATGTACCGCAAAGTCCAACTCGATGGCTCGGGCGACAATGCTGTGAAACATATTGTGACTGGGAAAGCTTATGCCACAACTATCCATCCGCTGACGTACATGATCGGGCAATTGATGAAAATTGAGATTGAGCCGCGCCAGAGGGCCTGTCAGATAGGGCCTCCCCTCCAGGGTGGCATGGAGTGCGGTGGAGTGGGGAGCCTGATGCTCCTGAAAATAGCTGTCGAAGTAGCTGATATCGGTATCCAGCCCCTGACCGGAGATCAGATTCCCCCGAGCAATGGCGTACTCATCGGGATGGCTCAGGGCGACACTGATAAAGGCCTGCTCGTCATCGGGAAAGTCGAGGCCCGCGGTCCAGGTAATCAGATCTTCTGTCTCTGCAACCACATCTCTCAGGCGTTGCAGGATGGGTGCGACCTCATCCTCTCTCGGCGCACGATAGAATCCCCCGACCCTTACCCCGACGGGATGAACCGAACGAGCGCCAAACAGGGCGATCAGATCATTACCCAAAGTCTGCAGCTTGAGCCCGCGACTCACCGCATCGGGATAGTCCCTGGCCATGGCGATGGCAGAATCAAAACCGAGAAAGTCGGGAGCCGCCAGCAGATGGATATGCAGGGCATGGCTCTGTAGCCATTCACCGCAATACATCGCCCTGCGCATGCCTCTCAGCCAATCGGGGGCTTCGAACTCGAACAGGCGCTCGAAGGCCTGCACCGCACTCATCTGATAGGCCACCGGACAGATACCGCAGATCCGCGCCACCATGTCGATCACCTGGTTGCACTCGTAGCCCTCGACAAACTTCTCGAACAGTCTCGGGGGTTCAAAGATGCGCAGATTGAGTCGTTCGATCTCTCCATTGACCACATCGAGTTCCAACGCCCCCTCACCCTCGACCCGGGTGAGAACCGGTACATTGATGTGAATGTCTCTGGATTCACTCATCGGTTTCGCCTTTTAAACGCGCTCTCGCCTGTTTGAAGGCGGGGGCCTGGTTTGCGATAAATTGAAATCTTCTGATCACGCCCTGCTGTTGCAGCCCAAGCGCCTCGAAGCGATTCGATACGGAGACGTCATTGACCGTTTCAGCAGGACCATAACAGCCATAACAACCTCTGCCGGCGGCTGGGCACAAAGCACCACACCCCGCCAGGGTAACAGGTCCCATGCAGGGTTCACCCTTGCTCACCAGGGTACAGATCAGCCCGCGACGCTTACACTCCATACAGACCGGCTGGACCTCCTGTGAAGGCTTGACGCCATTCAGCAGATCCCGCAGGGCAGTCAGCACCTGTTTAGAATTGACCGGACATCCGTGCAGCTCCAGATCCACTTTGATGTAGTCGGAGATGGCATTGGAACTTTGCAGGGCCTCGATATGTTCCGGCTTGGCATAGACCGCCGCCATCCATTCATCCCTGTCAGCGAAATTGGCCAGCGCCTGGATGCCGCCAGATGTGGCGCAGGCGCCGATAGTCACCACCAACTTGCTGCACTCTCTGACTCGCTGGATACGATGGACATCTTCTGGTGTAGAGACACTCCCCTCCACCAGTGCGATATCCACCTCCGCCTCGGGCTCGCTGGGACCCGCCTCGGCGAAGTGGACGATATCCACCAGTTCAGGCAGTACCAGCAGGGCCTCGCCCAGATTCAACAGGGCGAGCTGACAGCCGTCGCAGGAACTGAATTTGTGTACTGCCAGTTTCGGTTTGCTAGCGGTCATCACTCTACTCCGATACCTGAACTCATTTAGAAGTTATGAGTTGTGAATTTATAGTTTTGAGTTGCTTGGTGTTCGCTCCGCTCACGCCTCTACTCCCCCTCTCCCTGGCCCTCTCCCGCGAGGGGAGAGGGAAGATCCAAACAAAGCCAGT
>JBNKMQ010000154.1:0-11924 GCA_050293225.1 Sedimenticolaceae bacterium
GAGGCATAGGATGTAAATGGCCCACTGAAGCCCGGCGTGATAGCGAAGGTGAAACCTGGGTAATCATTAACAAGAGTTTCACCTGATCCGAATGGAGTCTACTGGCCCCAACTGGAGTCTGAAAATCTTAGTAAATTAAAAGTTTTTACTTTTCTCTTCCCTTTAATATTGATCTTGTTTTTCTTCTTTGCCTTTACTGGCACTGCTAATGACCTGGTATTCCTTTGGCTCCTTCCAGGTTCTATCCTGATCGTGTTTTATCTGATTATTTTGTGGTTATTGCATATCGCCCTGCCTAGGCTGAAAATCGGTACAGATGGAAAAAGCCTCTATCTGATCGATTTTCCTGGTAGAAAATCCTCGGCCTTAGCAGAGAGTTGCATCAGGACAGAAAACCATCTTTTGATTGGTAGATCTACAGTCCCGATCAAACAGCGGGGTCTGATTCTCTTCGACAAACAACTCTTTACTGCACTGATCAAACCCGTACTCACACAGGCACCCAAAACCAATGAGTTTGCTCTCATGTTGCGCAATTTGCGTAATGGAGATCCCACAACATGGCTGGGGTTGATTGCCATTGCACTGATCTTGACCAAGGAGATCCGGTTCTAGCAGGCAGGCGGCAAGATGGCTGTTCAATCAAGCATGCTGTTGCAGATTGATTTGCACGATCTCCCGCATGTCAGCTTCTTCGCGCCCTGCTCCAGACCCGCTGTTAAACAAAAATTCCGTTTAAACCATCGATGGTTATATTTCACATCGGGTAATTTCAACGGTAGTAATTATAAAAAAAGCTGCTAAAAAATATCTATGTCAGCAACATTTATCAGCTACCGGCGTAATGACAGTGCCGGCCACACAGGGCGGCTGTACGACCACCTCTGCAAGGCGCTTGGAGAGGAGAGTGTCTTTCGCGACATTGATACGATAAAACCTGGAACCGATTTTGTTCAAGCTGTCCGCGAAGGCATCGAGTGTTGCTCATCGCTTATCGTTGTCATCGGCAATCAATGGTTAACTGCGAAAGACGACTCCGGCCGGCGCCTTGATCACCCCCTGGATTATGTACGCCTGGAAATTGCCTCAGCCCTAAAACAGGGTATACAGGTAATCCCCGTATTGGTCGAAGGCGCTAAAATGCCTGACCCGGAAGATCTACCTGATGAGATATCGACGCTTGCCCGCCTACAAGCACTTCAGCTGAGCGACGATCGCTGGGACTATGATGTCGGCAGACTGATAGCTGCCTTGGATAACCCCACAGATAGCAGAAACAACTCAAGCAGTGAGGAATCCACCGCTTTAAATATTCCCAAGATCACTACAACCAACGCCCCCACCACGAGGACTGACAGCTCAAGCAAATCAAACAGATATTGGTTAGTCGGAACAGTTGCCATTTTATTGATTCTACTCGGTGGGGTAACGCAATGGACTTGGCCGGAAAAAACCGAGCGAAAAATGACTGTCCCAGCAACAGAGAGAAAAATCATTCAGAAAGAGAGGCCAGCCTCTTCCCAACGCGAGGTGATCGAGGCAAAGACTAACCAGAAATCCAAAGAAGAACTGGCGTATACCCCGGATAAGAGACGCTATGATCTGCAGCAGATGAACCATATAGCGCAACTTCTGGATCAAGCTGAGCAAAATATCTCAAACCTGCAACTCAGCGCACCTCGCGGTAACAATGCGGTCGAAAAATACAAAGAGATTCTTAACCTCCAGCCAGGACACCCAGAAGCTCTTCTCGGACTTGATGGAGTTACACGAAAATATACCGAGCTGGCCAGGCAGGCCATTTCCACCAGCAACCTCAAAAAGGCCAGCACCTATTTAAAGCTGGCCAAGTCCATCA
Source organism: Sedimenticolaceae bacterium (assembly GCA_050293225.1). Classification (GTDB taxonomy): domain Bacteria; phylum Pseudomonadota; class Gammaproteobacteria; order Chromatiales; family Chromatiaceae; genus Thiodiazotropha. Next base: position 1,859 of record JBNKMQ010000154.1, read on the forward strand.
ATCCAGATATACCGGAGATCCTTCAAGCCGAAAAACTGTTAAAGTCAGAACAGAGTAAAAATCGTGAAGAAAAAAGTGCTTTAGCACTGAAAAACAACATGCAGAAAGAGACCCAGCCTAATGCCAACAAGCTCTTTCAAATCCAACTTGCCTGCAAGAACAGCTGCAAAAGCGCATATGGTGATTGTAAAAAACTGGCAGCTAGAGAAGAACACTGTTCATCCAACCATATCAAAACGAAGTGCGGTCGCATTCAAAAAGAATGCCTTCAAGATCCTCAAATCATCTTAACCTGGGGAGAGTTCGCCTCAAACGCAGAGTGCAGAGAAAGATATAATCAGTGCGCTGAAGACATAGCAGACAAATGCAAAGATACTGAAACTGACAGCGCTGCAAACTGCATCGACCAACAGAATCTCTGCCTAAAAACCTGCTAGATTTGGGCAATAAATATTCGCATAAAAAGCGCTCGCATCCGAACTTACAGAAGTCACCCACTCAAAGGCTCCTTGCGGGATATCTCCTTGAGTAACCTGAGGAATACCCTATTTATCCTTTCGACTTCGCTATATTGCGATGTGCAAAGGATATACAAAATTCACAACTCCTTCGCAGTATTTAATCTCCTATACCATTAAAATATCGTCTCTTCATAAAATCACAGAAACTGTAATTGAGTAGGGACAAAAGGAGGATACGTAACCGTGGAGGAGCAGAGAAACCGCATGAGTCCCATACCAGCAGACCCAAAGAATCACATCACTGAGCAACAAGTTAACGGGCTCACGATATTGAAGAAGTTTGGCTGGAAGCTAGTTTGTGTCAGGCGTTCTCAAGATCCCATCGCCGCCAGCACAACAATTCTCTGCAACCAGCAGGAAGGCACTATCGGCATTCTGGAATCCAACGGCATACTTAAAATTACAGATACTCTTCAGATACGCTCCCAAAAAGCGAGTACCGACACTCTCGTATCCAATACAAAGCGACTGATCAAGCGAATGAACGACATCTCTTTTAGCAAACGTCTGTTTTAAGAACCGATCACCAAACCGACTGCGGGAAGGTCAGCACTACCCCGGATGCTGATCGAGGGTTTCGGCACGCACAGGTATGCCATCCATTACCTCACTCTCCGCCCTGTTACGCATGAAATCCGCCGTCTTCCAGAAGGCCTCGCTTAATCCCTTGCGTAGCGTCGGCTCAATATCCATCTCCGCCAGCGCGCGGTTCATGCATGTCATCCACTGATCACGCTCAGCCACACCGATAGAGAACGGCATATGACGCGCCCTTAATCTTGGATGTCCATACTTCTGTACAAACAGGTCTGGCCCACCCAGCCAGCCAGACAGAAAGAGAAACAGCTTCTCTCTGGACCCCTTTAAGCTCTTTGCATGCATCTGCCTGAGGCCTACTAATGCCCCATCCGAGTCCATGATGTCGTAGAACCGATCAACCAGCTCTCTGACACCCAGCTCACCGCCGATTTTTTCGTAAGCTGTTACATTCTCTACCATCTGTCTACCTCACTCAGGTTACTGCGGATGCAAGTCAGAAACATCGCTACCATATTACCCCATCTGCCCCATTTCGATGACATTCATCAACGATTCCGCCCAGGATCGGTTAACACCCAGAGTTTCGAGGGTTCAATCAGACACTTCTGACTGTACAATCAGTCAATAGATTTAATAACCTCCAACCACAGCTTCGGCATGGTCTTAAGAGAGATGCGGAAGGAGCACCTAAGAGTCTGTTGCAATGAAGACCGCTATCGTCTGGTTTCGACGAGACCTTAGATTAACCGACAACCCTGCGCTCACTACGGCGATAAAAAAGTGCGCTTCGATCATTCCCCTCTATGTCCACCAAGCGGATGATAAATCACCCTGGCCGCCCGCGGCAGCCAGTCACTGGTGGCTGCACAACAGCCTGCATAATCTGGACCTGTCACTACAATCTCATGGAAGTCGGCTGATTATTCAGACTGGCGAAATCAAGCAGGCCCTCAAGCAACTCATCAGTAAGTACCAGGTAACCCATCTGTTCTGGAATCGCCTCTACGAGCCATCCATTCTCGAACGGGATAACAACATCGAACAGTGGCTGAAAACCATTGACATTGAGTATCAAACTTTCAACGCCAGCCTGCTGGCCGAGCCCTGGCAGATCGAAAACAAGGCTTGCAAACCTTTTCGGGTATTCACTCCTTTCTGGCGACGAGTTGGTCAACTGCTGACCTCCATTGAACCTCCTATCCCCGCCCCGAAAAAAATCCCCCCGGTTCCCAAAGCACTGGAATCTGTTTCGCTACAGCGTCTTAAACTCCTTCCCGAAATAGACTGGTATCAAGGTCTTGAGCGAAACTGGAATCCTGGAGAGTCTGGTGCATTTGATCGTTTGCACAGCTTTCTCGATACCCGACTGACAACATACGATACAACTCGGGACATCCCATCAGATAGCGGCACCTCCCGCCTCTCTCCCCATCTCCACTTCGGTGAGATAGGGCCAAGACAGATCTTGTTTGCCCTGCAAGGTCTAAGCGCAACCGATCAAAAGGGGAGAGAGAGCTATATGAGACAGCTGGCTTGGCGGGAGTTTGCCCAGCATCTTCTCTACCACTTCCCCCATACCCAGGAATCACCCCTGGTAACAAAATTTGAGCACTATCCCTGGCAGCGTAAAGCGGCGGCAGCGGATCTGCTGACCGCCTGGCAGCGCGGCGAGACCGGCATCCCTATCGTCGACGCCGGCATGCGGGAGCTGTGGCAGACCGGCTGGATGCATAACCGGGTGCGTATGATTGTCGCCTCCCTGCTGACAAAAAACCTCGGCATCCACTGGCTCGAAGGGGCCCGCTGGTTCTGGGATACCCTGGTAGACGCCGATCTGGCCAACAACACCCTCGGATGGCAGTGGACCGCCGGCTGTGGTGCCGATGCCGCCCCCTTCTTCCGTATCTTCAATCCCGTGAGACAGGGAGAGAGATTCGATCCTGACGGTGACTATGTGAGACGATGGGTGCCGGAACTGGCGGGGCTATCGAACAAGCAGATTCACGCCCCCTGGTTAGCCAATCAGAATCAGTTACAACAGGCCGGCGTGGAGCTTGGAAAGGACTATCCTGAACCCATCGTCGATTTAAAGTCCTCAAGAGAGCAGGCCCTCAGCCATTGGAACCGGATTAAGTAATCTATGAGCACTACGCCAAATGAGATGAGACGTTCTGCCATTGCTGAATCAGAGCTGCCAACGGTGGGGGTCAGCGCCTGCCTGCTGGGTCATGAGGTCCGCTACGACGGTGGCCACAAGCGAAACAGTTTCATCGTCGGCCCGTTGAGTGAGCATCTGCATCTGCTTCCCATCTGCCCCGAGGCAGAGATCGGTCTTGGCATCCCCAGACCCACCATCCGCCTGATGGGAGAGATCGAACGTCCTCGCCTGGTGGGAACCGCCGATGCCGCCATGGATGTCACCGAGAGGATGGAGACCTACAGCGAGGCACAGGTTGAACAACTGCACGGTCTCTGCGGCTATATCCTGAAGAAGGACTCACCCAGTTGCGGCATGGAGCGGGTCAAGGTATTCAATTCCGCAGGCACCAATGCGGAGCGCAAAGGCAGCGGAGTCTTCGCCCGCATCCTCATGCAGCGCCTGCCCCTGCTACCGGTGGAGGAGGAAGGACGCCTGAATGACGCTGTCCTGCGGGAGAACTTCATCAATCGCGTCTTTGTCATGCGGCGTTGGCGCCAGATGCAGCATGAGGGCCTGACCCCTGCCCGTCTGATCGAGTTCCACAGCGCGCATAAATATCTCGTTATGGCCCACTCCCAGGCGGCCTATCAACGTCTCGGGCGGCTGCTCTCCGATCTCTCCAAGGGTGATTTAGCTGCCATTGCTGAGGCCTATATCCATGAGCTGATGCCGACTCTGAAGAGACGGATCAACCGGCGACGCCACGTCAACGTCCTGCAGCACATCATGGGCTATCTGAAAAAACGTATCGAGGGGGACGACAAGGCCGAACTGGGTGAGAGCATCGAGACCTATCGCCGGGGGGAGACACCGCTGGTGGTGCCGGTCACGCTGTTGAGACACTACTTTCGCAAACATCCAGATGCCTATATGCAGAAGCAGGTCTACCTGCATCCACATCCGGATAAACTGGGGCTTAGAAACGCAATCTAATAGTTAAGGAAGCTCTGATTAATTCGTCATTCCGGCGAAAGCCGGACAAAAGCACACAGTGCGTTGAACGACTGAAAGTCGGCCCGAAGGGTGAGCGAAGCGAATAATCTATCTGTTTGATTTTCCTGGATCCCGGCATTCGCCGGGATGACGGTATGTCAGTTAATCAGAGCTTCCTTAAAATTCACACTCTTCGACAATGAATGCTGTTGAACTGGCATGATCGATAAAGTTCTTCTCATCCTCGTGTAAGGCACTGCCGAGTTTTTGTCCCTCCGGTGAGCCCATCCCATCCATCAATGCTTCGATCGACTCAAACCAGACCTCCGCTACCCCATCGTATTCCGGCTGCATTCCCCCCGACTGCCTGAGGGCTTCATTTAGAGGCGTATTCAGGATATGCGATGCACATATCTCTTCGCCCCCATAACCTCCGCATTGCGCATAAAAAAGGGGCCGTGTTGATTCAGCCAATAGTCCTTGAACGCCTCACGACTCATATCGGGGTGTCGGGTTATACACATAACGAACTTGATCATTTCTCTTCTATCCTCTATTCATGTAACGGCCAAGATGGATCTATAAGCGTTCAGTTTAGTCAGAGGATTTTGAATGCAACAATGGCATCTTTGCGGTTATAAGCGATTAAGGGGCGTACTCAGCGTGGATAAGTATAACAACGGAACAAGTCAGTTCGGGCTGATCGTCATCGGTGACGAGATCCTCTTCGGCAGCAGAGAGGATCGACATCAGGCCCACTTTCGGCAACTGCTCAAAGCCCGCGGACTCGACCTCGCCCGCTTCTGGCTGCTACCGGATGACGAGGCATCACTCATCTCCCACCTGCGCTTCTCCATGGCCTCCGGAATGTCCACCTTTGTCTGTGGCGGTATCGGCGCCACACCGGATGACCTCACCCGCGCCTGTGCAGCAGAGGCCGCTAATCGTCCTCTGGTACGTCACAAAGAAGCGGCTGCGTTAATCGAGGATCAGTTTGGAGAGAAGGCTTATCCGACCCGCATTCACATGGCTGATCTGCCCCAGGATGCAGAGTTGATTCCCAATCCCCACAACCGCATTCCCGGATTCAGCCTCGAACGGCACCATTTCCTCCCCGGCTTTCCCCAACTCGCCTGGCCCATGGCGGAGTGGGTGCTGGATAACTGCTACGCGGATCTGAAAGAGAACCTGGCGAAAGAACTCTCGCTACAGATTGAAGGCATCTCCGAAAGTGTGATCGTACCCATCATGGAGTCGTTCTCCGATCGCTTCCCTGACGTCAAACTCTACAGCCTGCCACGTATGGGAGAGCGTCCCTCCGTTGAACTGGGACTCAGAGGCCACGGGGATATAGATTCAGCTATGCAGGCGCTGAAAGCGGCCCTGCAGGAGGCGGGAATTACTTTTCAGGATCAGCCGTCGAAGTGATCAGGGCGGACAACTCCGCCATCACCTCATCACTGTGGCGCTTGGGGTCCACATCCCGATAGACCCGTTCGATTCGACCCTGCGGATCGATGATGAAGCTGTGTCTCTTGGCAAACTTGATCGGACCGATCTGAAACAGGGAGCCGTAGTGCTTGGCTACTTCACCATTCGCATCCGAGAGAAGCGGGAAAGGCAGCTGGTGTTTCTCAGAAAATTTCTGGTGGCTCTCGATCTCATCGGTACTGACACCCAACAGGGTGACACCCATCCGGGCAAACTGATCAAAGTCATCGCGGAATTCACAGGCCTCTTTGGTACAACCCGGTGTGTCGTCTTTGGGATAGAAGTAGAGTATCACCCACCCACCCTGGTAACTGGAGAGGCGGTGGACCTTTCCGCTCTGGTCCATCAGGCTGAAATCCGGCGCGGGCTCACCTTTTACAAGCTCGGCCTTTGCCTGCCCCAGGGAGAAGATCCCCAGCATCAGCAGAAAAACAGTGGATTGATTCAACATCCGGGTCTCCCTCGCATTGATCTGTCACAACCCCATGGTTGATGCTTTGACAGGTAAACCCGGTTTAAGTTTAGCCGCATCAACCTGAAGCCGGGCTCTTGGCCGGGTTAATAAACCTCAGCAGTAGATAACCAACCACGGCGGAGAGACCTGAGCCCATCAGAATACCGAGGCGATCCCCCAGGATGACGGAACCATTCCCCCCCTGTTCAAAGGCAAGGGAAGCGATGAAGAGACTCATGGTAAAACCGACACCGCAAAGAATACTGGTGCCATAGAAGCCCCACCAGTTGGCCCCCTTCGGCAGCTGGGCAAAACCCAACAGAATAGCCAGACCGCAAAAGAGCAGGATACCCACCTGTTTGCCCACAAAGAGACCGGCGGCAATACCCAGAGGGATCGGCTGCAGCAGGCTATCCAGCGTAAACCCACTCAGCGAAACCCCCGCATTGGCAAAGGCGAAGATAGGCACGATAAAGAAGGAGACCCACTGATGCAGTCCATGCTCAACTGTCTTGAGTGGCGACACACTGCTGTCTTTAGGATCTTTGAGCGGGATCATCATGCCGATGATGACCCCCGCCAGGGTCGCGTGGACTCCGGACTTCAACACCGCCAGCCAGAGAAAGACCCCCACCAGTATATAGGCGGAGATCTTCGTCACATTCATCAGATTCATACCCAGCATGATGATCACCGCAATGGTGGCCAGCAGCAGACTGGTCAGGGAGAGATCGGCGGTATAGAAGAGCGCAATGATCACAACGGCACCGAGATCGTCAAAGATCGCCAGGGCCATGAGAAAGACCCGCAGAGAGACCGGCACACGATTACCCAGCAGGGCCAGAATCCCCAAAGCGAAAGCGATGTCCGTGGCGGCAGGGATCGCCCATCCATTGAGGGCCACTTCATCTCCCTGATTGAGATAGAAGTAGATCGCTGCGGGAATCAACATGCCGCCAATCGCCCCTAGTCCCGGCAGAATGATCTGGTCCGGTCGCGACAGCTCTCCTTCGAGAAACTCGCGCTTCACCTCCAGACCGATAAGGAGGAAGAAGACCGCCATCAAACCGTCATTGATCCAGAGCAGTAGCACCTTATCCAGATGCAGGGCCCCCACACGAATCTCCACCGGGGTATTCAGTAGGGCATCATAGAGCCAGTTGAGGGGAGAGTTCTCGATAATCAGCGCCAGGGCGGCAGCAAAGATCAGCAGCAGACCGCCAGCCGAATCCTGTTTAATGAATGCCCGTAACAGATCAGAAATTCCCTCGGTTACTCCATTCTGTTGCTTCATACACGCCCCATAGTCGTTCTGAATTTATCTTGACCATCTTAGTTTACAACATCGAAAGGCGGGCGAAAGAGAGGGCTCAATCATGAGTGGCAGTCATCTTCCTGCAACTCTGGTTTCTGCACGATACTGCCGGCGCTGACACTGGCGCCGATGTCGTGCTGTCTGAGATAGACAAGCACCCGATGCAGGGCATTGACGACAGCCCTTGGCGTCACAGTGGCACCGGTCAATTGATCGAAACGACCACCATCTCGCCTCACCTCCCAATCGTCAGAGACAGGATGATCGAGAGATGTCCCACGAAATTGCTCCAGCCAATCCGACCGCGCTGACTCGATGCGATCACCCAGCCCGGGGGTCTCGCTATGTGAAACAATCTCCACTCCGGTCAGAGTGCCATCCTGGCGAACCGCCATCAGCAGTCGAATATCGCCGTTGTAGCCCTTTGGCGTCACCAGACTGAACAGGGTCGCCACCGGCTGGTGATTCCTCTCCGCCCGATAGGCCACCACCGAACGAAGATTATTCTGAAAGGCCTCAGCCCCCAGATTGATCGGCGCTGCCAGCAGGTCGTTGTCGTACTCACTCTCCGGCAGCAGTCTGTGCATCGCCCTGAGGGTATCCTGGCGCAGATTGTACTGAATCTGGTCGTAGGTCTGCTGATGGATCAGCATCACCCCGCCAACACCGGCGAAGGCGAAGAGTCCCATGAGCAGAGGACCCAATAAGACTCTCACCAGGGAATTATCGGGCAGACCATTGTCGATTTTTGATCTCAATTGCAAAAGACCGGGTTCAGTTTGGCAGCAGAGTCTCTTCCTCAGTCAGCGAAGATAACCAGGATTCAATCAATGTTTTTGAACATTAAAAGGGGTAGTGGTGAAGGGTACCGGTAGTGGCCGGATTGTCCAGACTGCATAACCACGGAAAAGCTGTCCTTTCTCAATAGAAAATCCTGTCTATTCATGTTCAAATCCGGCATCGGCACTACACTATCTAGTAGGCCAATAATGATTTATAAGCGTGGTCGATATGCCCTACATCAATATCAAAGTCACCCGTGAGGGTGTCACCAAGAGACAGAAACAGGAGTTGATCGCCGGCGCCACCCAGTTGCTGGTGGATGTCCTCGGCAAAGATCCATCCACCACGGTGGTGGTGATCGACGAGGTCGATACCGATAACTGGGGATTTGCCGGAGAGCAGATTACCGAACGCAGGCGGAAAGGCGAATAGGCAGGCGTCGATCTAGGTTTGCTGTCTGGATACCTCATCTGATTTAACCAAAGGCTCAATGACTCACTGGAGTTTTGAGTTATTAGTGTTGAGTTTTGAGTTGTTGTCTGCGCTTTGCGCAGGATGTTTTTACCCCCCTCTCCCTGGCCCTCTCCCGCAAGGGGAGAGGGGGCCCCATAGACAGTGAGCGTAGCGAACACCTCAACTCAAAACTCAAAACTCAAAACTCAACACGAATAACTCAAAACCATGCAGCAGTCAGGATACGCCCAGACTAAACAGCCTGATCCTTAGACTCCGCTTCGTCAGTTACATCAAAGCTGATCTCACGCTCTCCGGTGACGACGGCTTCATCCACCGTGCAGGCGGAGATCCCCTGCATGGAGGGCATCTCATACATCGCCTTTCTCAGCAGACCCTCCATCACACCTCTCAGACCCCTGGCGCCGGTGCCTCGAGCAATCGCCTGCTTGGCAATGGCACTGAGGGCATCCGGGGTGAACGCCAGCTTCACATCCTCAAACTCAAACAGACGCTCATACTGACGTACCAGGGCATTGCGGGGTTCGGTGAGGATCTTCACCAGGGCCGACTCATCCAGATCGTGCAAAGCGGTGATGACGGGAAAGCGACCGATAAATTCGGGTATCAGACCAAAGTGTCGCAGATCCTCCGGCTGCACCTCTTCGAACAGACGCAGTTGGTCATAGGCCTTGCCGGGATCGGAGAGATCCACGTGGAAACCAATCCCCCGCTCCGCCGTATCCAGTCGCTTCTCCAAAAGCCGCTCAAGACCGGCAAAGGCGCCACCGGCGATGAATAGAATATTGCGGGTGTCGATCTGCTGATCGTCCGCGGAATCCTTGCGTCCCTTAGCGCCGAGTTTCATCTGGGTGCCTTCCACCAGTTTCAGCAGGGCCTGCTGTACCCCTTCACCGGAGACATCCCGGGTGCCGTGGGCTGTCTCACCGGCCTTGGCCAACTTGTCGATCTCGTCGATGTAGACGATGCCCCACTCCGCCAGCTCCTTGTTGCCATCGGCGCTGTCGAGGAGCCGGGTGAGAATGGTCTCCACATCGTCACCCACATAACCGGCCTGGGTCAGGGAGGTGGCGTCTGCGATACAGAAAGGCACACCAACGATCTTCGCCAGGGTACTGGCCAGCAGGGTCTTGCCGGTGCCCGAGGGTCCCAGCAGGAGGATGTTGGACTTCTCGATCTCCACATCCTCATCCTTGACCTGCATCTTTGGCCGCTCGTTCTCCATGGTGATGCGTTTGTAGTGATTGTAGACCGCTACCGCCAGGGTCTCTTTGGCCAGCTCCTGCCCGATGATGTATCGATTGAGCTGGGCGGTAAGCTCCACCGGCTTGAGCAGGTTGCGCATAGGTTTGGAG
>JBNKMQ010000155.1:0-3870 GCA_050293225.1 Sedimenticolaceae bacterium
GGTGGCCATCGCCCGAGCCATCGAGGGGAATGGATCATGAGATTGCTGGCCGATATTTTTCTCCTCATCGGCGCCGCCTTCACCCTCCTCGGCGCTCTGGGTCTAGTACGCATGCCGGATGTCTATAACCGAATTCAGGCCGGCACCAAGGCGGTTACACTGGGTGCGCTATCGTTGATACTGGGTGTGGGCCTGCTCTACCCGGCATGGTGGTCGAAACTCTTTGTCATCGCGGTTCTGATTCTTGTCACCAATCCCCTGGGCTCGTCCACCATTGCCAGGGCTCTACTCATGGCGGGAGTTACCCCCTGGAAAAGAGCTGACTCCACCTCCCCCAAGGAGTCAGAGACATGAGTGAGATAGAACTCTGGATCATCGCCCTGCTATCGCTGCTGGTTCTCTGTGCCGCGGTGATGGTACTGCTGGTAAAGAACCATGTCGCCGCTGTTGCAGCAGCATCAGTGGTCTCCCTGGGTCTGGCCCTGCTGTTTGTTCTGATGCGGGCGCCGGATGTTGCTATGACCGAGGCAGCCGTCGGCGCCGGACTGAGCAGTCTGATCCTGGCGCTTGCCCTGCGGCGACTGGGACTCTGGCAGATCGACGGCGCCAAATCGCAGAAAGCTCTCATCAATAGCACCACAGGAGCCGACAGAGATGCGTAAGCTTACCGGCCTTCTGTTTGCTGGCGGACTCGGCTTCATGCTGCTGGCCATCGCCACTGCTCTCGACTTCGGTGCGCCGCCGATGTTGGTAGGTCAAGCCGTGCAGGCTGCCGCAGCCCAGGAGACCGGGGCCGCCAATATGGTTACCTCAGTGGTGCTGGGTTATCGAGGCATAGACACCTTGGGAGAACTCTCCATTCTCTTTGCAGCCGCTGCAGCCGCTGGTCTGGTACTTGGCCGCAGACATACCTCTGCCGGTACGCTTACGGAGGGTGGATTCATCTTGAAACATGGTGGCGCCATGTTGTTTCCGCTGCTGATGGTGATCGGCTTCTACATTATCTTCCACGGCCATCTGACACCGGGGGGTGGCTTTCAGGGCGGTGTTATCCTGGCGGCGGCCTTCTTCCTGCCCCTGCTGGCCCGTCCGGGGGCAAGACTGCACCACGGTATGTTGAGCGTGATCGAGGGATTCGCCGGCGCCAGCTTCATCCTTGTCGGGCTGGTGGCGCTTGCGGAAGGAGAGGCCTTTCTACAGCCGATGTTGATCCAGGACTCCCTGGGACAGTTGATCTCAGCCGGCACACTCCCCCTGCTCTACCTGGCGGTGGGACTTAAGGTGGGGGCTGAGCTGGCCGGACTCCTCTCCCATCTGGCGCAGACGGAGTCGGAAGTATGACTTCGTTGCTCAACCCCGAACTCATCCTCTATGTCACAGCTCTTGGTCTGATCTCCATCGGCTTGGCCGGAGTAGTACTCTCGCAACATCTCTTCCGCGTGGTCCTGGCCCTGGTAATCGCCGAGGCCGGCGCCAATCTGATGCTGGTGCTCGCCGGTTACCGCTGGGACGCAGTCGCTCCTATTCTCACCAACCTGGGCGAGCAACCACAGATGGTCGACCCGGTACCTCAGGCCATGGTTTTGACCGCCATCGTCATCGGTGTCGGCATTCAGGCCCTGGCGATCAGCCTGCTGAGCCGGGTGCGGCAACGCTTCGGCACCCTCAATCGCCATGCAGTGGCGGAGTGCATGACAGCGGAGATCGCCGCCACAGCAGGAATATCCAGAGATATCAGTCAGGAGTCCCCCCTGGGAGAGAGACCCTTATCACCCTTGCCGCAGAGCCCGGCACAAGCCCGCGGGGGTGAGTCGTGAACCACTGGATTGTCCTATCCATCGTCCTGCCGCTTCTCGGCGCCTTCCTCCTTCCAATCGTGATGCGGGCATCAGTCGGCATCGGCCTCTGGATCGGCCCTGCCATACTAGCCTACGGCTGCTGGATGCTGGGGGAGCAGTGGCTCAGCGGCAGCGCGTTACCCTTCTCGCTTGCCATCGGCGGTTTTGCCCCCCCCATGGGGATCAACCTCTATGTCGATGCCATGGCGCTGCTGTTCGCCTTTGCGGTACAGCTGCTGGGTCTGCTCTTCTGGCCCTTCAAGCTGGATAGTGAAACACCCAGACGACAGGCGCTGATGCTCCTGCTTGTCGCCTCATCCACCGGGCTCGCCCTCTCCGGGGATCTGTTCAACCTGTATGTCTTCTATGAGCTGGTGGCCGTCGCCAGTTTTGGACTGATCGCCGCCTCAGCCACCGGTGCCGCTTATGCGGCGAGTGTAAGATATCTGATTCTCAGCGGGATCGGATCCGTCCTGACCCTGCTCGGCATCGCTCTGATCTACAGCCAGACAGGCAGCCTCAATCTGGCCCACCTGGCCCAATTGGCGCCAGAGCAATTGAATAACAAGCTTGGCTTGGTCGCCTTTCTCAGCATGCTGATTGGCATCGGCGTCAAAGCCGAGCTGTTCCCGGTGAATACTTGGGCGCCGGAAGTCTATGCCACCGCCTCCAGCCGGGTCTCGGCCTTCCTCGCCGGACTGGTCTCGAAGCTGGCCCTGCTGATTATCCTGCGACTGCTGGTGCTGATCTTCCATCAGCCAGAAGCACTGCAGGTGGTCTTGATGCTCGGCATCCTAGGCGTCATCAGCGGTGAACTGGCGGCCTGGCGGGCCAAGGATTTGCGGCGGATGCTCGCCTTCTCCTCCATCGGACAGTTGGGGATGATCTTCATCGCCCTCTCAATACCCGGGCATGGCGGATTGATTGCAGTCCTCGCCCTTACCCTGCACCACCTGATCGTAAAATCGGGCCTGTTTATGCTTGCCGATGGTTGGGGTGGATCGATAGCAAGGCTTCAAGGGGTTGCCAGGCGAGCGCCCCTGGCAGCGATTATCTTTATCCTCTTCTCGCTCTCTCTCATCGGTATGCCACCACTGCCCGGCTTCTGGGCCAAGTTCACCCTGATCACCGAGCTAGCGGCACAAACCTCCCCGCTCTACCTGATCGGACTTGTTGTTTTTCTTCTCGCCACGGTGATCGAGGCGGCCTATCTGTTCCGTATTGCCGCGCTTCTCTACAAGCCGCTGGATGAGGATCAAAATGTTGATGCCATGCCTAGACCCGCGACGCTCTCTCTGGCTACCGCAACTCTGTTCGGGATCGGGCTATTGGCTGCGGCTCTCTTCATCTCGCCTGTCGGAGAGCTGCTCGATCACACCGCCGCCCAGGCAATCAACACTGAGCTTTATATCAACACTGTCCTGGCCGGTAGCGGAGGTGGTCAATGAGCTTGACCCATCTCGACGAACTGTTGCTCTTTTCCGCCGTGACGGTGTTGGTCGCCCTGCTGTTGGGACGACGTCTGCCGGCGGGGTGGATGGTGACCATCCTCTACGGTATCCAACTCCTTGCGCTGCTGAAGTTGGCGCCCCTCGGCTATGGCGCTGAAGCGGTCTACTCCTCGGTTCAATTCGAGGCCATGGGTCAAAGCCTCTCTTGGCGCTTCGATTCCTTGAGCTGGTACTTTGCCTTGATCACCCTGGTCTCAGCCCTCTTGAGCAGCTGGTACAGTTGTGGCGAGTGGGAACGCAGCTTCCGAAGTAGTGGGGGAAATCTCTGGTTGTTTCATACAGCCATGGCGCTGAATGTCTTCACCATGCTGATCCTGCTCGCAAGTGGCGATCTGCTCTCGCTCTTCATCGGCTGGGAGCTGGTGAGCTGGTCCGGCTTCCTGCTCATGGCCCTGGCCGGCGGCGTCGCCACCAAGGCGGCCATGCGCTACATCACCTACGCCATGGCGGGCGCCATGGCCATCTTCGGCGGTATCGCCCTGGTCTACGCCTCCGCCGGTTCGCTGCAATACGATGCCATA
>JBNKMQ010000156.1:0-1724 GCA_050293225.1 Sedimenticolaceae bacterium
GTTGGTCATCGTGCCCGCCATATTTGACCGTCAGTGGTTGATCGATGAAAAGGACCTCTTCGTGGGCGCACAGCCGCAACCAAAGGTCGTAGTCCTCGCAGGCTGGGAGGCTGGTGTCGAAACCTCCGTAAATAGTGAATAGATCCCGGTGCAACACCACCGAAGAGGGGGATATGACGCAGAGGGGGAGGCAACGCTGGAAAATGCGTCCGCCCTGCTTGGCGTGTTTGCGCATGGGGTTGACCCGGGTGCCATTACGGATCCAGATCTCTTCGGTGTGGCAGATACGCAAGCCGGGGTTCTGCCTCAGTGCCTCGGCCTGCAGTGCCAGCTTGTCAGGCAGCCAGGTATCGTCGGAATCGAGTAGCGCGATCCACTCCCCGCTGGCCTGTTCGATGCCCAGGTTACGGGCGCTGCTAACCCCCCTGTTGGCCTGTCTGAGGCAATGACAGTCGGCATATTCCTTGGCCATCAGCCTGCTGGTTTCGTCGTCTGAGCCATCGTCTACCACGATGATCTCGTGCGGGGGGAGTGTCTGGTCGCGCACCGAGTCGAGAGCCCTGGGCAGGGTGCTGGCGCGGTTATAGGTAGGTATGATGACCGAGATCTGCATACGGATAAGCATACCCGCAGAGGATGTTAATGATAAATCTATGAAGATGTTTGCAATTCCCTGTTGAGATTTAGCCTAAGATCTATTGTACTGATGAGGGAAATCGCATTGGTTAATTTGGATTTGGTATTGTAATCGCGGATGAAGCAAGGGAAACTGCTATGTTTCGTCGATTGATTTAAAGGGGCCAAGCCTCGTAGGAGAGAGAGTGGGAGTGTCTTCGCGACGGTTCGATACCGATGCTGTGCTACAGCACATCATGGAAGGGGAGAAGAGCGCCTTCGAGGCCTTCTATGAACGCTACCGAGGCCGTATCTATCGCTTCATTGCCAGGCAATACGGTACCAGCGATTTCGGCAAGGCGGCCTACTATGCGGCCTGGCGCCACCTGGTCATCTGCAGCCGTAGCAGCAAATCCCCCAAGGAGCTAAAATTCAGTTTCTACCAGAATCTCGGCAAGTCGAGTCAAACTGCCTTCAAACAGAAACACGCCGAGAGCCAAAGCAACTATCTGCCGAGGGATATTGAAGAGGACGGTAAGTGGTCGGCGGTATTCATCGAACAGTTCCGACTTCTGCCCGAATCGATGAAGAAACGTTTTCTGTTCAAACATGAGATCGGCCTTCGCCCGAATGCCATCGCCCGAATTTTCGATGACAAGCGCAAACATATCGAAAAGTCGATAGAAGAGGCGGAACACATGCTGCAATTGCACATGGTTGAAGCGGGCTGTCCTTCCACCATTTCACTGGATAAACTCTATCGCGAAAGCCGGGTGGTCAAGCCACCGGCGAGTTGGAATGAGGAGATTCTCGACTCTTTCAACATCTGGTTGAAGCAGGCGGAGACCCCCGGGGCGGTATATGTCGATCACGACAGCGAGCCTGCGGATGATCAGAATGGATTGGCTGACAAGCTGGCTGAGTGGATGTCGGTGATGAAAAAGCGCATGTCTCAGGTAAAGTCGAAGCCTGACTCCAAGAGCAAAAAACCACGCCTCTCCACCCATCGCCACTGAGTCTCCCAGCACTCGGCACCTCATGGTTCGCCGGACCCTCTGCGCGCCGGTGCTTTCTGCTGCTCGACGGCTGGTGTAGAATCCCCGCTTTTT
>JBNKMQ010000157.1:0-1576 GCA_050293225.1 Sedimenticolaceae bacterium
AGGTAGGGTGGGGTCCTGCCCCACAAAATCGCTTAAGAAAAACCACCCAACCCCGCTCACTGTACTGTTTAAATCAGGAGGGTTTGACTTTACAGTCACCCAGGATCTGCGCCTGACAGGCCAAACGATTGTGACGTCCCGCCATATTCTCCTTCAGGACCTTCTCCTCCAGCACTGAAGGTTCGGTCAGGTTGTTCCAGCCTTCGGTCACCTCCATCATGCAGGTACCACAGTCGCCTTCACGGCAGCCGTAGATAATCCCGGCGCCTATCTTCTCGGAGACCTCGATTACCCGGGTGCCTGCCGGAACATTTACCGTCTGTTCAATGTCATCAAAGGTAATTTTCGCTTTAGCCATCTCTGTTCACCTTAAGTTGTAATGTTGAATTCGTTTATGTTTTTGTATTTGCGCTAGACAAGGTCTGCAAAGTCGATCTCTGCCTTCTTCTGTCGTTTGCCGATCAAAACTTCAGCGATCTGCTGACCGAATTTTCGGCACTCATCCAGCTCTTCCTCGGTAGGTATCAATTTTATCCGCAGTCCTTCATGGGGAATGTTCATCTTCAGTCCACGCATGCGATCCTCGATCATGCGTACCGCCTCGCCGCTCCAACCATAGGAGCCGAAGGCACCGCCCAGTTTGCCTTTCAGATTCACCACTGCCAGGGATGAGAGCAGATCCCAAACCGGCTTCACCGCGTCGCCGTTGATGGTAGGAGAGCCGAACAGCAAGGCATCGGCCTCTTCGATCAGATCGACAAAGGGATCGGTCTCGCCACCTTCCAGGTCATACAGAGAGACACGCACGCCATCGACATCCCCTGCCCCCTCGCTGATGCTCTCCGCCATGCTGGCGGTGTTGCCGTAGGAGCTCATGTAGAAGATCACCAGTGAGTGGTCATCGTTACCGATCTCACGACTCAGACTGGAGGTGGAGAGCTCCCGGTAGTGAGTGACGTAACGTCGCGGACGTTCACGCAGGATCGGGCCGTGGGTCGGCGCGATCTGTTTCAGCTTCAGCGGCTCGATCAGTTTCAGCGCATCCATCACATGGTTTTTAAACGGCCGCATGATGTGATCGTAGTAGTAGTCAAAAGAGAAGCGAAAGTCCCCCACCATGTCGTTGAACAGACGCTTGTCGCAGTAGTGGCAGCCGAAGACATCGCCGGAGAAGAGAATCCCCTCATCCTCCAGATAAGTACACTGGGTATCGGGCCAGTGCAGGAATGGGGTATGCAGAAAACGCAACTCCCGGTCTCCCAGACTGACGGTATCGTCGGTATTGACCGTGGTGTAGTCGAAACTGTCCGACGGCATCTTCAGCAACGCCTTCAACATAGAGGTGGCGCGCTGGGAGATATAGAGCTTCGCTTGGGGCGCTCGTCGCATCAGCTCCGGCAGTGCGCCGGTGTGATCGGGCTCCAGGTGGTTGAGAACAATCACCTTGATCTCGCTGTAGTCGACCTCCGACTCCAGGCGGGCGAAGAACTCATCGCTGAAACCCTCCTTCACCGTATCGATTACCGCCACCCCTTCGCTGCCGCGAATCAGGTAGGAGTTATGGGTGGTACCATTG
>JBNKMQ010000158.1:0-8832 GCA_050293225.1 Sedimenticolaceae bacterium
CATTTAAGGCCTGGCTAGCCGTCGAGCGGGCTAAGGTCCAATCTTCTTCGGTGAAATATCTGACAGGGGAGTATTCCAGTGCTTTGAGATTGACCCCCAAAACCCCGGAAGAGAACAGCAGCAGTAATATCAACGCACTGAGAGCTTTCTTGTTATTCATCTCAAGCCTTTTCTGAAATCGTGCTCACTAGAGTATAACCCACACAGATTATCCTAATGTAGACAGAAGGCATTTGATAGAAAGCGTGCAAGCTGCTTGCTGCATATCGAGTTCTCCCTCACTCAGCTATGCTTAAGACGCAGCGTTAGCGTCCCCACTGATCTAAAAAAATAACCCAACGACCCTGGAACCGACACTGATGATTCGATTTATTCACAGTATCAACGCAAGACCTGAAGTCAGCCGCGAGACCTTTCGGGAATTTTGCCAAGGCGCGACAGCTAACAGACCCGATACAGAGGATTCAAGAGGAATGAATAACAGAAAACAGCTAATTCTCTTTCTACTCTGCCTGCTGCCTATCCACGCCCATGCAGAGAAGGGACAGTCAGTAATGTTCAAGTCTGAAGAGAACCCGCTCACGACACCCCCCGACACGCGGCAACAGGAGTCCCAGGGTGATAAGTGCCAAGCGCTGCTGCTAAAAATTGAATCGTTAAAGGGCAAACCCCAGCGTAAGCACAGTGCTATGGAGCGCTACCGTCAGCAGTGTTCCAGCCTGCCTGAGTAGATCAAAATGAAGTGGAGCGGGTAACGGGAGTCGAACCCGTCTCTCTGGCTTGGGAAGCCAGGGTAATACCGATATACGATACCCGCATGTCTGCTGCATTCTAGGTCAGCGCCGCCAGCCCGCGCAAGACTTACAGGCTTCAGGCCAGCCCGTCGCCGTAGAGGGCGTCTACCGCCTCACTGCAATATGCCAATACCTTTTGCCGCTTGATCTTCATGGTTGGTGTCATCAGATCATTCTCGACAGTCCAGGGCTCTAACAGCAATGCCACCCTGCGGATCTTTGCATAGCCGGGAAAGTCCTTCAGTTGGGCACGAATCCGCTTCAACAGCTCATTCTGCAGACGCTCATTCTGCAGACTCTTGCTATCAGAGGAATCCAGGTCATATTCCGCTGCAATGCCATTCCAGAGATCGGGATTGAGTACCACCAGCGCACCCAGGTAGGGCTTGCCCTCGCCCACCACCATGACCTGCTCCACCAAAGGATCCAGGGCGATGGCCATCTCCATATCCGACGGCGGGATCTTCTCGCCATTCGAGAGTACCAGGATATCCTTGATACGGCCGGTGATGTGGATGTGCCGATCCTCGTCGATGCGCGCCTGATCACCAGTATGCAGCCAGCCATCCTTGTCGATCATAGAGGCGGTTGCGGCGTGATTGTTCCAGTAGCCGAGCATCATCCCCGGGGTCTTCACCAGCAGCTCATCTTCATCACCGATCTTCACTTCGACACCCCGTAGGGCGATACCCACGCTCTCGGGCTTGATGTTATCCATCGGATTGACGCTGATTACCGGGCTGGTCTCGGTCAACCCGTACCCCTGCAACATAGGTAATCCCAGACCCAGGAAGACCTTGGCGATCTCCGGCGAGATGGCGGCGCCGCCGCTGACCGCAACTCTCAATCGACCGCCTAATTTATCCAGGATCTTCCCCGCCACCAGTTTGTGCAGGATTGGGTGGATCAGCAGGCCAGGGAACCAGCCACGTCGTCCCATGCGATATTCGAACTCCTTGAAGCCGACCTTCAGAGACATCTGGAAGAGCAGCCTGGCAATGCTGGATTTGTGCTTCAGTTGATCCTGTACCCGGGCGTAGACCCTTTCAAAAATACGCGGTACAGCAATGATCACTGTTGGCTTGATTGTCTGAAGATCCTCTGCCAATTGCGGAATCGAACGGGCAAATCCAACGGTGGAACCCGCCATGATCGGCAGATAGTAACCTCCCGTACGCTCCAGGGTATGCGAAAGGGGCAGGAAGGAGAGGAAGCTGTCCTGGGTATAACAATCGACCACGGTAAGGGAGGCATGCGCAATAGAGAGCATGTTGTGGTGACTCAGCATCACCCCCTTTGGCCGACCCGTTGTACCTGACGTGTATACAATGGAGGCAAGGCCGTGGGGATCTCCTCGGCGCAGTGAGAGGGGCTGGCCTTTGACCGGTAACCAGGTCTTCGCATCCCGCACCAACTCTTCATCTTCCGGAGCAACGGGGTTTTTGCTCTCAAGCACCACCACCCGCTGAAGGTCCGGCAGTTCATTGACCGCCTCCTGCATCCGCTTCCAGCGACCGGAGTCCTGCACCAGCAGGAGCTTGACCGCAGCATCCCGCAGGATATAGGCGATGGCGTCCGCCCGGTCATCGGTATACAGGGGCACAACCACTAATCCCAGAGAGAGTGCAGCCTGATCGAACATCACCCATTCCGGTGAATTTCTCAGCAAGACGGCAACCCGATCCCCAGTCCCTAACCCCTCCCCGGAGAGGGCCTGGCGCCAGATCGCCACCTGCCGCTCCATATCGGCCCAGCTCAGCTCATACCACTGCTTGTGTTCCCGATCGTAGTTGCGATAGGCGATACCCTCAGGGGTGCGCTTGACCCGTTGATAGAAGAGTCCATCCAGGGTTTGCGCCTGCTCCACAGGTATCAGGTCTTCATTCCACTGCCCCACTCAGCCCTCCGCTCGAGTCTGCAATATTGTTTTGCAGATCTGTGTTGTTTGAGACGACTCTGCGTATTTTGTCGACCACAGTTGTTGTAGAATCCCGCTATTGTACTTTTTCTACACAGAGAATGGATGATGCAGATTTACTTAAACGGCGAGGAAAAGCAAATCCCCGCTGACCTGGATATGGCTGGATTGATCGCCCTGCTCGAACTGACCGATCAGCGCATTGCTGTTGAGGTCAACGAGGAGTTGGTGCCTCGCAGCGCCTTCTCAGGCCACAAGATATCGGCCGAAGACCGGGTGGAGATCATCCATGCCGTCGGCGGCGGCTGAAAAACCTCCCGCAAACCCATCCATCAATATAGTTTCACTTCAGATACAGAAAGACTGATGCCAAACGAAAATCAAACTGACAGCTTCAGCGTCGCCGGACGCGAATTCACCTCCCGCCTGCTGGTGGGAACGGGCAAATACAAAGACATGGCCGAAACCCGCGCCGCCATCGACGCCAGTGGCGCGGAGATCGTCACCATCGCCGTACGCCGGACCAATATCGGCCAGAACAAGGATGAGCCGAATATTCTGGAGGTACTGCCTCCCAGTGAGTTCACCTATCTACCCAACACCGCCGGCTGCTACGACGCCGAAACCGCTGTGCGCACCTGCCGCCTGGCGCGGGAGCTGCTGGATGGTCACAACCTGGTAAAGCTGGAGGTCCTGGGTGACGAGAAGACCCTCTTCCCCGATGTGGTGCAGACCCTCAGCGCCGCCGAGGAGCTGATCAAGGACGGCTTCGATGTCATGGTCTATACCAACGACGATCCCATCATGGCCAAGCGGCTGGAAGAGATGGGCTGTGTCGCCGTGATGCCTCTGGCCGCCCCCATCGGTTCCGGTCTGGGTATTCGCAACCGCTTGAACATCCGCACCATCGTGGAGAACGCCAAGGTGCCGATCCTGGTCGATGCCGGCGTCGGCACTGCCTCTGACGCCGCGGTCGCCATGGAGCTGGGCTGCGACGGCGTCCTGATGAATACCGCCATCGCCGCCGCGCAGGACCCAATCCTGATGGCCTCGGCCATGAACAAAGCGATCCAGGCCGGACGTGAAGCCTATCTGGCGGGACGTATGCCGGCCAAACGCTTCGCCTCAGCCTCCTCCCCGATGGATGGACTTTTCTTCTAATTCGTAAAGATCCAAGCGATCCACTATCCGGTCGACGTGAGCGAAACATCCGAAGAGAAACATCACCGCCCCATCCGCAGCTATGTCCTGCGACAGGGGCGGGTCACCGAGGCCCAGCAGCGGGCCTTTGATCAACTCTGGCCCCGTTATGGCCTCACCCTGGATGAGGCACAGCTCGACCTGACCGGCCTTTTCGGCAATCCGAACCCGGTCACCCTGGAGATCGGCTTCGGCAACGGTGAATCCCTGGCAAAGATGGCCAGAGAAGCGCCTGGACAGAACTTCCTCGGGGTAGAGGTTCATACCCCCGGGGTCGGTCACCTGATGATCAAACTGGACGAGTACGACTGCAGCAATGTACGCATTCTGCAGACTGATGCCATGGAGCTGCTACGCCACCATCTGCCGGCGGCGAGCCTGAGCCGGGTTCAACTCTACTTCCCCGACCCCTGGCCGAAAAAGCGTCACCACAAACGGCGTATCGTGAACCAGGAGTTTGCCGATCTCCTGAGCCAGATCCTACTACCCGGTGGCGTACTGCATATGGCCACCGACTGGGAGAACTATGCCGAGCAGATGATGGAAATACTCACTGCCCATCCCGATTTTACCAATCAGGCAGGTGAGGGAAATTTCTCCCCCCGACCTGAGAACCGGCCGCTGACCAAGTTTGAACAAAGAGGCCAACGCCTGGGGCATGGGGTCTGGGACCTGCTCTTCGAGCGCAAGGCCTGATGGCCAATCTTAAACTCAAGGGATTCAGCACACCCCTGCTTGATCCCTTCGATCTGGAGTTGGCGGCGGGGGAGTGCATCACCCTCAGTGGTCCGTCCGGCAGTGGTAAGTCACGTCTGCTCAGGGCCATCGCCGACCTCGATCCCCATGCTGGCGAGGCCTGGTGTGGCGAGATACGACAGAGCGCGGTACCGGCCCCTGTCTGGCGGCGTCATGTTGGCTTGCTCCCCGCAGAGAGTGCCTGGTGGCGGGAAAATGTCATCGACCACTTTCCACAACTGAATGAGAAAGACCTGCAACGCCTGGATCTGCCGGCTGAAGCCCTCGGGTGGCAGGTGAGCCGTCTCTCCAGCGGTGAGCGTCAACGTCTGGCCCTGCTGCGTCTGTTCGCCCATCGCCCTCAGGTATTGCTGCTGGATGAGCCCACCGCCAACCTGGACAAGGCCAACATCGAGCGAGTGGAGGCGATGATTGAGGATTGGCGCAAGGACTATGACTCTGCGGTCCTCTGGGTCACCCACGATGCCGAGCAACAGCAGCGGGTCGGCAGCCGCTGCCTGTTGATTCAGGACAGGACGCTGGTGAACCCATGGAGCTGATCAAACTCACCGCCCTCGATCTCTCCCTGGCCGCCCTGCTGGTCCTGGCCCTGGCAGGACTATCCTTTCAACTCTCCCTGGGAATTGGCCAACGGTTGTTGATTGCGGCAGTGCGTACTGTGGTTCAACTCAGCCTGATCGGTCTGGTGTTGAAGTTTCTCTTTGTCCAGTCCCACCCGCTGATGATCGGTGCCCTGGCGCTCTTCATGCTGATGGTGGCCGGCTACGAGGTAATGGCTCGACAACAGCGCCGCTTCTTCGGCATCTGGGGCATAGGGGTGGGCACCCTGTCGATGTTCATCTCCTCTTTCACCGTCACCCTGATCGCCTTAACCGTAATCATCCAGGCAGAGCCCTGGTACTCGGTGCAGTACACCATCCCCTTATTAGGCATGATGCTGGGCAATACCATGTCGGGAGTCGCCATCGCCCTGGACAACCTGACCCAACAGGCCTGGCAGCAACAGCGGGAGATTGAAGGCAGACTGATGCTGGGACAGACCTGGGAGGAGGCGATCCGGGAGATTCGCCGTACCGCCCTGCGCAGCGGACTCATCCCGATCATCAACGCCATGGCCGCTGCCGGCGTGGTCAGTCTGCCGGGGATGATGACCGGACAGATCCTGGCCGGCAGTCCGCCGTTCGAAGCTGCGAAATATCAGATCCTGATCATGTTACTGATTGCAGCAGGTACCGGCTTTGGTGCCAGCGCTGCGGTATGGATTGGCTCCAAGCGACTTTTTGACGAACGGGACCGTCTACGCCTGGATCGCCTAAGGTCTGCTAAAGCTGAATAGCTACTGATATTTAGTCCTCTGCCCGCTCTCCTCGGATCAGCTTGATACCAAGCAGAACCAGACCCGAGCCGTGCATAACCAGGTCAAAGATATCCAATGGTCTGTGTAACTCGCCGGCAGCAAGCATCTTCAGCTTCTGCCACAGATGGGGCTCGGGCACAAAGGGGGCCAGCGCCAGCAAAGTAGCCGGTAACGCGATCATATGCAGCGGGATTCTGTCCAACCAAGCAAACATGCTTCACCTATCGATGTGGGAATGATTGCCGCCTAGTCTAGAGCATCCGAGAGACAATCGGGACACTTTAGCCGATAGAGATCCGCATCGGCCTGACTGAAGCAGCAGGCGATAATCTGATTAAAAGCACCCACCCAGTCTCGCATAGTGACTAGTGCCACCTCTGTCGCTTCAGCTTTTGGATAGCCATAGACGCCGGTGCTGATCGCTGGAAAGGCTATACTCTCTACACCATTCTCTTTAGCCAGGCGCAGGCTATTCTCGTAGCAGGACCTAAGTAGTTCCGGCTCCCCCTGTTGCCCATCTTTCCACACAGGCCCCACGGTGTGGATGACGAAATTTGCGGGTAGAGCGAAAGCGGGAGAGATTCTGGCCTCTCCGGTGGGGCAGCCGCCCAGCGTACGACAGTATTCCAGCAGCTGTGGTCCAGCTGCCCGATGAATGGCGCCATCCACCCCGCCGCCGCCCAGCAGACTGGAGTTGGCCGCGTTGACGATGGCATCGACCTTCAGCTGGGTGATGTCTGCCGTTAGAATACGTATCTGTCCCACAACCACTCCCCGAATCAGAAAATCCGTGATCTCCTACACCACCCTGAACTTCCTACTCGCACTGATGCTGCTGATCTGGTTCTGGCGCGACAGCCTCCAAGTGCGGGAAATTGCTACCAGGATAGGCCGTAAATCCTGTCAAAGCTATGGCGTACAGTTTCTCGACCAGACGGTGGCCCTGCATCGACTAAGTCTTCGATGGGTTCGCAGCGGATTGAAGTTGAAACGCACCTACCAGTTCGACTATAGCCTGGAGGGAGCGGGTCGCCGGACGGGCTACTTGGTCATGCTGGGAAATCAGCACGTGAGTCTGCATCTGGATCTGCCAAAGGAACAGACAGAGATTGAGCAGCAGTCAGAGCCCTAGCGCTCCGACCGCCCTGTTCGGCCTATTTCACGACCTTCAATTTGGGACGGCCATCAGGCTTATCCGGCTCCGGGCCGCCGTCGGGATCGTCGTCTCCATTGGAAGGCTCATCGGGGAAGAGCATGCCCTGGCCATTCTCCTTGGCGTAGATCCCCTGCACTGCAGCAGGGGGCACCAGGATCTCCTCTGCCTGACCGCCGAAACGGGCACTGAAACTGATCCAATCATTGCCCAGTTCCAGATTGGAAACCGCAGCCGGATCGATATTCAGGATGATACGGCCGTCTTCGACGAACTTAGCCGGCACCAGGGTACCACTGTATTCGGCATTCACCAGGAGGTAAGGTGTCTGACCATTGTCCACCAACCACTCATAAAGCGCCCTGATCAAATAGGGCCGGTTGGAGGACATATCATCACTACCGCTCATCGAAACAGAGATCGCGATTAACCGCGCATCTCCCTCTCAGGTTCTGAGAGACTCTGTTGAAACGATTCCCGCTCGAACAGGTTTTTCGCATAAGCCTGCAGCCCCTTGGCACTGGCAGGAATCTCCACACCCAGCTCCGGCAGACGCCAAAGCAGAGGAGCGATTGCACAGTCCACCAGGGTGAACTCATCACTCATGAAAAATGGCTTGGCGCCAAAAACCGGTGCGGTGGAGATCAGGCTCTCACGCAACTCTTTACGAGCCTTGGCCGCATCTTTCTTACCCGCCAGGATGATATCCATCTGACGGTACCAGTCATTCTCCACACGAAACAGGAGCAGACGCGAAGTGGAACGCGAGACCGGATCCACCGGCAAGAGAGGGGGATGAGGAAAGCGCTCATCCAGATACTCCATGATAATACGCGACTCATAGAGCTTCAGATCCCGGTCGACCAGGGTCGGGAGGGTGCCATAAGGATTCAACTCCATCAGCTCTTCGGGCATGTTGAGCGGATCGATATCCTCCACCTCATAGGTGATGTTCTTCTCCGCCAATACCAGTCTGACCCGATGACAATAGGGATTCATGGGATCCGAATAGAGGGTCATTACAGAACGTTTGTTGGAAACTGCCGCCATTTATTTAAGCCTCTCCCCTAAAAAGTCCGTTGCTGTGGATCTCTACCACAGATCGACGGACCGCATTATGGAACGAAAAAAGGCGCACAGTATACCGCAACTGTGCGCCCTTTTGTCAGATCAGGCTAGGGCCTGTTAAGACTAATCCAATATGCCCTGCTGGGGCTGCTTTTGTGCCCAGCAAGGCAGAATGAGCGTGGTGTAGCCCGGCTACATGAGCGAATGATAACGCCGCTGGGTGCAAAAACAGCCCCAGCCCCCTCTTTCATATCCATAGCAGGGGTTGAGTCTGAAAAAGCGCCACTCGGCGTTGCTCTCGTTCATTTGGAATGACCAAACTTCTCTCCTCGCGCCCGTAGGAAGTGCCCTTGGGGTGCGCCTTGATTGGCGCTTTTTCAGGCACAACAGGGCGTATTGGATTAGTGTTAACAGGCCCTAGAACGAGTTTCGAGAACGCCGTCTGCTGGCAGGCTCGTCTCGAGTCCTGGCCGCCTGTGCAATGGAACCACTGCTGATCTTGTTCGTCTAGGGGTAACCTGTGGAAATGGGACATCGGTGCCAACATGCCCCAATATCGACTCAATCAGAATTGCTTGCCGCATTG
>JBNKMQ010000159.1:0-10027 GCA_050293225.1 Sedimenticolaceae bacterium
CGTTTCACTGAAGAGACTGGGATCAAGGTCAATCTGGTCACCGGTAAGGCAGATGCCTTGCTGCAGAGACTGCAGAGTGAAGGTCGAAATTCGCCGGCGGACCTGCTGATCACCACCGATGCCGGCAGGCTCTATCGTGCCAAGCAGGCCGGGGTGACCCGGGCGGTGAAATCAGATTTTCTGAATCAAACCGTTGCGGCAAACTTCCGCGATCCGGAGGGGCACTGGTACGGTCTCTCACTGCGGGCGAGGCCGATCCTCTACGTCAAGGACAGGGTCGATCCTGTACAACTGTCCTCTTATGAGGCCCTGGTCGATGATGATTGGAAGGGAAAAATCTGTATCCGCTCCTCCGACAATATCTACAATCAGTCCCTTGTCGCGTCTCTCATTGCCGCCAATGGGGTGGTGGCAACAGAGCAGTGGGCCAAAGGTCTGGTGAAGAACTTTGCTCGTCCTCCTCGAGGTGGTGACCGGGACCAGATCAAGGCCGCGGCGGCCGGACGCTGCGATATCGCCATTGCGAACACCTACTATCTGGCCGGTATGCTGACCTCGAAAGATGCCGCCCAGCGGCAGGCGGCAGAGAAGATGGCGGTCTTCTGGCCCAACCAGACAGGGCGTGGCGCCCACTTCAATGTCAGCGGCGCAGCCGTGACCCTGGCGGCGAAGAATCGGGAGAATGCGATCAAACTGCTAGAGTTCCTGCTCGAAAAGTCCTCCCAGGCCTGGTACGCCGAGACCAATGGCGAATATCCGGTGCGCGCCGATGTGGCCCCTGGCGAATTACTGAAATCCTGGGGTGAGTTCAAGATGGATGACCTCAATCTCGATCGACTGGGGGAGCTGAACCCGGAAGCAGTGCGTTTGATGGACCGGGCAGGATGGAAATGACCGGCTGTTACTGAGGAGAGTCGGGTGGCGGCCTTGAATCAGTTCACCGCAATCAGACAGCAGGGGCTGCCGGGGATCAGTCTCTGGGGCCTTGGTCTGTTCAGCGTCGCCCTGTTACTGGGGGTGCCGGTGTTGCTGGTGCTCTCCTTTCTCTTCGAGCCTGCCGGGGAGGTCTGGCAACACCTGGTTGACACCGTACTGCGCGACTATGTGATCAACTCCCTGCTGTTGATGCTGGGAGTGTCGATAGGTGTGTTGCTGTTGGGTGTCAGCACCGCCTGGCTCACCAGTATGTGTGAGTTTCCCGGTCGCGCCCTGTTTGAGTGGGCGCTGCTGCTGCCGATGGCGATACCTGCCTACATTATCGCCTATACCTATACGGGGCTGTTCGACTTCGCCGGTCCGGTGCAGACCCTCTTGCGGGAGTGGACCGGTTGGTCCTATGGGGACTACTGGTTTCCGGAGATTCGATCCCTGGAGGGGGCCGCCCTGATGCTCTCCCTGGTGCTCTATCCCTATGTCTATCTGCTTACCCGGGCCGCCTTTCTCGGTCAATCGATCTGTGTGCTGGATGTGAGCCGGACCCTGGGCAATGGTCCCTGGCGGACCTTCTTTGCCGTCGCCCTGCCGCTGGCAAGACCCGCCATCGTTGCCGGTCTCTCTCTGGCCCTGATGGAGACCCTGGCGGATTATGGAACTGTACAGTATTTCGGGGTCTCCACTTTCACCACCGGTATTTTTCGTACCTGGTTTGGCTTGAACAATGCTGCTGCGGCTGCGCAACTATCCGCTATGTTGTTGCTCTTTGTGTTTGTCCTCATCGTTCTGGAGAGGGGTTCAAGGCGAGATGCCCGCTATCACCATACTACCCAGAGGCACCAGGCACTGACCCGTTTTAAATTGAACCGTCGGCAATCAACAATGGCTTTACTGATCTGCGTCGGGGCACTCTTTTTTGGTTTTCTACTACCTGCGGGGCAACTGTTTTGGTGGGCAATGACCACTGCGGAAGAGAATCTGGACGCACAGTTTTTCAGTCTCATCAGCCATAGCCTGCTGCTGGCGGGCGGCGCCTCTCTGTTGGCTCTGCTGATGGCGTTGTTTCTCAGTTACGGCAAAAGACTGCATGCCAGCAGGCTGGTCAATTTCTCTGTCAGGCTGGCCGGGATGGGCTATGCAATACCGGGGACTGTCATCGCCATAGGGGTGGTGATCCCCTTTGCCGCTTTCGATAACGCCCTGGATGAATGGATGCGGGCGCAGTTTGGTTGGTCAACTGGACTGTTGCTCAGCGGTACCCTGGTGGCGTTGCTGTTCGCCTATCTGGTGCGCTTTCTTGCGGTCTCCCTGCAGACGGTCGAGGCGGGGCTGGGCAAGATCCGCCCGACCATGGATGAGGTGGCACGCTCCCTGGGCAGTGGTTCGGGGGAGATGGTCAGGCGGGTCCATATCCCTATGCTCAAGGGGAGCCTGATGACCGCATTGTTGTTAGTTTTTGTGGATGTCTTGAAGGAGCTGCCTGCGACCTTGATCCTGCGTCCCTTCAACTACAATACCCTCGCCGTCAGGGCCTATGAACTGGCCTCGGACGAGCGACTGGCAGATGCCTCCTATGCCGCCCTCAGCATCGTCCTGGTGGGGATCTTGCCGGTCATTTTACTAAGTCGTTCCATCACCCGGTCACGCCATGCAGAAACAACTTGAGGTAAAACGCGCCAGTGTCAGCTATGGCCGCCAGCAGGTGGTGTCCGATGTCAGTTTCAATCTGGATGAGGGCGTGATCGGTTGTCTTCTGGGACCCAGTGGATGTGGCAAGACGACACTTCTGCGGGCGATTGCCGGTTTCGAACCCCTGACTCAGGGAGAGATACTCCTGCATGGCCGGTCGGTCTCCCGCAACGGTTATACCCAACCGCCGGAGCAACGGCGGGTCGGCATGGTTTTTCAGGACTTCGCCCTCTATCCCCATCTCACGGTGGAGCAGAATGTCGCCTTTGGCCTGCGGGAGATGTCGGGGCGGGAACGGCGCGAACGGGTTGGCTCGCTACTCTACCTGGTTGGGCTGGTAGGATTGGAGAAGAAATATCCGCATCAACTCTCTGGAGGTCAGCAGCAGCGTGTGGCGCTGATCCGCGCCATGGCCCCCCGGCCTGAGATACTGCTGTTGGATGAGCCCTTCTCCGGACTCGATATCGAGCTGCGGGAACAGCTGGCTAGAGAGGTCAGGGATATTCTTAAACGGGAGTCGGTCACCGCCATCCTGGTTACCCATGATCAACTGGAGGCCTTTGCGCTGGCTGACGTGATCGGTGTGCTGGGGGATGGGCGCTTGCAGCAGTGGGATTCGGGCTATGATCTCTACCACCAACCCAGGGATCACTTTGTCGCAGAGTTCATTGGTCAGGGCGCGATGATACCCGGTGTTGTCATTGAACGCGGTGAGGTGGAGACCCCCCTGGGCAGGCTCAGAGGGCGATTTGTCAGAGATGTCTCGCCGGGTGGGCGGGTCGATCTGCTGCTACGACCGGATGATGTCATCCACGATGATGAGAGCCCGCTACAACTGGAGATCGTCGATAAAGTATTTCAGGGGGCGGAATACCTCTACACCCTGAGGCTTGAGGGCGGCAGGGAGATTCTTTGTCTGGTACAGAGCCACCACGACCATGCCATCGGGGAGAAGATAGGTATCAGGCTACAGATCGATCATCTGGTCGCCTTTCCTCCCCGGCATGGCTAATGGGATTCAGCAGGTAAAAAGTCGATCAATGGCGTCCAGGCCGTCCTGAACGACTTCGTCCAGATCCTGCGGATCGTCATCGTGTTCATAGGCCAGCATGGAGTAGACGGCGAGGGACTTCAAACCCATAGCAATCTTTTCCACATCCTCGAAATTCAACTCAGCGCCTTCTCTCAAGCGACAATCTGTACTCATTTCATTACCCCACGCAAAACACAACCACGATTAACAGATAATTTACGAGCGTCATGTGGCTGTCAAAAAAAAGCAGCCTTCCATTGATATATATCAATTTGATTGTCGACCAGGATACGGCATCCGGTAGATGCAGGGATTGAGTAAGGTCTTGAGTAGTTGTGAGTTTTTAGTGTTGAGTTTTGATTGGTGGTGCTCGCCAGGTTCCCAGATATCATTTCCCTCTCCCCTTGCAAGAGAATGCCAGGCAGAGGTGGGATTAAAATCACTGTGTGCAAAGTGTACTTCGCAGCTCAACACCCAAGCTGACCTGGCGAAATTTTCTTGGGCTGGATAACCTAATTGATCAGGTGTATGACAGGCTTTCCAAGCCGATTACAGCGTTTGTTCAGTGACATCGACGTAGAGCTTAAGTCTTTGCCCGGGCTGGATATATTTTCCATCCAGCGTGTTCCATTTGCGTAGATCGGCGATGGTGACTTTGAAGCGCTGGGCGATGCGGGCGAGGGAGTCCCCCTGTCTGACCCTGTAGTGCAGGGAACTCTGAGTGCCACCGGGCTGCAGATCGAGCAGGGAGAGGGTGGAGCTGGAGGGTTTCTTCACCCAGATCACCAGACGTTGTCCCTTTTTCAGGGGATCTCCAGGGGCCATGCCGTTCCAGCTGGCAAGCTTTTTATAGTTGACCTTATACTTCTTCGCGATGGTCCATAAGCTGTCGCCGGACTTGACCACATAGTGCTGCTTCTGACCCTTGCGGGAGCGGTTCTGGATCTTCGCCTTACGCTGCTCGGCGCTGTAGACATAATGCTCGAAGGATTTGCTCGAGACCGGTATCAGCAGATGCTTGCCGACACGGATATTGTTACCCCGGATCTTGTTGACCTGACGCAGTAGCTTGACGGTGGTGTTGTGCTTTTTCGCGATCACACTGAGGGAGTCTCCCCCCTTGATCTTGTAGCGTTTCCAGGTCAGCCGCTTTTCCGGTGGCAGCTTGTCGAGCTCCTGCTTGAAGCGTTCCACCTTATCCAGGGGTAGATTCAGCCGGTGGGGCCCGTCCGGGTCGGTGGCCCAGCGATTGAAGCCGGAATTGAGCAGATAGAGATCCTGGATCGGCAGATCTGCCATCTCGGCTGCGAGGGCGAGATCGAGCTGTGAACCCAGATCGATGGTTTCGAAGTAGGGTTCATCGGGAAATACCAGCAAGTTGGCGCCGTTCTCCTGTGGATTACGGAAGACCTCCGCCAGAGCCAGTAATCGGGGGACATAGGCGCTGGTCTCGTCCGGCAGCTTGAGGGACCAGAAATCGGTGGGCTTACCCTTTTTCTTGTTGCGTCGGATTGCGTTCCTGACGGTACCGCCGCCAGAGTTGTAGGCCGCCAGCGCCAGCTCCCAGTCGCCTTTGAACTGTTTGCTCAGGGACTGCAGATAGTCGAGGGCGGCGAGGGTGGAGGAGACCGCGTCCCGTCGACCATCGTACCACCAGTTCTGTTTCAGACCGTAGATGCGTCCGGTAGAGGGGATGAACTGCCACATGCCTGCGGCCCGGCCATGGGAGTAGGCGAAGGGGCGGTATGCGCTCTCTACTGCTGGCAGCAGGGCGATCTCAGTGGGCATGTCCCGCTTTTTGATCTCCTCCAGGATAAAGTAGAGATAGGGCTCCGCCCGCTCCTGAATCCGCTGGATATATTTTGGGTGTTTGCGATAGTAGTTGAGCTCTTGTGTGACACGGGGGTCCTGTGGCGTCTCCAGGCTGAATCCGTCCACCATACGGGAGATGAGATCCTTGGGCGCCATCTCCTCGACGATCTCCTGTACCTGCTCGGCAACCAGCGGCATGTCAGCGGCGCTGATCTGTTCCTGTCCCTCTGGCGCCTGAACCTGGACCACCTCAATGGTCTCAGGTGAGGGTGTTGTGCTCTCCAGCATCGCCTCACTCTGCCCCGAGGGCATCGTCTGGCAAGCGGTGAACAAACAGAGGGATAGGAGGTTCATAAGGAGTAGGGCGCTTTTTTTATAGGGCATTTCGAGGGAGCTGGTGGTTGTCGATATACTGCAAATCGGAGGAAAATAGTATCAGAGCTGGGTATGATTTCCATATTGTCATCTCCTTGTGGGCCAGACACTGACGGTTTCGTGAACAGGTCCCCAGGATTCGCGGGCCTGTGTCTCTATATATCGGTAAACACCCCTATTCTCTTTAATTATGAATATAAACAAAGGCTTCAAACTGGGATCTTGCCAGCAAAATCAGCTAGAAGGCTGGTTTGAGAGCCGTTTGGGGCAGCGTCTGCTGGCGCAGGAGCAGGCGGCATTGCAGGAGAAAGCGGCAGCCATCTTCGGTTATCACGTGGTGCAAATCGGCTCTCCCAGCCCTGACTTCGACCTGTTGAAACTAAGCCCGGCCCACAATCGGGTGGTGTTGGATCAGGGGCTTGGCACCTCCCGTATCGACCTGGCCGCCAAACCGACAAGCTTGCCCCTGGCCACTGACAGCATCGATGGGGTTATCCTGCCTCATACCCTCGATTTCTCATCCAACCCCCATCAACTGGTGCGAGAGGTGGAGCGCATTCTGATTCCAGAGGGCAAGGTGCTCTTGAGTGGTTTCAACCCCTGGAGCCAGTGGGGGGTCGGCCGCCTGTTTCGTGGACGTTCCGGCAATATGCCATGGTGCAGCCACTTCTTTGGCAGCCGCCGGGTGCAGGACTGGTTCTCGCTCTTGGGCTTTGATCTGGAGTCTGTCAGCTATATCAACTATCGTCCCCCTTTCCATAACGAGACCCTGATGCAGAAACTCGACTTCATGGAGACTCTGGGTCAGCGCCTCTGGCCGGGACTGGGCAGTGTCTACATACTGCAGGCAGTGAAGCGAACGGTTACCATGAAGCCCATACGTATGCATAGATGGCGGATGAAGAAGCGGGTCATACCCGCAGCGGCAGAGCCAACAGCGAGGAGCAGTAGTCGAATCCATGACGCAGTCGGTTGAGATTTATACTGATGGCGCCTGCAAGGGCAATCCCGGGCCGGGTGGCTGGGGAGCCTTGCTGCGCTACGGCAAACACGAGAAACAGCTCTATGGGGGAGAACGGGAGACCACCAACAACCGCATGGAACTGCTGGCGGTGATTGAAGGCCTGCGCAGTCTCAAGCGTACCAGCCGGGTACGCATCACCACCGACTCCCAATATGTCAAAAACGGCATCACTCAGTGGATCCACAACTGGAAGAAGAACGGCTGGAAGACCGCTGCGAAAAAGCCGGTTAAAAATGCCGACCTCTGGCAGCGGCTCGATACTGAAGTTGCGAAACACGAGATCTCCTGGCACTGGGTTAAGGGTCACTCGGGACATCCTGAGAATGAGATGGCGGACAGCCTGGCCAACAGAGGTGTCGAGGAGATGGGCGGATGATACGTCAGATCGTACTCGATACCGAGACCACCGGCCTGGAGCCGCAGCAGGGACACAGGATCATCGAGATAGGTTGTGTCGAGATGGTGGATCGACGACTTACCGGAAACAACTTCCACCAATATCTCCAGCCCGATCGGGAGATCGATGCCGCCGCGATCGAGGTACATGGCATCACCAACGAGTTTCTCGCCGACAAGCCCCATTTCAGCGACGTGGCTCAGGACTTCATCGACTATGTGCGTGGTGCGGAGCTGATAATCCACAACGCCCCCTTCGATGTGGGCTTCCTCGATCATGAGCTGAAGCTGATGGGCGCTGCCGAGCGGATCGCTGAACTCAGCGCTATTACCGACACCCTGGTGATGGCGAAGAAGATACATCCCGGTCAGCGCAACAGTTTGGATGCCTTGTGCAAGCGCTACGATATCGACAACTCCCACCGGGAACTGCATGGGGCGCTGCTCGACTCTGAGATTCTGGCGGATGTCTACCTGATGATGACCGGTGGCCAGGGTGCGCTGAATCTGGATTCGCTTGCGGGAGAGCGTGGTTCGGCGGCCGCGGCAGACGGCATTCGACGCCTGCCGGCAGGGCGTCCCAAGCTGAGTGTGATTCAGGCCAACGCAGAGGAGCTCGCTTCACACCAGAAGGTGCTGGAGGCTATGGGGGAGGTTTGTCTCTGGACAAAGGAGCAGGGTTAAGTATCTATCCTCTCCGCTCGAGAATTCAGGTTGATCAGCCTCTGGACTGGGTCGACTTGACGCTGTCGGTGCCCTGAACGATATCGAAGAGACGTGGCAGGTCGAGTAGCTGCACATGCTTTCGCTCTACCTGTAACAGTCCCTCATCCTGAAAACGGGTGAAGATGCGACTTACCGTCTCCACAGCCAGACCCAGATAGTTACCGATCTCGTGCCGCGACATACTGAGGAAGAAGTCGCTGGGAGAGAATCCGCGCTGCTTGAAGCGCTCAGAGAAGCTGAGCAGGAAGGTTGCGAGACGCTCCTCGGCACTCTTCTTACCCAGCAGGGTCAGCATCTCGGTCTCCTGACCAATCTCGCGGCTCAGGAGTCGGTACATCTGATGCTGCAAACTCGGCATCAGGCTACTGAGGGATTCCAACTGGCTGAAGGGGACTTCGCAGACTGCGGTGGTTTCCAGCGCTACGGCGGAGCAGTTGTGGTGATCGTCCTGAATCGCATCCAGACCGATAAGCTCGCCGGGCAGGTGAAATCCCAATACCTGTTCACCGCCATCTTCATTCGGTGTGTAGGTCTTGACCGAACCACTGGTGATGACCCGAAGGCTTTGAAATTTGTCGCTGCCACGATAGAGGTGGTCTCCGCGATGGTAGGGGCGGCCGCGCTTGATGATGCAATCAAGGCGCTCAACGTCTTCCGGGCTGAGCCCCATCGGCAAGCAAAGAGTCGCAAGACTGCAATTCTTGCAAGCAACCTTGATGTTTTCGAATGAAACCACTTTTCGGTTAGTCAAGGATAGGCTCCAGCGTGAAGGTCCATTCGCCAGTGAGGACTGAACGCCTATTCTTCCAGAAAATATTGATCAGGATCAAGTCATTTAAAGACTTTTGTAGATTTTCGACATTGTGTGAACTGATTCCGTTGACATAAAACCAGAGGAAGATGAGGTGTGTTTTGAGGTTTTCAGTGCCAGGTCGATACTCCAGGCACTAAAAAGGCCGACCCGTATGGATCGGCCTTTTTGCTGCTACAGGATCTTCTTATTGTGCTGGAGCAGCAGGTGCAGCGGGGGCTCCTGGTGGTGCAGGATAGCCGTATGGTGCGCCATAAGGTGCGCCATAAGGAGCACCGTAGGGAGCGCCATAGCCATAGGGTGCACCATAGCCATAACCGTCATAACCACGGTAGTAGTTGTTGCCGCGGCCGTAGCCGGAACCTCTGCCGCTACCGCTCATGCCGAAGCTGAAATCGCCGGAGCCGTCACCCCAGCCATCGCCCCAGCCATCATTGTTCCACCCGCGATTACCGTAACCTGGGCCTCCCCACCATGCAGAGGCACTGGTAGAAAAGGCGACAAGGGCAGCTATGCTAAGGGCTTTTGAAAGTTTGGTCATGTTCACTCCTCACTCTGAGTTTAATTTACTACAACTACACCATCATGATTGAAACAAGTCCTCTGGCCAGATTACCCATCAGAGATAGATGTGGGCAGTACTCGATAATCAATGTTGGAATCGGTTGAGTCCGGCCATGCCTTGGCCAACTTGTTTATGTAGTTATTTTGCGTTGAACGCTTCTCGATTATAGTCCTTGGGTTCGGATTATCAACTTTCTGAGGGAAGGCGCATTTTGTGTCTGATTTGGTAAAAAATAAGCCCCTTGCCATTGAGGCTGGAGGGGTAATCTGTTACCTTACACTCCCGTCTGTTATTCCCACTCCGGCACCAGAAGTCTAATGACCAGATTCATATTTATAACGGGCGGTGTTGTCTCCTCCCTTGGTAAAGGCATCGCTTCCGCTTCCCTTGCTGCGCTACTCGAAGCGCGGGGCTTGAACGTCACCATGATCAAGCTCGACCCCTATATCAATGTCGACCCCGGCACCATGAGTCCGTTTCAGCACGGCGAGGTCTTTGTGACCGAAGACGGTGCGGAAACCGACCTGGATCTGGGTCACTACGAACGTTTTATCCGCAGTACCATGGGGGTGAACAACAACTTCACCACCGGGCAGATCTACGAGAGTGTGATCCGAAAGGAGCGTAAGGGGGAGTACCTCGGCGCTACGGTGCAGGTGATTC
>JBNKMQ010000160.1:0-11427 GCA_050293225.1 Sedimenticolaceae bacterium
TTCGTCAGGCCGGGCCGTTTTATGCCGCAGAGAAGTATCATCAGGACTATTACAAACACAACCCGGTTCGATACAAATTCTACCGCTGGAACTCAGGGCGCGATCAATATCTTGCAAAGGTCTGGGGAGATGAGATTCATAAGAAATAAGAAAGCTGAATGGTTCCTCATTCCAGCGTGGATCGGAAGAACCTAAAGTGCGTTCAACGACTGAAAGTGGACCCGAAGGAAATACCCTTAGGCTACGCTGGAATGACGGCTCTTACGTAAATCAGAGTTTCCATCACTATCAACAGCTATCTATGAGAGCCTACCGGAGGTGCAATCAACGGCCATCGCTCAACAATCTGATACCTGGCACCTGCCTGCCCTCCCCCGGACACTGCCAAAGCAAACGCCTGCGCATGCCAGCTGATGGGGGATTCGATAAGCGCGGGATCGAGTTTAGAGGCTTTCCGATAGAGAGTGACATGGGGTTTGTATTGACGTCGCTCAGGCTCTAAGCCACAAGTGGTAAGATTCTGATTCAAGTCGGACACCAGCTGAGTCAATGGCTCAGGCGTAACCTTGGGGCCTGCCCAGATAATTTTTGCTCGAGGCCAGTAACCGGTGACATCGAGTTGCAGTGAAAAGGCGCTGGCTTTGATGCCATTCGCTGCATCAGTGATGCAGGCAAGTTGACGGTCAGACACTTGACCAAGAAACGCCAGGGTCATGTGGAGATCGAGTGGGCTATGCGGGCGCCCTTCTGCAGATAGACTTTTACTGAGCGCCGATAGCTCATCCCGTACGCTCTCATCCGGCCAGAGAGCAAAGAAGTATCGACCGCTACTCATCCAACAACGCTTTCAATCTTGTCAGCAGATAGCGGACTGACTGGAGTCGTACGCTTTCACGATCTCCGCTGAATCTCTCGCGGGATACATTGGCCTTCTCTCCCTGTCGCTGCCAGGCGAAACAGACGGTTCCCACCGGCTTCTCTTCAGAACCACCATCCGGTCCGGCTATACCGCTGACGGCCAAGGCAATATCGGCACCGCTCTGTTTGAGAGCGCCCTGAGTCATCTCTGAGACGGTCGCTTCACTCACTGCGCCATGAGTAATCAATGTCTCTTCACTCACACCCAGCATCGACTGTTTGGATCTATTGCTGTAGGTGACATAACCACAGTCGAACCAGGCGCTGCTTCCCGGCAGGTCGGTGATCACCTTGGCCAGCCAGCCGCCGGTGCAGGATTCAGCGACGGCGAGACGAAGTTCCTGCTCGGTCATTCGTCCCGCACAGTAAAGAGAGAGTTGTTTAATCTCGTCCCGCTGGCTCACTTTGTTTTGACTTTAAGGGTCTTGTTCGACTTCAAAGATTTGTCCTCCGCCTGCCAGGTGATACGTAGATTGATCCGATGTCGATCGGTGTCCTGGGTAGCGGTTACCTTGAGCTGAAGCAGACCGTCGGGATTGAGCACCATCTCATCCTCCTCGTCGCTCAAGGTGAGCTTACCCTTGGCCACACCCTGGGTGATCGCCTTGAGAATGGCCTGCACCGACTCCCTATCCTGCAAGGATTCGTGACGGAAATTTTTCTTGCCCTGTCGCATATAGTCTCTCTCAATCAGACGATGGTTTTGGGATCGAACACCTTGATACGAGGATAGTCGGTACTGACCCCCATGACCAAACGGTCAGGATGAAAAATGGTGACTGCAGCACCCTCTCCCTTCAACCCCTCTTTCTTGCGGGTGTGTCGATCGATGGTGGCGTCACATTCAAAATTGACCATCCCCTTACGCAACATGATGCGCTGGCCATGATGACGATTGTCGTGTCCGTGCACGATGACATAGATACCGGCATCGTGCAGCAGATCCACCCCCTTGCGGGTCAGGGGCATATCCACATCCCGATATTTGGTACGGATGGTATTCGCCAGGGGGCCATAGTAGAACTCAAAGAACTCATCCTCCACATGCTCATTGAAGTCCTGATTGAGTTGTTTGACCCCTCGGCGGTTGATCAGCTTGGCGGTTCGATCGTCGATACCGGCGTGCACAAAGAGAAAAGAACCCCGTCGGTAAGCCAGACGCATACGCTTGAAGAACCAGCTGAACTCTCCATCCTTGTGCAGAAACAGGGACTGCCATTTCAAAGCAGCGGCGTAGACCTGTCGCAGGCTGAGACCGGCGGCCTGACAATCGGTCTCGAAAGATTCAATCTTCTCTCTCAGCCGTTTTACCTCTTTCGCTGCCCGCTTGTCCGGCATAATCCAGCTGGCCAGCTTGGGAAACTCCTTGAACCAACGCTTGGGAGGATAGAGACGACTGCGACAGGTACGAGTGGAAGGGATTCCCTTTAAGGCATCTTTTCCCTGCAGATACTCATCGGTGATCTCTTTCAACATCGGGATCGCCTTGCTACCCATGCGGATAAAGAAGTGATCCTGTCGAGGATCGGCCGGCATCCCCACAGAGCTGATACCCAGCTTGATACGAATGTCGTGATTACCGGCCAGAATCCTGATCCTCGCCCCCTGTTTGATCAGCTGATCGATCACCCGCAGCAATCTTAAATTACTCGGGCCTTTATCGAAGCAGTCACCACCGATAACAAAGTTGGCCTTTTTGCCGACCTTGGTCAGTTTGATATCGCTATCTTTTTTACCGGTCTTTTTGATACCACCGGAGGCCACCAGTGAGGCGATGAAGGCATCCGCATCGGCATGCAGATCGGAGAAGAAGAAGAGTCTCCGCTGCGGCCAACGCCAGGACTCTTTCTGCACCAGCTCGCTGAGAAGTTTTGCGGTCGAACTTCGCTGACCAGGGGCCTTGGCTACGGATTGATATCTTCCCGGTAGCCAGAGTTCACTCTCATCAGGTAGTCGAGCGCCAACAAATGCGCTGCCCTTGTAATCTGGTAGTCGCTTGCGATGGAAGGCCCTTATCGACTTGGCAGCATCAGTCTGCAAATTCCTCACCTTTATTTCGCACCTTCCACTCACCGGTAAGGTGCTGCCAGTCTCCTACCATGCGACGCTCGAAAAATATTGGCCGACAGTGGTGCATGCTAAGGGCTGAGATCTGCTTGTATTCAAGTATGCCCAGATGATAGGCCGCATGACGAAAGGCGGCGCCATGGCCGACGAAGAGTTTCACCGTATCCCGGGTCACCTCGGTCTGCAATTTGGCCATGCGATTATCGATATGGACTGCGACACGCTCTCCCGCCTGCATCAGGGATTCGGCACCCTGCAGGGGAAGTCGATAGTAGCTGTTGGATTTCCAATCCTCCGGCAGGCTGGCGCAACGGGGGTCGGCGGAGAGTACCTGCTCGATCTGTCGACGACTGAGATTACACCCTGCTCCCAGATTACGTTCCGCCAGGGCGTCGAACTGGGACACGGTGGTCGCCAGCAATGCACTCTTTTTTATGCCTTTCCTCACCACCTCCGCCGTCTGCCAACTTCGTAGCAGGCAGGAGCTATCGATCTCCACATGGAAACTCCACTTGAAGAGATTGAGGGCACGCAATATTAGATCAACCGCCCTTTGAGCCTGCTCGATACCGTTTTCGGTAAGTGGAAAGGGTTGCATGGAGCTGGGAGTGTCCTTCAACTGGTGATAATCGCCGTGCCGCAACAGTGCAGCAATGACCCTTGGCGCCTGACTCATACGCAATCTCTCTCCATCGATCTCTGTGCAATCTTATCTCTACGACTTGGCCTTTAGCTGCTTCACCAACATCTCGATCATCGGTGAGAGTTCTGCCTGTTTAAGTCGTTTCATCGCCTGCTTGGGCGACAACCACTCGCGTCCGCGATGGCTCTCCTCCCACTCCGTTTCGGGAAGAATCTCCTTAACTTCCATGGGATAGACCTGCACTTTACACTCGGCACCCCACTTTTCATATGCATAACTGCCGAGAGCCTCTTCACCAACCTCCCCTTTCACACCAGCCTCTTCGAACGCTTCCTTAGCGGCGGAGGCCTGCAGACTGGTAGCGGGATCGCTGACACCCTTGGGCACGACCCAGTGTTTCTGCTTGCTTGAGCGCACCACCAGGATCTCAATTTCCCCCTCATTGAAGCGATAGGGGATCACCGATGATTGTCGGTAGTAGTAGGCAGGCCGATCGCGCTGCTCTTTACCTTTTTGATCGGGAAAGGGGAACTTCTTCGGCATGCTGCTGGCGCGGGTTATTCCAGTGAGTTGTCCATCCCCCGCCTTCAGCTCGGACCAGTCATCCGGCAATTCGATCACCGCCAGGGCGGCAGTGGGTAGCAGCTTGCCATCGGCGGGCAGAGGGATGGATTTGCCTTCCAGATATTCTGTGAGATCTTCCAGGCCGGGATTATGGCCCACCAACATCACCCTTGCGGGCTTGTCGGGCACATCGGCGAGAACCTGCAGCAGGTCCTCCACCCTTGCGGCGTAGATCCGTCGATCCTGAGCGATGGCGCGACCATCCAGACCCATCGCCTTGGCCGCCTTCTCCGCTGTGGTAATGGCTCGCTCGGCGGGGGAGCTGATAATCAGGTCGGGCATCAGTTCCTGCTGTTGCAGCCAGACCCCCATGCGCTGAGCAGCCCGCTTACCCCGGTCTTTCAGGGGCCGGG
The DNA here is from genome assembly GCA_050293225.1 of Sedimenticolaceae bacterium. GTDB lineage: Bacteria > Pseudomonadota > Gammaproteobacteria > Chromatiales > Chromatiaceae > Thiodiazotropha. The sequence continues at coordinate 4,606 of JBNKMQ010000160.1, forward strand.
CGAAATCCTCCACCTGCTCGCTCCAATCCGATTTGCCATGTCTGAGTAGCATGAGTTCTCGGGACATTATTTTTCTAACCTCTCAAACATCACCAACGTTGGAAACAGATCTCTCTCAGTTGCGCAAAATCCATTTTACCTGTCACTTCCAACACCCTAACATCTTTCAGCAATTCTAGATAAACCGACTCGTTTTGGGCATCGTCATCCCGCAGGAAGCGTCCAGCGAGGTCCTGGTAGAAAGGTCCTGGTGATTTCATCAGGGCAGGCAGCAGATCCGGTCTCTCAGCCAGATCCACAGGCTGCAGGGCCACAGGAGACTCGGCCTCCCGCGACCAGTTGAGAATCAACATGGCATCCAGGGCGTAAGGGGTGGAGGTATCGATGCGCTGGGGACCGTAGAGATCCGCCACATCCACATCGTGTTTCTCCTCCAGCTCCCACAGCTCCTGCAGTGGCAGTTCCCTCAGGGCTGCCTCTCTCTCGGCAGATATCAGCGGTGCCAGACGGGGATTATTGATCACAGTGCCTGGATTGACCCTTGGCAGTTTGGGGATACCCACCGCCTTCACCCCACTCTCCTCCTGTTTCAGGAAGAGCCGGTCATTGGTCAGATAGCAACTCTCCGGATGCTCCATCAGATGCAGCATCAGAGTCGATTTACCGTTGCCGGAGAATCCCGCCACCCCCAGGGTCGACTCACCCAGTCGCAGGGCAGCGGCATGGTTGATCAACCAGCCCTGATGCTGCAAGCGGTTCATCACCTGGGAGTTGATAAAGTTGATCAGCTGATTGTCATACTGCACACAGGGACCGGCCACGATGCGGTGGGACTCGCTCTGCAGAAAGAGCATCCCGGTTCGCACCTTCAACACCAGCCGCCCACCGGGTAGATCGTAGTAGGCATCCTTGCGGCCCTTTTTGCCCGGCTCACGCCGCCAATCCTGAAATGGGAGATTGGTCTCCAACACCTCATGCTCAATGGCGATGATCTCGATCCGCTCCTCAACCGGTTTGTGAATGAGATGGGAGAAGTAGTCAGCCAGTCGATCGAGCAGGTGTTGACTGTTGGATCGGATATCCACTCCCAGATCACCCACCGAGAGACTCAAGGGCTTCTCTAACAGATCCGCCTCCCGCAACAGCAGTGGGACCAGATCTTCCACTGACTTGGGTTCAGGCCAGGCCACGGGCGCGATCATTGTGACAGCTCCTTCAATATATAATCCGCATACTTCGCCGCCGCATCTATCCCAATGCCTTTCAAGGCGCCGTGAAATCCGCCAAAGGCGGAGACCTCAAACACCACCGGACCTTGATCGGTCAGGGCCACATCGACGGTGGTGAAATCGAGACCGAAGATTCCCTGGGCCTTGCTTGCCAGTTCGACTAATTCGTCATCGGCCTCAAAGCCTTCGTAGTGGCCACCGCTGAGAATCGTGGTGTTCCAGGCCCCGGCGCGACCGACCCGGGCGTAGCTGCCGAGATATTCACCTCCCAGAAAGACCATACCCAGATCCTTGCCGCAGAGGTTGAGTCTCTTCTGGATATACATCACCGGGTTCTCGGCATGGAACGCCTCGATCTCCCGCTGCATTGTCCCTGGACCGTCGTGGGTATCGATCACTGTCATACCCCGGGCCTTGGTGGAGAAGAGCGGTTTAAATACCGCCGACTCGAAATCCCACACCGCCGAGGTGGCAGCGGCCAGGTTTTCGGTAACCCGGGTCTGTGGAATCGGGATACCTGCATTGTAGAGCGACATGGTACAGCTCAGCCGGTTAATCAGACCGAGCATCGAATCCACCGGACTGAATACCCGCACCCCGGCCCGCTCCAGCATGCGCAACATCTCCAGCCGATCCACGGCGCTGGGGCTGTAGACCTGGCTGATCTTCTTCACCACCAATGCGTCGAGTTGGGAGAGATTCCAGTCGTAGTAGTGCAGGCTGCCAGTATCAAGCTTCGCATTCACCTCTGCCATGTCGATGACCAGGCGAAAACCGGTTGCCGCCTCGATGGCATCCGCCAGGGCCTCGGTGGACCACTTGCCGGGGATACCGACCACACCTATCTTGGGTTTAGCCAACAAAGATCTCCTGAATAGGGGTTTTATATTTTTTCTCTGATGACGCTGCCTCCAGCAATCTCTGCATCAGATAGATAGCGCGAAAGAACATGGCGCGGGAGAGAGACTTGTCGAGGATAAAGCGAGTGGATGTCGTCAATGAGCGTATCAGACCCAGACTCAATCGGAGTTCGAAACTCTCATCTCCCCGTTTGCGGGCATAGGCCCGCACGAAATGGTAGAAGGCGTCACAGAGTTCGGCGATTCGCGCTCTCACCCTCGGATCGAAAACCTGCAACCGATAGTTCGAGACCATAAAGACAGAGACATCCTGCAGATAGTCCATATAACGGGATCGATGCAGATCGATAAAGTTGATCCTCCCCTCGCCCGGATCGTAGATGATGTTATCCACGTTGAAGTCGCCATGGATATAGACCGAGAAGGGTGCGCTCAGATCGCTCTCCAGCAGACTGCACTGCGCCAGCAGTTGATCGAATGATGAGATTTTGGCACTGCCAATACGACTCGCAGGCTGCTTGAACTGGGGATGGACCTCATACACCGCATCCAACCGTTTACTCAGCTGTTTCATATAGTCCGCCGAGACCGGCTTTTTTGTGCGGGTCTCGTCCCATACCTGTCTCAAAGTACGGGTCAATTGATCGAAGACCTCCTGCAATAACTCATCGGAGCCATGTAAGAGAATTTGTTCTAGGGTTTCCCCAGCCAGGTGTTCCACCAGCAGGGCCGCAGATTCGCCCTTCTTGTGATAAGAGAGTATCTGCGGCGCCAGACCCGGCAGGATCTCATGCCAATCCCTGACCCGAGCCCGCTCCTCTTTCAGTTTGCGCTTCTGCCCATCCTTGAAGATGGCGTCATAGCCGTTGCCACCCGCCGACACCGCGTTGATGGCGCTACCGGAACGGGTTTCGGCAATCTTCTCCACCTGTACCTGATCCATGGCCTGTACCGATGGCAGCTGGTGGATCGAGGCATTCAGCGCATGGTATCTCTCGGTGGTGAAGTGCTGCCCCATGGTATCGGAGATGATCGCCTCGCTGATGCGCAAGAGCGCGTCACCCATCTGCTCGATGCGATGGCTCAGCAGGATCAGGGAGATTCGATCCTCTGGCCGCTTATCCTTTTTCAGCGCCCGCACGCCCTTATCGAGCTGCTTTTGATATCCCCGGTCGAGATACTGCTCCACCTCACCGATCTTCAGCGCCCGCTTGGTATCCTTCTCCTCCAGCGCCTGTTCGATCAGCTCGACACCGTTACTGACCCGGTCGAGCATCTCCAGATAGTCCTTCGCCTTGAGCAGCTTCTTGTTGTGCAGATGAGAGCCCTGCAGCACCGCATCGCGACAGAGTTCGGCGATACGCTCCAGCTGGCTGGAGATGATCTCCACGGAACGAAAGTGTTGCGGATCGAGATTCTTAGGCTTACCGGACGCCAGCTCTCGCAGGCAGTGGTTATGGATACTCAGGCAAAGATTCTCCACGTAACCCTGACGATCCAGCAGCCGTGTAGGGATACCTGCTGAAGGGAGATTGAGATACTCCTTCAACAGCTCCAGATGGGAACCGGTCTCCGCCAGCAGGAAGTGTAGATTCTCTCGGATACTCTTTGGCAGTGTCATCTCAGTCGATCACTCCGAGATAACCCTTGGCACCCTGCTCAATCAGTTGCGGCAGATGTGTCTTGAGATCATCGGGAAAGAGCTTTACCCGATCCAACTCAGCAACCGGCAACCAGACCACATCCACCTGATGTTTGTCGGGATGGCTGCCGGAACAGGGCTGGTAGTCTGCATCCACCTCGCAGGAGAAGTAGCACTCGATTAAATGGCGAGTGGAGGGAAAGGTGGTGTCACGCCTTTTGAAGAAGTCCGCCATGGAGAGCAGTTCACCGACCTGGACAGTGGTACCTATCTCCTCTTCACATTCGCGGATCAGGGCGGAGGTCATGCTCTCCTCTACATCCTGGCCGCCCCCCGGCAAGGTATACCAAGTCCCACGCTCTGGCGCCTGTTTTTTCTGCATCAGCACAGCCCCATCGCGAACCACTACCGCACGCACGGCATGACGGATCTGCGGTTCCAGGCCTTCGGGCGGAGTGAAGTCATTCATAATATCAATCATAGTCAATGCAGTTAGATTGAATAACCTGATTACCTGCGCTGCTCAGCCAATATGATCACTTGCTCACAGCGACTCTGAGTTTTGAGTTGGGGTGTTTGTGTGGATCAAAGGTTATATCTCCCCCTCTCCCTGTCCCTCTCCCGCAAGGGGAGAGGGAACGTTCTATTCGAGCAGTGTAAAAACTGCCAGTCAGATTCTGCAAATAAACAACCAGTTTACACCGATACTTAATCTGCGTTTCCCCCACCCTTGAAGGGAGAGGGAACGTTCTATTCGAGCAGTGTAAAAACTGCCGGTCAGGCTCAACAAATAAACAGCCAGTTTACACCGATGCTTGATCTGTGCATCCCCTCTCCCCTTGCGGGAGAGGGCCAGGGAGAGGGGGAATAAAAACCCGTGCGCAAAGCGAAGCCTGTCATCCATGCCTACAAAATCAGATGGATTCCCTCCTTCACCCGAGGGAAGAGTCCTTGGTATGCGCAGGAATGACGGTTGCTGGAGATTCATCCGAGTTAGTTGAATAGTACCAACACCCAGCAGACCACTACCAACAACAGGGAGATGAATACTGCAGCAGATCCCTGATCCTTGGCCCGTCCCGAGAGCTTGTGCTGTTCCGTACTGATCCTGTCCACAACCGACTCGATGGCGCTGTTGAGCAGTTCAACAATCAGCACGATCAACAAGGGGCCGATGAGCAAGGCTCGCTCAATGCCGTTATCCCCTAGCCAGAGGCCCAAGGGCGCCAGCACCAAGGTCAGGAATACCTCCTGACGAAAAGCCTCCTCATTTTTAAAGGTGGAACGAAAGCCTTTGACCGTCCAGCGTAAGGCGTTGATCAGGCGGCGCACGCCGACATTATTTTCTGATTGCATAACCATAGTGAGCGCACTTCTACCAGCTTAAAGAATAAAAATCGACACTGTCATAAAACAATCATCGAATGATCACATTGATGCAACAGATAGTCACTAATGTGCGCACCAAGTCAAGCCTGGAACACTATGATGAGACTAAAATACAAGAGTATCTTCATATCCGACACCCACCTTGGCCTGCGGGCCGCCAGAACAGAATACCTCCTCGACTTCCTCAAACACAATGAATGCAACACCCTCTACCTGGTAGGCGACATCTTCGACGTGTGGAAGATGAAATCGGGTTGGCACTGGCCGGCGATCAATAACGAGATCGTCCGGCTGGTACTCGACAAGGCGCGCAAGGGCACCCGGGTCGTCTATGTCCCCGGTAACCACGATGAACTCTTTCGTGACTACCATGACTTCCACTTCTCCGGCGTCGATGTCTGCCAGGAGGCGGTACATGAAACCGTCGACGGCAAACGCTTTTTGATCCTGCACGGCGACGAGTTCGACTGTGTCGTCATGAACAACAAGTGGCTGGCCCATCTCGGCAGTGGCGCCTACGACCTGCTGCTCTGGCTCAACCGCTGGTTCAATGTGGCACGACGCCGACTCGGATTTCGCTACTGGTCCCTCTCCGCCTACCTGAAGCAACAGGTGAAAGAGGCGGTGAAATATGTCGGCAACTTCGAAGACGCCGTCATCCATGCCGCCCGGGAGCGGGAGATGGACGGCGTCATCTGCGGACACATCCACCATGCAGTGATCTCCGACTTCGACGGCATCACCTACGCCAACTGCGGCGACTGGGTGGAGAGCTGTACCGCCCTGGCGGAAGAGGCCGACGGCAGATTAAGACTCATCCGATGGGTCGACGACTCACTAAAATTACTCGACGAGAAAGAAAACAATTATGCGCATAGCGATAGTAACGGACGCGTGGTATCCACAAGTTAACGGCGTCGTCAGGACCCTCAATAAGACCATCACCCTGTTGCGGGAGTGGGGCCACGAGATACTCTGCATCAACCCGCAGGCATTTCGCAGTGTACCGATGCCGACCTACCCCGACATCCCTCTGGTGCTCTTCCCCTATCGCAAACTCAAGCAGATGCTGGATGAGTTTCAACCCGACGCGATTCATCTCTCCACCGAAGGTCCACTGGGCTGGGCCGGACGTCGCTACTGCCTGCGCAACAACTTCCCCTTCACCTCCACCTACCACACCCGCTTTCCCGAGTATGTGCGACTGCGTGCGCCTGTCCCCTTGAGTCTCTCCTATGCCTTCGTGCGCAATTTCCACAACAAGGCGGTTCTCACCATGGTCGCCACCAGTTCCATGAAGAAGACGCTGGAGGATCATGGCTTCAGGAACCTGAAGTACTGGACCCGGGGTGTCGATATCGACCACTTCGTCCCCAGGGAGGAGTCGGTCATGGACCTGCCCCGCCCCATCGCCATCTATCTGGGCCGGGTGGCGGTGGAAAAGAACATCGAGGATTTCCTCAACCTCGACCTGGAAGGCTCCAAAGTCGTCATCGGCCACGGCCCGGCCCTGGAGGATCTGAAGCAGAAATACCCCGAGGCCCACTTCCTCGGCTACCGCGAGAACGGCGACCTGGCCAGACACCTCGCCTCCGCCGACCTCATGGTCTTCCCCAGCAAGACCGACACCTTCGGCCTGGTCATGCTCGAAGCCATGGCCTGCGGCGTCCCCGTCGCCACCTACCCGGTCGAGGGCCCCCTC
>JBNKMQ010000161.1:0-4966 GCA_050293225.1 Sedimenticolaceae bacterium
TTTACCAATGCGTTGACTCAATTTGGCCCAACCTTCCCAATCGTCTTCGGCCATGCCGTCTTCGATGGTGATGATGGGATATTGGTCGACCCAGGCCGCCAGGTAGTCGGTGAACTCCTCGGCATTGAACTTGCGGCCTTCCGAGGCGAGATTGTAGACCCCGTCCTCATAGAACTCGGAACTGGCCACATCGAGACCCAGATAGATATCGCTGCCGGCCTTAAAGCCTGCCTTTTCGATCGCTTCCAGGATCACGTCGATGGCTGCCTCATTGGAGGGGAGATTGGGTGCGAAACCCCCTTCGTCGCCTACCGCAGTGGCCATGCCCTGACCCTTGAGTACACTCGCCAGGGAGTGAAAAACCTCGGCACCGTAGCGAACCGCCTCACGAATCGAACCGGCACCCACCGGCAGAATCATGAACTCCTGCAGATCGACACTGTTATCCGCATGGGCACCGCCGTTGATGATATTCATCATCGGCACCGGCAGTCGATAGGGACCTGAGGAGAGGGAACGATAGAGGGGCATTGCCCGCTCCTGGGCCGCTGCATGGGCAGTGGCCAGGGAGACACCCAACAGGGCGTTAGCACCCATGTTGGCCTTGTTCTCGGTGCCATCCAGATCGAGCATGGTCTGATCCACAGCGGTCTGATCGGTGACCTCGAGCCCGATCAGGGCATCTCTCAGTGGCCCATTCACATGGGATACCGCCTTCATCACGCCTTTACCAAGATAGCGAGACTTATCCCCGTCTCTCAGCTCCAGGGCCTCGCGAGAGCCGGTGGATGCACCTGAAGGCACCATGGCGCGACCGATAGCGCCGTCTGCAGTAAACACATCGGCTTCAATGGTTGGGTTACCCCGTGAATCGAGGATCTCTCGACCACGTACGTCAACGATTTCGGACATTTTATCTCCGTATTCTGTCGTGGGTTAATAACTTAATAAGTTGTATAAAAAATTCGTAGATCCCATGCGCCGTATTATAGATCCGTTTCGATAAAGCCCTTCGCTTTAACGGCGCTATCAATGCTTACCAGGGTCTCCAACAGTTCCCGCATCCTCGGTAACGGCCAGGCATTGGGGCCATCGCTGAGGGCCTTTTCCGGCTCGGGGTGGGTCTCCATAAAGAGACCGGCAACTCCCGCCGCAACGGCCGCTCTGGCCAATACGGGAACATGCTCACGCTGCCCGCCAGAGCTACTCCCCTGACCACCCGGTAGCTGCACAGAATGGGTGGCATCATATACCACCGGCGCTCCGGTCTCGCGCATCACCGCCAGAGAGCGCATATCCGAGACCAGATTATTGTAACCGAAGGAGGCGCCCCTTTCGCAGACCATGATCTGCTGGTTGCCCACCGCTCTGGCCTTCTCCACCACATGGGCCATATCCCAAGGGGCTAGAAACTGACCCTTTTTGATATTTACCGGTTTGCCCTGGCGCGCCACACTCTGAATAAAGTTGGTCTGCCGGCAGAGGAATGCCGGGGTCTGCAGCACATCCACCACCTCAGCCACTTCGGCCAGAGGGGTGTCCTCGTGCACATCGGTCAACACCGGCACACCGATCTCCTGCTTCACCTTCTGCAGGATCTGTAGGCCCTTGTCCAGACCCGGGCCGCGAAAACTCTCGCCGGATGAGCGGTTCGCTTTATCGAACGATGACTTATAGATGAATGGGATGCCCAGCTCAGCGCTAAGCGCCTTGAGCTGCCCGGCGGTCTCCATCGCCAGTGCTTCGCTCTCTATGACACAAGGACCTGCGATGAGGAAGATCGGCTGCTCCAGGCCGACTTCGAAATCGCAGAGTCTCATGCGCTGGCATCCTTATGCTTTCTCGCCGCTTCAATGAAGCCGGAGAAGAGCGGATGACCATAGCGGGGTGTCGAAGTGAATTCCGGATGGAACTGGCAGGCAACGAACCAGGGATGATCGGGGATCTCAACGATCTCTACCAAACGACCATCCACCGAGCGGCCGGCAACCTTCATGCCGGCGGTAACGATGTCGTCCAGATAACTGTTGTTGAACTCATAGCGGTGGCGGTGACGCTCGACGATTACCTCTTTGTCATACAGCTGTTTGGTCAGACTATTCGGCCCCAGCTGGCACTCCTGCCCGCCCAGGCGCATGGTGCCGCCCAAGTCGGAACTCTCGTTGCGCTTCTCCACCTTGCCGTCCGCATTCAGCCACTCGGTAATCAGGCCTATGACCGGATGGGGTGTGTTGCGATTGAATTCGGTACTGTGGGCATCTTCCAGCTTGGCCACATTACGCGCGAACTCAATCACCGCCACCTGCATACCCAGGCAGATACCCAGATAGGGCACACCGTTCTCCCGAGCGTAGCGAACTGCGGCGATCTTGCCCTCGACACCCCGGTTACCGAAACCGCCGGGAACCAGAATGGCATCCATCTCTTTCAGACAGTCGACGCCGCTCTTCTCGATCTGCTCGGAATCCACATAGTGGATCTTTACCCGATTACCCGTGTGCACGCCGGCATGTACCAGGGCCTCGGAGAGGGATTTGTAGGCCTCGGTCAGATGGACGTACTTGCCCACCATGGCGATCTTGACCTCCCGCTGCAGGTTATCCAGACCTTCCAGATAGTGCTCCCATTCGGTGAGATCTGCCGGCGGCAGGTCGAGACCGAACTGTTGATTGACCAGCTCGTCCATCTCCTGGGCATGCAACAAGACGGGAATCCGATAGATCGAATCGGCATCGACAGCAGAGATGACCGCCTTCTCCTGCACATTGGTGAAGAGGGCGATCTTTTTACGCTCAGACGACGGCAGAGGTTGCTCTGAACGACAGACCAGGATATCGGGCTGGATACCGATAGAGCGAAGCTCTTTCACCGAGTGTTGGGTCGGTTTGGTCTTGATCTCACCGGAGGTCTTGATATAAGGCACCAGGGTCAAGTGCATGAACATGGCGCGCTGAGGCCCCATCTCCACACCCATCTGACGAATCGCCTCGAGGAACGGCAGGGACTCGATGTCACCCACAGTACCGCCGATCTCGACCAGACAGATATCCTTGTCGCCGGCGCCCAGCAGGACGCTCTCTTTGATCTGGTTGGTGATATGCGGAATCACCTGCACCGTGCCGCCAAGATACTCGCCTTTACGCTCCTTGCGGATCACACTGTCGTAGATCTGACCCGTGGTGAAGTTATTGTTCCTTCCCATGGTGCTGCGCAGGAATCGCTCATAGTGACCCAGGTCCAGATCGGTCTCGGCGCCATCCTCTGTGACGAAGACTTCGCCGTGCTGAAATGGACTCATGGTACCCGGATCCACGTTGATATAGGGATCGAGCTTGATCATGGTGACATCGAGTCCGCGGGCTTCGAGTAAAGAGGCCAGGGATGCAGAGGCGATTCCTTTGCCGAGGGAGGAAACAACGCCGCCCGTGATAAATATAAATCTAGTCATGAAACTTCAAGTTGATGCACTGGATAAAGGGGAATCGGACGGGAGTACACAGTAACAGATCGGACCTCCTGTCTCAATCGAATAAACAGCGTGAAGAGAGATCTGACATCCTTGTGTTATTTAATGAGATCGTTTGATTCTAATAACTTAAGGTCTATAATCATTTGGCGATTTCCGCAAATAACAATCACAGAGACTGGTTGGCTGTTACCCGGCATGACTGACTCGGCAAAAAGATGGAGATTCGGGATCGATAGCCATGCACTTACCCATTTGTAACGACCAACTATTTGTTTTTTATCAGAAATCCGCAGTTCTATAATAAATCAATCTTTAAGAGGAAGAAAGCATGACTAAATTTATTAAAGTCCTGAGTGTCGCCGCTCTCGTTGCAGCCTCCACCAGCGCTTCTGCATGGTGGGGCGGTCCAGGCTGGGGTAACCGTGGCTGGAACAACGATGGCTGGGGCGATGGCTGGGGCGATGGATCTGGAGATTTCAGTTTTGGTATGAGTGGCAGTGGCCGCGGCTCCGGTTATGGACGCGGCAACAACTACTATCGTGACTATTACGGCTACGGTCCATACGGTTATGGTGGTGGTCCTTGGGGCTATGGCGCACCCTACGGTGCACCCTATGGTGCACCTTATGGTTACGGCTATCCCGCCGCACCCGCCGCGCCTGCTGCTCCTGCTGCTCCCGCTAAATAAGCGATCGGCATACAGCACTGAAAAAGCCGGCCTGATGGTCGGCTTTTTTAATGCAAAATGATCTAAGGAAGTAAAAAGGGTAAAATAACTTGATCCGGATCAAGAACTTCTGGAAAAATAGGCGGGGTGATACCATTGGCAGCGATGTGCCCTGTGCTGGAGCGGTTCATTGACGAGCAGAAAAGTTGTCTCATTTGAGAATATCAAGGTCGCCTGCAAAAACTGCAGCCTTTCAACCCTTTGCCTTCCCATGGGGCTGACACCCGAAGATGTTGAACGCCTTGACACCATCATCAAAAGGGGCCGTCCCTATCACCGCGGCGATCATCTCTACCGAGGCGGCGACAAGTTCAACAGCTTGCGGGTCATCACCAGTGGATCGGTGAAAACCTATTCACCGAATGAAGACGGTGGTGAACAGGTCCTGGGATTCCACCTTCCGGGTGAGCTGATTGGCCTGGACGCCATACAGGACGACAATCACAACTGCTCTGCGATAGCCCTCGAAACAACCGCGGTCTGTGAAATCCCCTTCTCACAGCTGGAATCACTCAGCTCCATCATGCCCAGCCTGCAGCACCAGATGTATCGCCTGCTCAGCCGCGAAATCGGCCAGGATACAGAGATGCTCACCCTGCTGGGCAAAAAGAGCGCCGAGGAGAGACTCGCCTCGTTTCTTCTCAGTTTTTCCGAACGCTTCAAGCAGCGCGGCTTTTCCGCCAGCGATTTCTTTCTCAGCATGTCGCGGCACGAGATCGGCAACTATCTGGGGCTGGCAGTGGAAACGGTCAGCCGGCTGTTCACCCGTT
>JBNKMQ010000162.1:0-5521 GCA_050293225.1 Sedimenticolaceae bacterium
ACAGTCGACACAGGTACGACGGGTGGTGAGACGGTCGAGGATGACGTCACGGGGCACGTCGATCTCAACTGCGAAGTCGAGGCTGACGTTGATCCGGTTCAGCAGCTCCTTCAGCGCCTCGGCCTGAGGAATGGTGCGGGGGAAGCCGTCGAGCAGGAAGCCATTGGCGCAGTCAGGTTCCTGCAGCCGCTCTTCCATAATGCCCATGATCAGGTCGTCCGGAACCAAGTCGCCGGCCTTCATGAAGGCCTCTGCCTTTTTACCCAGCTCACTGCCCGCCGCAACGGCGCCACGCAGGATGTCGCCGGTAGAGATCTGGACTGAGCCGTCGAGTTGAGTGAGACGTTTTGCGACGGTGCCTTTTCCGGCGCCGGGTGCCCCCAAGAGAATGAGTTTCATTGATCGCTCCTTTTGTTATATTGATACCGGTGATGGTGAAGAGCAGCGCTCCTCCCCCCCGGTTATGGGATTTAAATCCGGCCGCTATTATACGCATTTCCCGGGCAGTGGAACCCTCAAGCCTCGATCCAGTGACATTTTGATGCAAAAACAGTTAGTTAATGGACTATGCGCCGGCCTGCTCTGCCTCCTGCTGAGCGGCTGTTCCACCTCGCCACCCAAGAACACCAACAACGCCTGCAGTATCTTCACGGAGAAAGACGACTGGTATGAGGCCTCCCAGGAGAGTTTCGAAAAGTGGGGGGTACCAATCCACGTTCAACTGGCCATCATTCACCAGGAATCCAGCTTCAAGCACGACGCCAAGCCGCCACGGGATAAGCTCTTCTGGTTCATTCCCTGGTTTCGTAAATCCTCCGCCTATGGCTATGCCCAGGTCAAGGACAGCACCTGGGACTGGTACCGGGAGAAAACCGGCAACCGCTGGGCCGATCGGGACGATTACGAAGATGCTGTCGACTTCATCGGCTGGTATGGCAATATCAGCCATCGCAAACTCGGCATCTCAAAGTGGGACGCCTACAACCAGTACCTCGCCTATCACGAAGGCCACGGGGGGTTTAAGCGCAAGACCTACAAGAAGAAGGCCTGGCTGATGAAGGTGGCACGTAAGGTAGAAAGCAATGCCAAACGCTATGCGGTGCAGATTGGCAAGTGCAAAGACGAACTGGAGAGTGGGTGGAGTCTTTGGCCCTTTTGAGGGCACAGCAACCGACCACCCACTCCGAGTCCGAACCGCACTCGCCCGAGAGGTGTCAGCGTCCTAGAATTGCATCGACCTCTTCCTGGCTCAACACCTGTGCGGTATAGGTGCCTTTGCCAAGCATGGCTTCGATGGCCCTGACATAGCCACGTAGATGGCTTTCAGAACCATTAATCAGTGATTCGTACAGATTGACGATATCGGCTTCGTCTGTGTAGACGAGTCCGCACTCTGACTCGCCATCCACTCCGTTGTCCTGCTGTACGATCTCCTGCGGACAACGATTGATATCCATCATGTCGAGTTCCTCGATAAGGGCTCCCACATAGAGGGCATCCAACTCGCTATTGGACGCCTTGTTGACCAGATATTCATACTTCTCGGTGAAATACTCCCCGTATGCCTCACCGGTGAACACACCGAGATTGTCATTGCTATTGGGATCTTGCAGACCGTGCTGTTCCATAGCGCCCTTGACTGCGTCGGTATGTCGCTGTTCAGAATCGTCAATCTTCCCGAACACCACCGAATCCGGATAGAACATACCCAGCTTGGTGTAGACATCCCGTGCCAGCTTCTCCTCTTCACGCATGAAGGCAAGATGAGTGGCTTCGTTGAAATCGAGCTCGGTAGTATCCGAACTCTGTTGGGTCTGATTGCCGCCAGCGCGCATTCCAGCAGAAAACTTTCCTCCTGCGGCCTGTGAGTAACCTGTAAAGGTTACGAGTGAAAGAGACAACAGTGCTACGCTAGTCAAGGTCCTTGAAACATACATAATTCAAACGCTCCAGCATTAATTTTTTAATTTATTGATTGGTCGCCTGGCTGTTCACCAGTGGCTGGAGATCTTATATCCGAGTAGAGGATTAAGCTGTATCAAGCTGTTGCGGATCACCTCGGAGATGAAACATTTGTAATACTTTGGGCTGAATTCTGTCCAACGCTGTCTCAGCATCACACGATTCAGGCAATCGCTGGTATGCAGACCTCTGCTCAGCTCATTGATAAGTATTGATATTTAAAGCCAAGTGGGCATTCATCACATTTTCAAGATATACAGATGCTGTGCATTGTGGGCCACCCGGATTCAAGGCAAATATAACCTGGCGATGGTGCCACCCGCCTCGCCGCCATCGAGTTCGAAGCGCCACTGGTTCATACGACAGAGTTGATCGACAATGGCCAATCCCAGTCCACTACCGCCAGACGACCGGCTACGGGACTCTTCCAGCCGCTTAAAGGGCTGCAAAACGATCTCCCTCTGCGCTTCAGGGATACCGGGACCCTGATCGATGACTTCGATTTTCACCTCTCCGGCCGCTTCCCGGCAGCGAATATTCACCGGTCTGTCTTGACCATATCGCACTGCATTCTCGAGCAGATTGTTTATGACCCGCCTGAAGGCAGTGACGGGCAGATCCCGGTAAATAGCCTCGGCAAACTGGAACTGTATATCTGCTGATTGAAAACCGGGATCCTTCAGAACCGCCTCAATTGTCTCGCAGAGTTCAACCCGTTGCATAGACTCTTCGGAGATAGCCTTACTCAGCTGAAGTGTGCTGGAGATGATCTCATCCATCTCAGTGAGATCGGCGCGCAGACCCTCAATTATCTCACGGCTGGCAGCGTCTCCGAGCAGCTCCAGCTCAAGCTGCATGCGTGCAATAGGCGTTCTTAGGTCATGGGAAATACCCGCCAAAAGTGTTGTCCTGTTCTCCATCAGGATCTGCAGCTGCTTTTCCATCTGGTTGAAATTGCGCGTCAGTTCCACCAACTCACTGGCCCCCTCTTCCGCCAAAGGTTCGCCCCGTTTACCTTCACCGATGCGGGTCGATGCCTCTGCCAGGGCGGCCAAGGGTCTCGTCACCCGTCTCACCATCACCAGGGAGGTGACAGCTGCAATCAAGGTACCGGCGGCTACCATCAGTATCAGAGTGAGGGGAATTTGAGTGAAAAAGCGGTGGGTATCAAAACCGACCCGCATCATTCGCCCTCCCATGGGAATGTCCACCCAGCGCAGATCGGCCCTATCCCTATCGAAAAGAATCTCATGCTGTCTGCCGGAGCGTTGATTGAGTGCCTGTTGAAATTCGAGCAGATAGTCTTCAGGCAAAGGATCCGGCTCCATCTTCTGTTCGGCCAGACCGATAACGATACCGTGGTGTTGCAACATCTCCCGTTCAAAATCAGGACGGGTTTCAGGCGGCAACTCGACCCAGATCTGGGTCGTCAATACCGCCAGTGCCGCAAGGTCGTTGGCCACCCGCTGGGTCAGCGGCGTGGTGACAAAGTAGACGATAAGCCCAAGCGAGAAGAGTGAGAAGAGCAAAAAGGCCAAAGTAAATGCCTTGGCCGTGCGACCGAAAAGGGTATCTTTTGAAAATGACAGCCTCACGATCTCTCTTGATTGCCTTGAGGGGTAAAGATGTATCCACGTCCCCAGACGGTGCGGATAAACTGCGGTTGGTCCGGATTTGTCTCCAGCTTTTTGCGTAGCCGGGTGACCCGTACATCGATACTGCGATCGTAGGGAGAGCGCTCGTAACCTTTGATCAGCTCGATCAGATGATCCCGGCTTAACATCCTGTTGGGGTGTTGTACAAAAGCCTCAAGCAACGAGAACTCTCCAGCTGTCAAATTAACCTGTTCGCCATTCCTGGAGACCGAACTGGTTGTAAGGTTCACCTCATACTGGCCAAACCTGAAGATCTCCGCCGAAGCATTGATGAAATTCGCCGCCTTGTTCAGTTCCTGAGTCCTGCGCAATATCGCCTTGACCCGGGCGGAGAGTTCCCTTGGGTTGAACGGTTTGGCCAGATAGTCATCCGCACCAACCTCCAATCCAATAATGCGATCGATATCCTCACCCCGGGCTGAGAGCATCAAAATAGGCATGGCGCTATTCGCCCTCAAGCGTCGGGCGATGGAAAATCCATCCTCTCCCGGCAGCATCAGATCCAGCACAATCAGATCCACAGGATGTTTTGCCAGATAGTCATCCATCGCCTTGCCACCGGCAACGCCTGCAACACTGAAACCCTCCTTGGTTAAATATTTCAGGACAAGATCCAGCAGTTTGGGATCGTCATCCACTACCAGGATCTTATGTTTATCCATATTGACTTCCTTTTTGCGGCGTTCATCTCTCTCAACCATAACGTAAAAATTCAACATTCTTGCGCCATGAAACAGACTGAAACAGTTCCCCAGTCTCCTGAAATTGGCGGGAAACAGCTGCCGCCTAGACTTTCAATTGTGAAGAATTTATCACAGACAGGAGAAACACCATGAAATTTCCACGCAATGTATTACACCTTTCTATCGCACTTGTCTTGACACTGCCCGCTGCTGGCGCAATTGCCGCATCTGATGATGCTGACCAGCTCAGGATCAAAGATCAGGATCGAGTGGATGTCCCCGATCTGCTGAAAGATCAGGACCGCACAAAAGATCAGCTGAGGATAGATGACCCGGATCAACTGAAGACCCAGGATCAGCTCAGAGACAAGGATCAGGATCAGATCGACGATCCGGACCAACTGAAGACCCAGGATCGACTCAGAGACAAGGACCAGGATCAAATCGACGACCCGGACCAACTGAAGACCCAGGACAGACTGAAGGATAAGATACATGCTCTGGATGAGGATTCCTCGCCGAATACCCCATCGGAGGATGACCCCGTAGCGGGAGATGATCCTGTCGCAGAGAAAAACCAGTATCAGCAGAGACACCAGTTCATGCATAGATACGAGTTCGATGAGGCCTCAACTGGACAGGGTTTCAGCACCAGTGGTTCAATGTACCAAGGCGCAAATCGCGGCGGTTCCGCCAGTGGTGGTTCCCCCAGCGGTTCCGGCAGTGCCGCTGTCGGCGGTAATGGCGGAAAAAGCGCGGGTAAAGGTTCCGGCAGACGTTGATCACATCAGACCTGTGATCGGAAGCAGACTATGACTCGATCAGCCTACATAGGCATTCTGACTATCCTCCTGCTCCTCTCCATGGGGCGGCTCTGGGCGGCCGACGGCTCCGAAAATGACGACGTCGATACCGACCTGGAACAACCCAGTAACATGGAGAGTTGGCAGGAGGGGTGGCAGAAAGAGGACAAGGACAGCGAATGGACATGGTTTGGCATGGGCTATGAATCCCGGCGCGCCGCTTCCGGTTCCCAGGGAGGCACATCCTCCAGCAACCCGACACGGGGATCGAATGGAAAGGGATCCGGCCGGGGTGGCGGCGGAAACGGACACTATTAACCCGGCAACCAAATAGATGACTTTCAGGACTTCAGGCATGCCCTTGATCAAGGCGTGGCGCGCAGAGAATGGTTGTTCCCTTGTCAAGCGCCACAACGCC
>JBNKMQ010000163.1:0-20973 GCA_050293225.1 Sedimenticolaceae bacterium
CGGTGAGCATGGTGCTAGCACTCTCATCCTTGCTGGTGAACGGATGCTTCAGATAGGAGAGTAACTGTGCCGGCAACTCCTCCGGTGGCAGGATATAGTCGACCAGTCCCGTAGCGATGGCGCTGCGGGGCATACCGTCGAAGGCCGCAGACTCCTCCGCCTGCACCATCACCATGCCCAGTTCCTCCTTGATGGCACGGAGTCCGCTGGTACCGTCGCTACCGGTACCGGAGAGAACGATGGCAATCGCCTTGGGTCCCTGATCTTCCGCCAGGGAGCGAAAGAAGATATCGATGGGCAGATTGATCCCAGGGGCGTCCCTGTCCTGCTCAGAGAGGAGCAGACGACCGTGAAAGACCCGAAGATTCTTTTTCGGCGGAATGAGATAGACCGCATCGGGCGCGACCCCCATACCATCTTCCGCCCGATGCACCGGCATCTGGGTACGCTTGGATAAGAGCTCAGCCATCAGACTCTTGTGATCCGGCGACAGATGCTGAATCACCACAAAGGCGACGCCACTGTCCGACGGCATGTGTTTAAAAAAGGCCTCGATGGCTTCCAGCCCACCGGCGGATGCCCCGATACCCACGATATGCGTGGGCATCACGACATCATCACTACCATCAGACATAGTGGTCTCTTCCATGCTTTCATCGTTCATGCTGAGCCATACCTTGTATTTTTTTAATTTTGGATTTATTTCCCGAATATAAGTATATCCGGGCGCTTTCAGTTGATTTTGACTTAAAACAATAAATACGCAATTAATTCAGCGGGCTTTTTTATATTTTTCATACACTTAAATTATGACGACAGAGCGGGCAGACCGTATAACTGACATGAAAGTGTTCTCTGCTCTCTCTCATCGAGGCCAGCTCCGGCTCCATCCAGGCCCCTTCGATCTCCATCCGATTGCAGACGCTGCAGCGAACGGCATCCGCCTCGTCAGTAGCCGAAGTTACCAAAACTGCCGGGGAAATGGGCTCTGTTCTGAGACAGCTGTGGGTCAGTCTTAGCATACCGTTTCCGAGGGACTCTATCAGCATCTCCATATATCGCTTCTCATCAGGAGAGTCGCAGCGATATTCGACCCGTCGTGCCCTGTGGGTCTGCCTGACGACGAGAAAAATGGTGTAAAAGAACATGCGAGTGCTGTCATCATGAATGAAAGGCTCCAGCCTTCTTCCCAGCACCTGCTCTCTATGCAATCCCTCACATCCACCACGACACGCTTGGTTCTCCTCGAGAAAGCGATCCCAAGGTCCCTCTATTCGGTAAATCCGATTCTGTCGGTCCAGTTCATAGACAATCTGCCCTGGCTGTGTCGCTGACATAATACGCAGGATACCAAATAGGCGTGATGAAGTGGCTTGAGATTGACTCTCAAACCGTCTATCAACGGCTCTCTCCATCACATAAAAACTATTGAGACAGTCTATGCCTGACTTATCTCCTGGGTACCCCTGACCGGCAATGGCAAGTGGTACCTGCTGAACAAGTTTAGCTCAGGAACTGAGAATGGAAACGATTAAAATCAACAGATCAAATCAGGTGAACGTGACCAGAGAATGGCCCGTGGCGAATTTCGCGCAAGCCATCGGCAGGAAGCCCTGATCAGGATAGTTATTCAGGAAATAAAAAAAGCCGCTGGCCCCCTCCCCCGCACACTTGGGGAGGAAACCAGCGGACCGCGTACTCGTTATGTTTGACTATTAACGGATGTTGATAACCGACTGGGTGATCGCATCCGCCGTGGTGATCACCTGGGCATTGGCCTGGAAGTTCCGCTGGGCTGTGATCAGATTGACCAGCTGGGTCGCCAGATCCACATTGGAGTTCTCCAGCGCACCGGACTGAATCAGACCATAACTTGATGTACCCGCCTCACCCAGTTGGGCATTGCCGGAGGAGAATGACTCCGCCCAGCTGGTATCGCCGATCTGACGAAGACCCTGGGTATTGGTAAAGCGGGCCAGGGCAATCTTGCCCAGGGGTTCCGACTGACCATTGGTGAACTGGGCAAAGACCACACCGGAGGCGTCCACGTCGACGCCACTCAATCGACCGGAGGTAAAACCGTCCTGGGTCAACTCATTCACAGAAAAGTCGCTACCGAACTGGGTAGTGGCACTGTAGTCGAAGGTCAGACCCGTGATAGCGGAAGCGCCGCCACCGGGATTGAAGGTATCCATGGTGATATTGCCCACCGCATCCACATCACCGGTGCTGGTCGACAGTGCGCCGGCGGTGTTGAACTGCACATCCGCAAAGGTATTACCGCCAACCGGTACGTTTGTCCCATCGACGAAGGTATAGACATTCCACTGATTGTCCGCGACTTTGCGATAGAACATGGTGGCCGTATGGGCGGTACCCAAAGAGTCGTAGATGGTAGTCGCCGTAGAGTGGTTATAGGAGTCTGTATCCGGTGGAAAGACCGTTGCATCAAAGGCGACTGCCGGTGGAGTTTCGGCGGCACTCAGATTGAGCGTGGTCTCGATATTCGTGGTTGCCTGGGGCGTGCCTGAGATGGTCGGTAAATTCAGATCCGAGGTGGTACTGGTGTTAAACAGACTACCGGTGGAACCTATGCGTTCAAAAACCTGCAACCTGGCACCCGTATGGTTGACCACATAGCCGGCACTATCCACAGAGAAGGCACCCGCGCGGGTATAGGAACGTTCACCTTCAGAGTCCTGCATGGTATAGAAACCTTCGCCATTGATCGCCAGATCGAGGTTATTGGAGGTGAACTCGGTACTGCCCTGACTGAACTGCTGTGCTACGCGGGAGACCCGCACACCACGACCCGGCACCGAGCTGCTCACGTCATTGATGGAGTTGGCGTAGATGTCTGCGAACTCAGCACGAGACTCCTTGAAGCCCACTGTACTGGCGTTGGCGATATTGTGTCCGGTAACCTCAAGGTCGGTAGAGGCCGCATCCAGACCACTTAGTGCGATACGAAATGCCATTTGTTATTCCTCTCTATAAAACTCAGTGGATTTCAAGAACGTCGTTGATGGAGACAAGGCCGAGATCTTCCAGATTGACCAATACCCCTTGACTGCCACCGATACTGACGCTTTCGACATTGGCGTTGACCATGGTGCTCAGGGCCTGCTCGGTATCATCGATACTGGCGGTTGCGCTGATCTGATACTGTCCCGGCTCGGCATAGTCACCGCTATCGGTAAGGCCGTCCCAACTGAACTGGGTGATACCCTGCTCCTGCTGACCCAGAGAGATCTCCCGAATCAGTGCGCCGCTGCTGTCACTGATCTGCAGCTTCACATTGGTCGCCGATGAGGGGATATAGACACCCCCGGTAAGACTGCCACCACTGGGCAGTGCACCGAGATAGCTCTCGATCATCACCTCATGACCCACCAGATTGGCCGCCTGTATCGACTGCTCAGCCATCATTTTGCTGGAGAAATCATCAAACGAGGTATTGAGGTCGTCGATACCGCTGACGGTGGCGAACTGGGAGACCTGGGTCGCCATCTCGCTGTTCTCCATCGGCTTGAAGGGATCCTGATGGGTCAACTCCGTGACCAGCAGGTTCATGAAATCCTCCATACCCAGATCACCACTGGTGGATGACTCGTTCTTCTCCGCGGTCAATCCCAACTGGTTGTAGAGATCGTAGTTGTTGCTGATTGCGCTCATAGATAGCTCCTTACTGACCCATCTGAATGGTGGCGATAAGTAGTTGCTTGGCCGCGTTGGCGACCTCCACATTGCTCTGGTAGGAACGGGAGGCGGACATCATGTTGGCCATCTCCTCCACCATGTTCACATTGGGCCGAAAGATATAACCCTCTTCGTTGGCCAAGGGATGATCCGGCGCATACTCCTGCACCAGGGGGGCCTGGCTTTCGACCACGCCGGCCATCTGTACGCCAGTGGCCGCGGCATCGAGATTGAGCTGATCGAGTACAGTCTTGAAAACCGGCTGACGCGCCCGATAGGTCTGGTCAATACTGCTGCTGATCGCATCGGCATTGGCCATGTTGCTGGCCACCAGATTGAGTCGCAGACTCTGGGCACTCATACCCGAGGAGGCGGTATCAAAGATCTTGAACATACTCATAATCAATCACCCCTGAGCGCTTTGCGAATGCCACTGATCTTGCTGTTGATGAAGGTCAGTGTTGCCTGGTACTCAATGGCGTTGGCGGAGAAAGCGCTATGCTCCTTTTCGCTATCTACTGTGTTGCCATCCAGGGATGGCTGCATGGGAGTGCGATAGAGCAGCTGACTGGCGGGCACCACACCCTGATCGGACTCGATGTGGCCGCTGTTGGTGGTACGCAGTCGCGAACTGTTGTCCACTTCGTTGGCCAGCATCGATTTGAAATCGAAATCCCGCGCCTTATATCCCGGGGTGTCCGCGTTGGCCAGATTGGCCGCCAGCACCTCGGCACGCTGGGAACGCAGCAACAGGGCCCGTTCGTGTATGCCGAATGTGTCGTCGAAATTCATCGGTGACTCCAAAACCATTGACTCACCGAGAAGATTGCAGGGATCGTGCCAGCCCCCGCTAGCCGCTCTCAGGCCGGGATTGCAGGGGGATGATCAGTTGCGTGGCGGGAAAACGCGGCAAGCCGCTGCCGCTTTTCGGCAAGGATTGCCGCTTAGGGCCTGTTACACAAATCCAATACGTCCTGTTGCGTCCAGTGGCGTTATACCCAAAACACTCGCTACGCTCGCGGGGCAGGCTCTCATTCGCTCATGTAGCCGGGCTACACTACGCTCATTCTGCCTTGCTGGACGCAAAAACAGTCCCAGCAGGGCGTATTGGATTAGTGTTAACAGACCCTAGGACTTGAGCCGGTAGGAGATGCCGCCGTGTCCGACCTTCATATCGAAACGGTTGCTCAGCTGGTTGATCGACTCTGTCGAGCCGAGGAAGAGATAGCCGCCGGGATTCAGCGCATTGGCGAGCCGCTCAACGATATCCTTCTTCAACTCGTTGGAGAAGTAGATCAGCACATTGCGACAGAAGATTACATCGAACTTACCCATGGCGTGGTAGTTGCTCGCCAGATTCAATGAACGAAAATTGACTCGCCGTTTGACCTCTGGCTTCACTTCCAGACACTGATTTTTGTGGGGGATAAAAAAGCGTCTCTGCTGTTCCTGGGTCAAGCCTCGCTCCACCGACAGACCACAGTAGACCCCCTTCTTCGCCTCTGCCAGGACCTTGCTGGAGATGTCAGTGGCCTCGATACTGACCGGGCGACCACGGCCAAACTTCGACTCATACTCTTCTACAATCATGCTGATATTGTAGGGCTCCTGTCCGCTTGAACAGGCGGCGGACCAGATGCGGATAGAGCCTCCCCGCTGCTTGTTGAGGTCGGGCAAAATCGTCTCTTTCAGCAGGATATAGTGGCCGATATCACGAAACCAGAAGGTCTCGTTGGTGGTCATCGCATCAATGACCCTGGTCTTGAGTTGCGACTGAACCGGCGATCTGAGTTTCTGCAGCAGCTCACCCACTGAACCAATCTGCGCCTCCTTCATCAACCCGGCGAGGCGACTGGAGACCAGATACTCTTTACCTAATCCCAGTTGGATACCACAGGCATCCTGCAGAAACTGTTGGAAGGCCTGATAGTCAGCAGGAGAGATAGCCCCCCCGGCTCGCGGCCTGGCTTGCGTAGCGGTAGTGGTTTTGTTCAATATCTTCCGCTCTACTGGTTATTCAGCGACTTTAGACGCTTGGTGACTACTGTGACCAGCTCATCCGGCATGAACTTGGCCAAAAACTGATCTGCCTTGACCTTCTTTACCATCGTCTCATTGAAGACACCGCTCAACGAGGAGTGAAGAATCACATAGAGATCGGACAACTTGGCATTTTCACGAATAGCCGTAGCCAGGGAGTAGCCGTCCATTTTCGGCATTTCGATATCCGATATGACCATTGCCAGCCAATCACTGACCTTGCCCTCTTCGGACCAGGCCTTCAACTGCTCAAGTGCCTCTTTGCCATCCTTTGTCAGAATCGCTTCGACACCAACCTCATCCAGCACATGCTTGATCTGGTGCCGGGCCACCATGGAGTCATCCACCACCAGGACCTTGAACTTATCCAGATCGGCACCGGTATCTTCGATGGGCTGGGTAATCTCCTCATCAATGCCCAGCACTTCGCTCAGCACCTTCTCTACATCGATGATCTCTACCAGATTATCTTCAATCTCAGTCACCGCCGTCATATAGCTGCTTCGACCCACACCGGTTGGAGGTGGCATGATATCTTCCCAGTGGGTATTCACGATGCGCTCAACACTCCCCACCAGAAAGGCGAGCATGCGGCGATTGTACTCGGTGATGATGATGAAATAGTCAGACGGGTCCCCCATCTGCGGTCCGCCGATGGCATGACAGAGATCCATAACCGGAATATTGTTGCCGCGCAGACTGGCAATCCCGCGTATCACCTTATGTGCGCCGGGGGTCTGGGTCAGGGGAGGACACTGCACCACCTCCTTCACCTTGAAGACGTTAATGCCAAAAACCTGACGGCCCTGCAGACGGAATAGCAGTAACTCCAGCCGATTCTGGCCTGCAAGCATGGTGCGTTGATTGATTCCATCCAGCATGCCTGACATGGGGCAACCTCTGATCGATTAGTCTAATTATATGTAGTGCATGATATTTGGCGGCAAAAACAGGCCATTCTTTAATATTTCCACAGCTATCAAATGGGTGGATTTGCCTTATCGATCGGCATTCAACCACCGCCCCGGGCAACGGCACAATGATTGCATCTTTATATCCATCACTAAGCCGCACTGGAAACGATGAGATGGGTTTTAGCCATACAACAAAGACTCTATTCACCCTGCTGCTGTTATTGGTCTGGGGATCTATACAGGCCGCCGACAGGGCTGTGCAATCCCATGCATCGATCCATGCGGTGGCTGAGAGCTATCTTGCCGCCGAATTCGGCCAGGAAGATAGCCAACTGGTAATCAAACTGACCCCCCTCGACCACCGCTTGAAACTGACCCAGTGTGAAACACCACTGGAGGCATTTGATCCCCCTGGAGGTATCGACATGGGCAGGACCACTGTCGGTATCAGTTGCCAGCGCCCAAAACCCTGGACCATCTACGTCTCCGCCGATGTCGGCATGGAGATGCCGGTAATCATCGCCAAGCGTGATATCGGTCGGGGCTCCCCCATCAGCAAAGGGGACCTCTCCCTGGAGGTGATGAATACCAGCCATCTGCTTCGAGGCCACTTCAGCTCCTTTGAGGAGGTGACTGGCCGCACCCTAAAGCGCACCCTGCGCCGGGGACAGGTGGTCACACCGAGCATGTTGCAGGTGAAGAAGACCATCAAGCGGGGTGAACAAATCACCATTCTTGCCAATGCCGGTCCTATCGAGGTGCGCAGTCGAGGCAAGGCCCTCAAATCCGGCAACCCGGGAGATCTGATTCCGGTGGTCAATCTTGCTTCGAAGAAGAAACTCCAGGCCCGGGTGGTAAAAGCGGGACTTGTCTCTATGCAGTGAGAAAAAGAGCTGATTTATACCACTGATGCCCATAGCGTTTTCCTATCGACAAGCATTGGCCAGTGACAAATAATGGTGATACTAAAGCATGCATATAGATTGGTCGCAGTTAAAGAAATCGTTAGATTTGTCGATATATAGACCTATCACCCCTAGTCTATTTTGAGGATCGCCATGCCCATCGAAATCAACAGCCTCTCCAGCGGAAACCTGCAGAATGTCGGCAACAGCAATGTTCAGCGTACCGATGGCAATCCGGCAGTCAGTCAGGTAGCGGCAGGAAAAGTTAAGGGTAAAAAGGACTCCTTCGATAAAACCGGCTCTGCCGCCATGCTGCAGGAGCTGGAGGGACGCATTGCCAACATGTCGGTGGTGGATGCACAACAGGTAGAGGCGGTGCAGCGCGCCCTGGCGACCGGCAGCTTCACCATCGATCCCGACAGTACTGCAGGTAAACTGCTTTTTATGGAGATCTCTCTCCCCTGATGCCCATGGATAAGTCCGGCCTGCAAAACGCCTTCCTCAATCTTCTCAAGTTGGAGATTGAACAGACCCAGGCGCTGCTCAATCTGCTTGAGAGAGAGCACCAGCTGTTACGCAGCCCACCCTCCGAGCCCCTCAGCAAGCTACAAGCCGAGAAGAGAGAGTTACTCAAGCGGGT
Organism: Sedimenticolaceae bacterium; assembly: GCA_050293225.1. Lineage (GTDB taxonomy): Bacteria > Pseudomonadota > Gammaproteobacteria > Chromatiales > Chromatiaceae > Thiodiazotropha. Next base: position 8,199 of record JBNKMQ010000163.1, read on the forward strand.
GGAGAACAGCGCCATCCAACATCGACAGTTTCTGATTCAGCAGGGACTTTCCGCCGACAGAAGCGGCACCGAATCCTTCATTCAAGAGCATGCGCCGCTGCAAGCCCATTGGAAGGCCTACCTGGCTCTGCTGGAGAAGTGTCAAAAACAGAACGAGATCAACGGCGGTGCGGTGGAACTCAACCAACGCCACGTCAACCAGGCGCTGAACATCCTGTTGGGAATGGGCAACAGCCAGAAGACCTATGGCCCCTCCGGGGAGGCTCGTCCCACCAACGCGTCAAACTCACTGGGTAAGGCCTAGGCCTTCATCCAACCGCTCGAGATCCTCCGGCCTATCCAGATCCCATAGAAGAGGCAGCTCCCGCCAACTCCAGCCAGCCCTCTGCATGGCCTGACGGGTAGTCTCTGCGACAGCGTCTTCACCCCAGCGATGACCGCTGAACAGATCTCCATTCCAGGCCTTGATGCCTAACAGGACATAACCCCCATCTTCCGCAGGACCCAGCACCGCATCCTCTCCCGATTGTAACCAGGCGAAACTCTGTTGCAGATGCTGAGGCGTCAAGGCGGGACAATCGACTCCAAGTAGCACCACCCGGCGATAACGCCGAAGCGCCTCTCTGCTGGCATGTCCCATACGCTCACCCAGATCGCTTCCCTGTTGCTGATGAATAGACAACGAGTAGTCTTGAGCCAACTGTTGAATCGCGGGGTGATCAATTTCGTCAGCGACCCAAAGCTCCAGATCAAAAGGTGTCTCCTGACAGATCCAGTGGATCTCTCTTTGCAACAGACGATGATAGAGCTGTGTAGCTGCCGTCGCACCAATAGCCGGTATCAGCCGGGTCTTCACCTGACCGGGAATGGGTGGCTTGGTGAAGATCAGGACGAGGTCATCGAGCATGGTCGATAGAGCCTGGCCAGACGGCTGGGACTTACCCCCAGCCAATACGCCAGCCTCAGCCCCCACATCAAGAAGATGGTTCGTAAGATACCCCGTCGCTCCCAGCGACGGCTGGATGTCACCAATCGCTGATGCAGACAGACAGGCTTGGCCAGGCGCTTTAAACGACGGCTGATCTCCACATCCTCCATCAATGCCTGATCGGGATAACCGCCGATTGTCTCGAACAGGGACTTCTGTACAAAGATACCCTGATCACCGGTGGCGATGCCGCTGGAGCAGGAGCGCCAGTTCATCATGCGTTCCACAACACGCAAGAGAAAGTGTTGTCCCGAGAGCCGGATATCAAAGCGTCCCCAGCGAGCACCCTGGGAGACCGCACGCTCAATTTCACTCACCATGTCAGGAGTGACCTGACTGTCTGCATGCAGAAACCAGAGGATCCCGCCATTTGCAACAGATGCCCCCTGATTCATCTGAGTGGAACGTCCCGGCTCGGTGATGAGAAGCTGATCCACATAGACGCTTAACTTTTCAGCCGGAAGCGCCCGACTGCCGCCATCGACCAGAATCAGTTCATGGCCCGCCTCTCTAAAACTCGCCAGCTGCATGACACAGTCGAGCGCCAGTCCTCCCTCATGCAAGACGGGCACGATGATACTCAGACGCATGAGTTAATCTTCCAGTGCGCCACCGCAACTACTGCCCTGTCCCGCAGTACAACCGAAGCAGTGTTCTGCAACCCGGATCGGGTTTTCTCTCAGATCCATATGAATCAGATCCTTCAGATGTGGACGCACCCGCGCTTCATTTTCCAGGGGAATCTTCAACATCTGGTTAAAGTCGCAGTCGTAGAGATAGCCCTGCCAATCGACGCTGAGCAGTTTTCGACACATCACCTCATCAAGATTCTCAGGCCGATAAGCGTCCCGCAGCGTTTGCAGATAATCCTGAAACTCCCCCTTCGACTGCAACATGCTGCCGAAACGCTGAATCGGCATATTGGTGATGGTAAAGAGTCGATTGAAACGAACGCCGAATCGATCCTGCAACTGCTTTTTATAGTCGGCCTCCAAAGGGCCTTGCGGGGGAGGCAAGCTGGCACCTACCGGGTTATAGACAAGATTGAGTTGCAGTGAGCCACCCGGCTCGCCATATCCCAGGCGGTTTAACTTTTTCAACGCCTCGATGCTGTTGTTGTAGGTCCCTTTGCCCCGCTGGCTATCCACGTTCTCTTCCAGGTAGCAGGGAAGTGAAGCGACCACCTCAACCTGATGCCGGGCAAGAAACTCTGCCAGCTCTTCCTGGCCGGGTTCGAACAGGATAGTCAGGTTACTTCGATCGATGACATGCACCCCCATCTCCACCGCCCTCTCCACCAAGTAGCGGAAGTCGGCATTCAACTCAGGCGCTCCGCCGGTGAGATCCAGTTGTTTCAGTTTTTGCGATTGCAGGAAAGCCAACACCTGATCGATGGTCTCACGATCCATCTCTTCACTTCGTTTAGGGCCGGCATTCACATGACAGTGGACGCAGGAGAGATTGCAGCGATACCCCAGATTGACCTGCAGGGTCTCTAGCAGATCCCGCTTCAGGGGTGGGAACCGGGTCGGTTGTAGCAGATGAGCAGTATTCAGCATGGCCTTTTCTTTTTACGCTTTTGTGGTGGCCTGTTGCAGAGACCACCTGGTGAATTGTCTAACAGTATACGGAGATAGATCGATTTTGGATGCAGCAGCTGCCTGACAAAAACCACAGACAGTTTGCGCTTTTGCCCAATTTCGCAGAGATAACGCTCTAATTTTGCAGGGGTATCAGCGTAAAAATATTAATTTTTATGAAATCGGTCATAGATGAGCAGGGAGAAACTGGGCAATTGATCTACAATTCTGGATATTAGTCTCTGTTAATTACACAATTTGGAGATATCGATGCTACCGATACTACTGGGCCTAATCCTTGCGATGCTGTTCGGCCTGATGTCCTTCTCAGTCTACGGACTCAAGGGACTGACCGAGTACGCATGGATCGATACTGTTTTCTGGAGCCTCATCCTCACGGGTGTGGCGATCTCACTACTCAACGAGTTGGGACGTTGCCTGACCTGCCGCATAAGCCGCTGGTTTCGCATTTCGCAACTTGACCACTTCTGCGCGGAGACGCCTTGTACGAAATAGCCTAGGCACTCTGAGCTATTGCAGTATATTGAGATGTTCGCACAGAGTTTGCAGAGGGCTTCTACTTCGGAGGCCCCTCTTCCCGCTTGCACCATTGCGTAAACAACTCCTCTGCCGGCACTGGGCGCCCAAAGAGATAGCCCTGGGCCGAGCCTCCTCCCTCGATGCGCAGAAACCTCGCTTGATTCTCCTGCTCGACACCTTCAGCAACGGTTCTTAATCCAAGGCTCTTCGCCAGAGCAATAATTGCGCGAACAATAGATTCGTCATTGGCGTCACGCCCGATATCGCGCACAAAGGATCGATCGATTTTCAATCTATCCAGCGGCAACAACTTCAGGTAGGCCAGACTGGAATAGCCTGTACCGAAATCATCGATCGCGAAATGAACCCCCATCGACTTTAACTCTGAAAGGACTTCGCGACTGGTGTCTGGATCCTTCATCAACATCGACTCAGTCACCTCCAGCTCCAACCTGGACGGTTCAAGATCTGTCGATTGGAGAGTCTGCTTTACGACATCGACTAATCCTTCTCGTGTGATCTGCTGCACTGACAGGTTTACAGCCACCCGCGGTACGAGAAAGCCATCTTTTTGCCAGGCGGATATCTGCTCGCAGGCACGTAACAGAACCCACTCACCAATCCCCTTTATGATACCCATCTCTTCTGCCAGGGGGATAAAAAGCCCTGGCGGTATCAAACCCTGTTCAGGGTGTTGCCAGCGTACCAGCGCCTCAACACCTTCCAGATCGTAAGTCTTTAAATCTATCTGCGGCTGATAATGCAGTACCAGCTCATTCCGACTCAGCGCGTGGCGCAGGTGATTCTCCATCATGAGCCTTTCGAAGGCCCCTTCTGTCAACGCCTTGGTAAAGAAGCGGTAGGTATTTCTACCTTGTTGTTTGGCTTCGTACATTGCCCGGTCGGCATGACGAATCAGTTCATCAGGATCATCACCGTCATTCGGATATAAACAGATACCTATACTGGCAGTGATTACCAGCTCATGAGCCTCGATCTGCATGGGTTGTGAGAAGAGCTTCATCAGTTTATTGACGACTGTCAGGACATCCGGGGCAGCCGCCTTCTCTTCGAGCAGGAGTACAAACTCATCCCCCCCCAATCTTGCTAAGGTATCGCTGGCCCTGATGGTGCGGATCATACGCCGACTGACTTCCAAAAGAACTTGATCACCTACCGGGTGACCGAGGGTATCATTGACAGCCTTAAAGCGATCCAGATCAATAAACAGCAGAGCAAGACCTCCTCGCTCCCTCTTTGCATGCAGAAGTGCATGGGAGAAGCGTTCATGAAAAAGAACACGATTGGGAAGTTTGGTCAGGGCATCATGATGGGCAAGAAAGTTGATTTTGTCCTGTGCCTGTTTGATATGGCTGATATCGGTAAAGACACCAATGTAGTGCGTAGTGACATCTTTCTCATCCTTAACCGCACTGATGGTCAACCATTCAGGAAAGGCATCACCGTTCTTTCTTCGATTCCATATCTCGCCTTTCCACAGCCCCGTTTCAAGCAATGAACACCACATATCCCGATAGAAGTCATCTTCGTGATGTCCAGATTTGAGCATCCGGGGATTCTCACCCACAACCTCTTCCCGCATATATCCTGTAATCTTTTCAAATGCAGGATTAACTGAAAGGATATTGCCGTCAGTGTCAGTTACCGTGATCCCCTCAGCGGTGTTGGAGAAGGCCCTCTCTGCCAGTCTGACCTGCTCCTGAGCAAGCTCATGGTCCTTACGTAACTTTACTTCATTTAAAGCACGCCTGACTGCCTCACCCAATCGGGCGGGGCGATCTTTCAGTACGTAGTCACTGGCGCCTTGCCTAAGCGCGTCAACAGCCGCCTCTTCGCCTATTCCGCCAGAAACAATGATAAAGGGGAGATTGAAATCTTTTTCTTTGAGCAGGGAGAGGGCACGCTCGCCACTGAATTGGGGTAGATGCCAATCACACAGGACTAAATCCGGTTGATTATCCAACGCCTGCAAATACTCTGCTTCATCTTGCACGCGTTGAAATTCATGCTCAATGCCCTCCTCTTTCAGCCGGATAGACATAAGCTCGGCATCATATGGAAGATCTTCGACAATCAGAATCTTTATTGTCACGAATTGAAACTTCCTTGATCTGATAGATCTGCTGGGGCGCTGACATTCAGAGTCAGCCAGTAGTTTTCTATCTGTTTTACGACCTCGACAAAGCCAGTGAATGATACCGGCTTCACCAGATATGAGTTTGCACCTATATCATAGGAGAGTGCCCTATCTCCCTGCTCTTTTGAAGAAGTCAGAATAATCACCGGGATTCGCTTTACCATAGGGGTTGATTTAACCCGCTCCAATACATCAAAGCCATCTATACCAGGCATTTTAAGATCGAGAAGAATCAAGTCCGGCAGTGGATAGGACTCACGATCACTGAATCTATTATTTCCAAGCAGATAGTCGATCGCATGTTGACCGTCATTCGCGACCTCGATCCTATTGGACAAATTCGCCTGTTTGAAAGCATCCAGGGTAAGTTCCACATCAAGATGACTATCATCAACGAGCAGTATCAGCGCATTTTTTTGCATCATACCATCCAGTTACTAATCTTCGTTTTCAAGCCTCTAAATTGACTCCGATACCTCTTCAGCCAGTGGCAAGGTTATTATGAACTGACTTCCTTCCCCCAAGACTGACTTGACAGAGATCTTCCCATCCATCATACGTACCGCCTTTGCCACAATGGCAAGACCTATACCCGTTCCCGGATATTTATCCTGGCTATGCAGACGTTGAAAGACATGAAAAATCTTTTCGTGAAATTCTGGCGCTATCCCGATCCCATTATCTTGTACAGTCAGCTTGACCAGATCATCTTCGATCTCTGATGAGATTCTGATTCTTGGGTCTTGTCCGGCTTTTCTATAGATGAGAGCGTTTTCCAGGAGGTTGGAGAATATCTGACCCAACAGCGTAAAATCACCCATTGGCGTTGCCAGTTCATGGTCAATTTCAAGCTGCGCATTGGAGGATGCCATCTGCTCAGCAAAGGTTGCTTCAACCCCACTGATCACAGCCTTGAGATCAACTGGTCTCACGGTAAGCGTACCACTTCCGGTCCTGGAATATTGCAGCAGATCCTCGATTAAGGTCCCCATTCTTTCACTTGCATCCAGTACATTATCCAGATAATGACGTCCCTCATCATTCAAATCCTGCTTGTGTCGACTGGAAAGAATCTGAGTGAATCCCGAGACCGCCCTCAGAGGGGCTCGTAAGTCGTGGGAGACGGAGTAGACAAATGACTCGAGCTCCTGATTAGCGGTGGCCAGCTCCTCAGTACGTTGTTCTACCCGATGCTCAAGCTCCCGATTCAGTCGATGAACCTCAAGCTCAGCAAGTTTTCTATCTGTGATATCTTCGCCGATCGCCTGATATGAGGTCTTCACCCCCTCACTGTCAAAAAGCGCCCTGTTAGTCCAGCGATGCCAACGCAACTGGCCGTTCTGATCAATCACCTGATGTTCGTGGGATTTTACCGGTGCGCTTAGAGTTAGCTCCTCAAGGTTACTCATGACTGGACGACGGTCATCCATATGCAGGAGAGTTAAGAAATTCACACCGACAATCTCATCCAATGTCCTGTCGAAGTAGTCACAATAGGCCTTGTTTGCAAAAGTTATCTCACCGTTAGGCAGATATCGGCAAATCATTACCGGAGTATCTTCAACCACAGCACGATATCTCTCCTGGGTGGACTGCAGTGCCTGCATGGACTCGACTCTGTCGGTCACATCCTGAACGGTTCCTGTGGCGCTTAATGGCCTTCCATCTTCAGCATAGCTGGTGTCGCATAGCTCATGTACATATTTAACCCGACCGTCAGGCATCACCAACCTATGAGTGATATCGTATTTTGTTCTATTCTCAATCGAGTCCCAGAATAATTGACTCACCCTGTCCCGATCATCAGGATGAACCAGATCAATAAACCCCTCATAGGAGGCAGTGAAACTACTGCCTTCAATTTCACAAATACGGAATACCTCTTCTGACCACTCAAGCTGATTTGTTGTCAGATCAAGATGCCAACTGCCAATCTGCGCCACACGCTGAGCCTCATTCAGTCTGGACTCACTCTTTGAGAGCGCTTCCTCCGCCTTCTTCCGCACGGAGATATCACGACCCACACCAATTATCGAGACCATCTCACCCTTGTCATCAAAAACTGCCGTATCCATCCATCCCAGCCAACGCCATCCATCAGCGGTCATTGCTCGTTGCTCAATGTAGGCTGCATAAGGCGGCTCATACAGCGCCTTCATCGCCTCTTCAGTGCTTTGCCTGTCATCTTCATGCACTAACGGCATAAAATTGTTACCCACCAGTTCAGATTCCAACTTATCAAAAAGCTTACAGTACGATGGACTGACAAATTCAAAGCAGCCTTCCAGGTCGACTTTTACCAAGAGGTCTGTCTGATTCTCTACCAAGAGACGATATTTCTCTTCGCTATCTTTCAGTGCATTCTCAGCGATGACCCTCTCTGTAATATCGTTAAAAACAGCGACTACCTCTCCACCAGGCAGCTTATAGATATAGTTTTCAACCCAAAGTTGAACTCTTTGGTCTGCATACACAGCTGCTGGAAAGTACTCTGCATTGCCTGTCTGCCATACACGTCTTAACACATCAGACAATCCCAGCTTTTCTATCTCGGGAAAGACCTCCGATAGCATCTTACCCACAACATCTTCTCTACGATGCCGGCCAATACGCTCTGCGGATTTATTGTACTCTTTGAATATGAAATCCTGGCCACCGTTTATCGGCATATAAACAGCCACACCATCACTCATATTGTCGATCAACTCTTTATAACGAGTCTCACTCTCTCTCAGGGCCTCCTCGATTTTGTTTTGCACAGTAATATCTTTAGCCAGCCCAAGGACACCTATCAGTTCACCATCATCACCGTAAAATGGCGTCCTTGTTGAAAGCAGGAGAGCTTCTTGACCATCACTTGCGAAGGTCACCAAAACTCTATAGGTGATCGAACTCCCAGCTGATATCGCCTCGTTATCCTTCTGCGTATAGAATTCTGCGAGCTCCTGATGCACGAAATCGAAGTCGGTTTTACCCACAATCTCTGCTTCAGTCGCACCAAACAACCTTTCAAATGCGGGATTGCATGCGAGATATACACCCTCTGAATTCTTTAACCAGACAAGATCGGGAATGGTGTCAAAAAGCGCTTGTATGCGTGACTCTTTACGCATCAGCTCATCTTGTACCTGTTGTATCTCGGTAATATCCCGTGAGACGCCAAAAACACCGAATATTCTGCCCTTGTCATCTCTTAACGGGCCTTTGGTAGTAAGAAAATCGAGCATACCTACTTGCGTGGTTAATATATCGTGGGTCGTTCTGATGTTACCGCTATCGATAATTTCACGATCCGCATCCATAATCTTGATTGCTTCGTCAGAAGGATAGATAAAACTATCATCACGCCCGATGACATCCTCCTTGTTTTTCCCGGTATAGACCTCTGCCTGCTGATTAAATAATAGATAGCAGCCTTCCAAATCCTTGGCATATATCGCATCTGTCGAAGTATTTGCTATCGATGAGAGCAGATTCAACGCACGGAGTTTTTCGTTCTGCGCATGATGTAACTCTTGAGCAACCACCAACTGCTCACGCTGCTTCAGAACAAAGAGCCCTGCCAAACCCATTAGGAACGCCATCAAACCCGTTAAAACAATCCAGATAGCGTCGAGCAGCGCCCCTTCATAGACCTCAGCCCAATCCATCTTCGTCAAAATAAACCAGTCAGTATTAGGGATACTTCTGCCAACCCCGAAAACCGCCTCATTACGGTAATCCTTCCCTTCCACCACATGAGAGGTTCCAAGTTCACCTCTTGCCAATTGCGAGGCAAGCAGATTCTTATCAGACAGTGGCCATCTGAATTTCATCGCTGAGTCAGGAACATGCTTAAGAAAATTGAGAAACTGGACGTTTGTTCCTTCACGCCTGAAAAGCACAACCTCGCCACTCCAGGTCGGTACCGGCCACTTACTCACCTTTGTCAGAATTGACTGGCTTGGATCGTCATGCAGAATAAGAATTAACTGACTGGAAGCATCTACACCGGCCATAGGCACAATGAAATCGAGATGTATTTCTCCCTGGCTATCAAGATAGGGACCGATTCGGGTTACCCGCTTTTCATTTGTGGTCTCTCTCAAAACCTCTTTCAAGGCCTTCTCTATTTCACCCGGCATATGCTGACTTGACCAGACTGGTTCTCCATTCAGGTCAAGCAGATAAACCCCGTCAAATAGATTATTTTTCTCGATCTCCTTAAGTGCCTGCACCAGGCTCTCAAATGCCGCTGAGTCATCGTTTTGTTTCCATGCCAGATATTCAGCCGTAATATATTTCTGGCTCTGAATAAAATCTGCGTCTATCTCCCGCTCTTCAATCCACTGCTCAACCTGCTCGGCCTTCAGGTCAGATATCGCCTTGAGACGCTCTATCTCTGTAAATTTTTTCTTCTCAATAGTCTGAAGCACCAGCCAAGTGACTAATGCAAATATAAAAGTGAACAGCAGCATCGCAGGCAGGCGTATCGAACGCGCAGTACCGATCTCGGCACTGCTTTTACTCTCGCTATTCTCTTCATTCCGTTTAAGAAGCCAATAGAGCGCAATTGAAGTAACAGCGACAAAGAACCATCCCTTGGCAGTACTCATGAGTGCCATAGTATCCGGTTCGGTTGAAATCAACTCCATCGCCTGATCGGAAAGTAATATCCAAATGGCTGATGCAACTGCATAGACCAAAGCGATCACTGCAACGGATCTATAGTGACGTCTTCTCATGTATGTTTACTTTTATTCACTGAATTCTCTGGTCTATCCCTGTATTTCTTATTTTTCTGTCATCCATTACATAGAGAGGGATCTTTTGGATTTCGTCCCTGCTCAAGGATTCATAGATCAACAAATCCTCTATATTTTCCCTGTCAGGATATGCAAAAAATAAAGCCATCAACCCCAACCAGACTCCAGAGTAAATGCCAACCAACCCCTCTTGCAAAGTCTAGATCATCAGACCGAACCTGCCGATGATTCATGATTCAAAACAGACATGCCCATAGGAATAGACCTACCCCCTGGCACCGCTGAGCCAATCACCTCAAATTCAGCATCAAGAAACGCCTGACATTTCCCGTCAACCACCACTTGTAGGACGGGACACATCAAGATAAACTCCTGTTTTCTTTCGGGAAAGTCTCAATGCCCTCGTAGCTCAGCAGGATAGAGCAATCGCCTCCTAAGCGATAGGTCACAGGTTCGACTCCTGTCGAGGGCACCACATCTTCAGGGCTACTCGATGCAACCAGATGCAACAAATAACCTGACTTTGAAAACAACACCAGGGAAGCTACTCCTCCTGCTTGTCCTGCTTGTTGCGGCCGAAAGCGCCTTAAGCGCAAAACTCTCCGGACAAGTGGTGAACGTCACCGCCAACAATCAGATCCTGTTGCAGACTAGCGCAGGCAATCGACAACTGATCGGACTTGCCGGAATCCGGTTTGCCCCGTTCAGAGGCAGAGAGAGAGATCTCATAAATCGGCACTTGCATACCCTGCTTGCCGGCCGCTTTGTCACTGTCGAGACAACAACACCAGTGAAACCAGGTGTTATACTCGGGAAGGTACGCCATGGCGGTAGTGACATCGGCCTGCGCCTGATACGCTCGGGACTGGCTTTCGCTCTTGCCCCTAACCCTGTGGGCAATAGTCGCGTGGAGATGGCGTACAAAAAGGCCGAAGCAGAGGCCCGCCGATACAAGATGGGGTACTGGCAAAACCGGTAACTTCATCTTCAGAGGGGATCTTCCCTTCCTGCTGTCAGACCATAACAAATCAATGAGGCTCTAAAATGGGTAAAAAGGCTGACAAAAAAACCGCGAAAAAGAGAGACAAGTCGTTAAAGACTGAGAAGAAAGAGAAAAAGTCCAAGCGCAAGAGTGCGAGCAAGAAAACCGGCAAACCAAACCCCAAGCAACGATTGGAGATGGTTGCTACGGCTGCCTACTACATCGCAGAAGAGCATGGATTTACCCCGGGAAGGGCAGAGAGCGATTGGCTGCAAGCTGAGAGCCAGATAGAAAAGCTGCTGCGAAAATCGAAATAGAGGTGCGCTCAGGCGTCCTTTTTCTTAAGCCGCTTAAGATTCTCATCCAGGGCCGACTCGAGCACCTTGTAGACCTTGAGCTGAGCCGCCTGGTAGCGGGTTTCGGGGTCCCCAACCAGTTCCAGGCGAGCACCAAAGTAGGCCACATCCGCCTCCAGAGAGATGGTATTCAGATTCACCCTTAAGCTGTTACTTACCTTGTCTGTCACAATTCAAAATCCGCTGTTTGTCAGCCATATCGGCAAATTCGCATCCCGATTCGGTAGCCATTCTATCAATAGAAGGTACCGAATTGACCAGATTCTGCATGGTTATCGCAACCTGGCAGGACAAACCCCAACCTTTCAATTATCTCCAGTCAGATCTAGAGTTTATCAAATCAGCAATGGAGAATGCCTGCTAAAGTTATCGACCGCAAAATCCAATACTTAACTTTTAAATAATTTTGTTGATACCCATAGAAATTTAAGTTATAGATCAAGCCCTCACAACGGGTAAACGAGAAAATGACAACACTTCTGGAAGCGCTCAGATCCACAACCGCCTTCTCCGGCGGTAACGCCACCTTTATCGAAGACCTCTACGAAAGTTACCTCAAAGACCCCGAAAGCGTGCCGGAAGACTGGCGCAGAAAGTTCGAGGAACTGCCCCAGGCCGAAAGGGCCGACACACCCCACGAGCCCATTCGCCAGCGATTTCTGCATCTGGTCAAAGAGCGCTCCACCACCGCCCAGCCCCAGGAGACCCTGTCGCCGGCAGCAGCGGAACAGCAGGCATCGGTACTACGCTTTATCAACGGCTACCGCATGCGCGGTCATCAGAATGCCGACCTTGACCCCCTCAATCTGCGGGAACAGGTCCATGTGGACGATCTCGATCTGGCCTATCATAACCTGGATCACCTCTCCATGGACGCCATCTTCAACACCGGTTCACTCTTCTCCCCGGAGCGGATGAAGCTGGGCGAGATCATTGAGCTGCTGGAGAAGAGCTACTGCGGCCCCATCGGCACCGAGTATGCCCACATCACCGATACCCGGCAGAAACGCTGGATACAGGAGCGCATCGAACAACGCCACCTGTTTCAGAGCTTCAGCAGCGAGGAGAAAACCTGGCTGCTGACCCTGCTCACTGCTGCTGAGGGAATCGAGAAGTACCTGCATACCAAATATGTCGGCCAGAAACGCTTCTCCCTGGAGGGCGGAGAGACCCTGATCCCCCTGCTGGACATGGCCATCGAGCACGCCGGCCAGCAAGGTCTGGACAAGGTGGTGCTGGGCATGGCCCACCGCGGACGGCTGAACGTGCTGGCCAACATCCTGCAGAAGAGCCCGCGCAAGATCTTCCAGGAGTTCGAGGACGCCGACGCCGAGACCTATCTCGGTCGCGGCGACGTGAAGTACCACCTCGGCCACCACTCGAACTGGACGACGCGACAGGGCGACATCGTCCACCTCAGCCTGTG
>JBNKMQ010000164.1:0-4244 GCA_050293225.1 Sedimenticolaceae bacterium
CGGGTCGGCTGCTTCGCCTACTCCCCGGTTGAGGGGGCCCAGGCCAATGCCCTGCCGGGGGCCTTGCCGGAGGAGGTTCGAGAAGAGCGTCGAGCCCGCTTCATGCAGGTACAGAGTGAGATCAGCCGTCAGCGTCTGGCTGCGAAGATCGGTAGCGAGACCATCGTTATGATCGATGAAGTGAAGGAGAAACAGGTGGTGGCCCGTAGCAGTGCAGATGCACCGGAGATCGACGGCCGGGTGATCATTCCCGGTGCCTGGGAGCTGGAGCCCGGGGACTTTATCCGCGTGAGGATTACCGCTGCCTCTGCCCATGATCTGCAGGCAGTGCCGCTGGATGCGGAAGAGGAGTGAGCTGATTATTGGCGCATCCCTGCGCCATTAGCCAACCAAAGGCTAATTTCTTTTAGCGCCTCAGGAGAAGGCGGAGCCGCTGCGTGTACCGATCTTCTTCAGGAGAATCGCCAGCGGGCAGAAGCCGGTGAAGGCGGACTGCAGCAGATTGAAACCGACGAAGGCGGTGAAGTAGAGCCAGTAGGGGTGGTGGTAGTGGGAGAGTACCAGGCTCAGAAGAATGGCGAAGCCGGCAAAGGCCAGCACGATACGGTCGATATTCATGGATTAACCTCTATGCTTAAGTTAGGTAGAGATCCTAAAAACAGATCATCCTCAGGGCTGATGGGATCAAAAAAGCTATCCACATTCACTAAGTTGGCGATATATTAGCACTATCTAATATGTAGTCAAGGAAGGGCCAATCCATGACAGAGAGTCGGGATGATGAGATCTACCAGGCCAACTGGGTGCGTCGGCTGCTGGATCTTCCCGAGGCCTTCCCCCATGGCTGCGAGGGGGCGGCCCATATCGAGACCCATATCTCCCATCTGCTGCTGCTGGGGGAGTTTGCCTACAAGATTAAAAAGCCGGTCGATCTGGGTTTTCTCGATTTCTCCACCTTGGAGAAGCGGCGTCACTGCTGTGATGAGGAGCTGCGCCTCAATCGTCGGCAGGCACCGATGATCTATCTGGCGGTGGTCCCCATCTACGGCACTGCCGAGTCTCCCAGTCTGGTACAAGCGGGTCCAGTGCTGGAATATGCGGTGAAGATGCGCCGCTTCGAGCAGGAGGACCTGCTCAATCATCAGCTGCCGAAGAAGCAGGAGATCCTCCAGCTGGCCGATCAGATCGCCCGCTTTCATCAGCAGGCGCCGAAGGCGGATCAGGCCTCGAAATTCGGTACGCTCGAGTCGGTCAATCAGCCTATGCAGGAGAACTTCCAGCTGATCCGCCAGCAGCGCCACCCGTTGCTGGAACATGATCGCCTCGAACCCCTGCAGAGCTGGAGCGAAGAGTTCATGAGCGCGATGGGTGACCTGCTGCAGGAGCGACGGGAGTCGGGCCATATCCGGGAGTGCCATGGGGATCTTCATCTCGGCAACATCACCCGCTTCGAGTCAGAGCTGGTGCCATTCGACGCGATTGAATTCAATCCGGGGTTGCGCTGGATCGACACCCTGAGCGATCTCGCTTTTCTCTTGATGGATCTGCAGGATCACAAGCGGGACGGCCAGGCGGATCTGCTGCTCAATCGCTATCTGGAGAGTACCGGCGACTATGCCGGTCTGCCGCTGTTGAGATTCTATCTGCTCTACCGTGCCATGGTACGGGCCAAGGTCTCTGCCATCCGTTTTACTCAGCCCGATCTCGAGGCAGAGGAGTCAAACGCCGTCCTCGACGAATACCGCAGCTATCTCACCCTGGCCGAGTCGGTGGTGCGTCAGACGCCGGGAGTCCTCCTGATCACCCATGGCGTCTCAGGCAGTGGTAAGAGCTATATCAGCGAATGGTTCGCCGAACAACTGATGGCAATTCGTATTCGTTCGGATGTTGAGCGCAAGCGGCTTTTTCCCGACAACACCTCCGATCGCTATGTGGCGAAGGCAACAGCAATCACCTATGCCCATCTGCGGAGAGTGGCGAAACGGCTCCTGGGCGCCAGTTTCTCGGTCGTCGTAGATGCTGCCTTTCTAAAACAGTCACAGCGGCAGTTGTTTGTGAAACTGGCCAGGGAGCTATCCACTCCCTTGTTGATTCTGGACTGCAGCGCCCCTGACGAACTCCTCAAGGCGCGGATCGGCAAACGGCGTCGTGACGGCGATGATCCCTCTGAAGCGGACCTCGAAGTACTGTCTAAACAGCAGACGGAAGAGGAAGCGTTGTCCGATGATGAGAAGCGCCTGAGCCTGCTGATCCAAAGTGAGACCTTTCCTCAGTCGGGTCTTATCGCCAATGTGCTGCAACGTGTCATGGGTTAGAATGGCGCCTGATTTTTTATCTCACAGAGGTCGACTCCCCATGCGTTTTCCCCAAGTAAAGATTGGACAACGCTTCACTTTTCAAAACGAGGTCTACACCAAGACCGGGCCTGTAACCGCCAGCAAAGAGGGCTCTGGAGAACAACGCATGATCATGCGCTCTGCTGAGGTGAGTCTGCTGGATGAGACAGAAGGTGTGATCCCTTCAAGCAAACAGAAATATACCCGTAGCGAGATGCAGGCGGGACTGACCCGGCTCAAGTCCAACCTGGCGGCCGCAGTAAAATCGGCGGCAGATGAAGATGGCAACCTCTCGCTGGAGGTCGTGCTCAGCCTGATTGAATCGACTGAGTTCAGCGACTAGCCGGCCAGCCTCTCCTCCTGCTCGTAACGAATACCCCGCCGGCTCAGCCACTCTTGAAAACGGGCGATCTTCATATCCAGGGAACAGGATGGGGGCAGGGTGTCCAGATAGTGACCAAAGGCCTCTCGCAACCTGATCTGCTCATCTCTCTCAAGATGTCTCCAGTCGGTCATCATTGATTGTCTCCCATTGGGCTATAACAGGCCATCAATCTTTCCAAGCGCAACAAGACTGTAACAGCACTCGGTTAAGATCTTTTTACAATGTGGTTTGGATTAGTGTTAACAGGCCCTAAGAGATCGATATGCTGTTTAGCTGGATCAGAGAGAAGACGTTGCCACTCAAGGCGAGATGGATCGCAAAAGTCTGTCGTCGTTTGAGTGACTCATCAACGAATCAATCCTTGAGTCGCCTCGACATCGCCCACCTGGCGCTGGCCTGGGGCAATATGGGGTTTGCTGCGGGACTCTCCTATCTGCGTCATGTGGGCCGACGAACCCGGATGAGCGAGGGCACCATTCTCGAATGTGGCTCTGGCGCGACGACCCTTTTGATTGCCGCGTTGACACAAGGCCAGGGCAACCCTTTCGTCGTCTTCGAGCACAACCTCGACTGGTATCGCTACATGCAAAAGCTGTTGGCTATGCTGGGATTCTCCCATGTCACCCTGGTCTATGCGCCACTGATCGACTATGGCAACTACTCCTGGTACCGCGTCCCGGAAGATCTGCAAGTCATCGACTTCTGTCTGGTGATCTGCGACGGTCCACCGGCAAACAATCCCGGGGGGCGATATGGTCTGCTACCGGCTATGCAGAAATATCTGGCGCAGGATTGCGTGATCCTGCTGGACGACAGCCATCGACCAGCGGAGAGAAGGATTATCGATATCTGGCAAAAACGCCGCTGTATGCAGGCCAACCGCATCGGTCGCTTCGGCACATTTTCTGAGCTCTTGTTCTGCAGAAACGCCTGATAACTCATGCCGATCTACCAAGACCATCGCTTGATTATCCTGGATGCCGACGGCACCACCATCGACGCTTTCGAGGCGATCAATCTCGCTTTTAAAACCCATAACATGGATATCGGTGATATCGAACGCTTTCAGGGACGACGCAAAATATTCAAGTACCTGGGCGGATTGAAAGAGTTGCCAAAAAACTTGGGCAAACAGATGAAAGGCAAAGAGCGGATCGCGATCGTAAAGACACTCACCGAGATCTATCGAGAAGAGGCGAAACTCTTCGATGGAATGGAGGCGCTGATCAACCGCCTGATCGACCAACCGGACATCCGTGTGGGTATGATCACACGCAATGTTACGAATGAACCGGAAGAGACCCTTGCCCGACTCTATAGTAGAAACGGCGTTGAAGTGAACGGGCTGGATTTCTTGATTCATCTCTCGTTAAAAGAGCAGAAACTACCCGCTTTCAAATCCATAAGGGAGAGTATGAAGATCAATCCTGCCAGGGCTTATGCTACCGGGGATGAAAGGTGTGACTATGTAGCAGCGGTCGGCACGGGTATGCATCCCTTCATGGTCTCGTTCGGTTTTGAAA
>JBNKMQ010000165.1:0-5344 GCA_050293225.1 Sedimenticolaceae bacterium
GAAACCGTAGCGGTTGGTACGGGCGTAGACCGCCAGCGAGTTGATCAGACCGATGTTCGGTCCTTCAGGGGTCTCGATGGGGCAGACACGGCCATAGTGTGTCGGATGCACATCTCGCACCTCAAAGCCTGCATGCTCGCGCGCCAGACCACCCGGGCCCAAGGCCGAAACACGGCGCTTGTGGGTCACCTCGGAGAGCGGGTTGTTCTGATCCATAAACTGGGACAGTTGGCTGGACCCAAAGAACTCCTTGATCGCCGCCGAAACGGGCTTGGCGTTGATCATCTCCTGTGGCATCAGCCCTTCGGACTCGGCCTGGGTTAGACGCTCTTTAACGGCACGCTCGACACGCACCAGACCAACACGGAACTGATTCTCGGCCATCTCACCGACGCAGCGAATGCGCCGATTGCCCAGGTGGTCGATGTCGTCAACCACGCCGTTGCCGTTACGGATATCGATCAGCTCTCTAAGCACATCGACGATATCTTCTTTGGAGAGTATGCCCTCACCCACTTCGTCTTCGCGACCCAGTCGACGGTTGAACTTCATACGCCCGACGGCTGAGAGATCGTAACGATCCGAGGTAAAGAAGAGGTTATTAAACAGGTTCTGCGCAGCCTCTTTGGTCGGCGGCTCACCGGGACGCATCATACGATAGATCTCGACCTGCGCCTCCAGCTCATTGGTAGTTGAGTCAATTCTCAAAGTTTCTGAGACAAAGGGGCCATGATCCAGATCGTTGGTGAAAAGGGTATTAACCTTCTTCACGCCCTTTTCGACCATCAGCTCGAACATCTCTTCCGTGATCTCTGCATTCACATCAGCGATCAACTCGCCGGAATCCTTGTCCACGATGTTGTGCGCCAGCACCTTTCCGACGATGAACTCACGGGGCACATCCAGCTTGCTCACACCGGCCTTTTCCAGCTCGCGGATATGGCGCGCGGTGATGCGGCGACCCGCCTCAACCAATACCTTGCCGCCTGACTTGATGTCGAAAGTGACGGTTTCGCCACGCAGACGTTCAGGCACAAGATCGACCTTCAGGGTCTTCTTGGTCAGACTGAAGGTATCGGTCTCGAAGAACATCTCAATAATCTGTTCAGTATCGAAACCTAATGCGCGTAACAGGATGGTGGCCGGCAGCTTGCGGCGACGATCAATACGTACGAAGACGTTATCTTTCGGATCGAACTCAAAGTCGAGCCAGGAGCCACGATAGGGAATCACTCGGGCCGAGAAGAGCAGCTTGCCCGAAGAGTGGGTCTTGCCACGATCGTGATCGAAGAATACACCAGGTGAACGATGCAGCTGGGAGACGATGACACGCTCAGTACCGTTGATAACAAAGGTACCCGTATCGGTCATCAGGGGCAGCTCGCCCATGTAGACTTCCTGCTCGCGGATATCCTTGACGACTTTAGAACCGGCAGGGGCTTCTTTATCGTAGATCACCAGTCGCACCAGCACCCGCAGGGGCGCGGCATAGGTGGTGCCGCGGAGTTGACACTCGCGCACATCGAAAACCGGCTCGCCCAGGGTGTAGTTCACATACTCAAGCACCGCGTTACCGGAGTAACTGGTGATCGGCATGACCGACTTGAAGGCGGCGTGCAGGCCGACATCCTGGCGATCGTCAGGCGCTACACCGTCCTGCAGAAAGTCTCGGTAAGAGTCTATCTGTGTTGCCAGAAGAAACGGAACTTCCAGAATGCTGGGGCGTTTGCCGAAATCTTTGCGGATACGCTTTTTTTCTGTGAAAGAATAGGCCATGCTGCCATCCCTCAGTGTCTTGGGCTTGTATTGACGGTACCGGATTCTTCATCCCTCAGGAGACCGGATACCGCTTAAATCGATTCCTGACTTATGGCTCAGGTAACCAGCGTTCCAGACAGGGTTAAACTGCCAGGAACAACAAGCGGGAAAGGGCCGGCAGCTTTACGCCACCAGCCCCATGCCCGCCTGTCTGCAGACGATTAAAGATAAGATCTTATTTGATCTCAGCTTTGGCGCCCGCCTCTTCCAGTTGCTTGGCGACCTCTTCGGCCTCTTCCTTGCTCACACCTTCCTTCAGCGTGGTCGGTGCGCCTTCAACGGCTTCCTTAGCCTCTTTCAGACCAAGACCGGTGATGCCGCGAACAGCTTTGATGACAGCGATCTTGTTGCCGCCGATATCAGCCAGGACAACGTCGAACTCAGTCTTCTCTTCAGCAGCGCCACCAGCGTCACCAGCGGCTGCGGCAGGTGCAGCGGCCACAGCAGCGGCAGCGGAAACACCAAACTTCTCTTCCATCGCTTCGATCAGGGCGACGACGTCCATTACGGACATCTCGGCGATCGCTTCGAGGATCTCTTCTTTAGAAACGGCCATTGTTAAACTCCTAAAAAATTTTGATTAGCACAATACAGTTAATATGAATAAGCCGATCAAGCCGCCTCTTTGGCGTCTTTGATCGCTGCCACAGTCCGGACCAGCTTGCCAGGCACCTCGTTGATGGTGCGAGTCAGCTTCTCTACCGGCGCCTTCATCACAGCCATCAGCAAGCTGATAGCCTGTTCGTAGGTCGGCATCTTGGCCAAGACATCGATCTCGTTGGGGGCAAGCATCTTGCCGCCAATGGAGACCATCTTGACCTCGAGAAGCTTATGCTCCTTGGCAAAGTCCTTAATGACACGGGCAGCAGCACCGGGATCTTCCTGCGAAAAGGCGAGGATCAGAGGACCCGTCATCCCTTCCTGCATGCAGGCAAATTCGGTATCTTCCACGGCACGCTTGGCCAGGGAGTTTTTGACTACGCGAAGATAGACGCCGTTGTTGCGCGCTTCACGGCGCAGGGCGGTCATCTCTTCGACAGTCAATCCCCGGTACTCAGCGGCAATCGCGGAGAGTGCACTGCTGGCTACGTCACTGACTTCGGCAACGATGGCTTTCTTTTGCTCAAGGTTGAGTGCCAAAACTCGTTACCTCCTGATAATGGGAAGACATCACTGTCTCCCGACTACACAAAGCGACATCTTTCGATATCACACCTTTAACGTGCACCATCACCAGGATAAATCCTGATTGGGGGTGCTCCGTCTGCGCGGGCGATCATTAAGCATGCTGACCATGCGCCTGCGGTCTTTGACGGTACCGGCTATAACCGGCACCCCAAAGTTCTTCTACTGCCGATGACGACATACGCCAAAGACAGAACTAAATAATTAAATCGCTAAAGAGGACTGATCCAGAACCAGTCCCGGACCCATGGTCGAGGAGACGGTCACCTTCTTCAGGTAGACGCCCTTGGCCGCGCTAGGCTTGGCCTTTACCAGTGCCGCCAGCAGAGACTCCAGGTTCTCCTTCAGCTTCTGCGGCTCGAAGTCAACCTTGCCGATCGTGCAGTGAACGATACCGGCCTTATCGGTGCGGTAGCGTACCTGTCCGGCCTTGGCGTTCTGTACAGCCTCGGCCACATTCGGGGTAACTGTTCCGACTTTCGGGTTAGGCATCAGGCCACGGGGACCCAGGATCTGACCGAGTTGACCAACGACTCGCATGGCATCGGGGGTAGCGACCACCACATCGAAATCCATCTTGCCGCCCTTGATCTCTTCTGCCAAATCTTCAAATCCAACGATATCAGCGCCTGCCTCTTTCGCCGCATCGGCGTTGGCACCCTGGGTGAATACCGCAACACGTACAGATTTACCCAGGCCATGAGGCAGGACGGAAGCGCCGCGAACCACCTGGTCCGACTTCCTGGCATCGACACCGAGATTGACACTGACATCCACCGACTCACTGAACTTGACGGAGGAGACCTCCTTCAGCAGTCCAAATGCCTCGCTGGCATCATAGGCCTTGCCAGCCTCGACCTTTTCACGAATCGCTTTTGCGCGTTTGCTTAACTTGGCCATGACTTACTCCACCCCTTCGACGTTGAGGCCCATCTGTTTGGCGCTACCGGCGATGGTGCGCACTGCTGCATCCATATCGGCTGCAGTCAGATCGGGCATCTTCATGTTGGCGACCTCTTCCAACTGGGCGCGGGTCACCGTACCCACCTTAGTGGTGTTCGGCGTGGAGCTACCCTTGGGCAGATTAAGGATCTTCTTCAACAGCACAGAAGCCGGTGGCGTCTTGGTGATGAAGGTAAAGGAGCGATCGTTGTAGACCGTGATCACCACAGGAATCGGCAGACCCTTCTCAACGTTCTGGGTCTTGGCGTTGAACGCCTTACAGAATTCCATGATGTTGACGCCGTGCTGACCCAGTGCAGGACCTACAGGCGGCGACGGATTAGCTTCACCAGCCTTCACTTGAAGCTTGATGTAAGCCATGATTTTCTTAGCCATGTTTACCTCTCAATCGGGTACAGACGTCCGGGACTTTCACCGGGACTCCCCGAGTTAAATATTGAGCTGATTGACGAGAGAGGGGCTTCGGCCGGCCAGCTCATCGCCGACATCATCCCGTAATAGACCTCTCGTCTATAAACTTGTTCCGGGCCTCAGCCCTTCTCGACTTGGCCGAACTCCAGATCCACTGGGGTGGAGCGACCAAAAATCAGCACCGAGACCTTCAGGCGACTCTTGTCGTAGTCCACCTCTTCCACCACGCCGGTGAAGTCGTTGAACGGGCCGTCGGTAACACGAACCACCTCGCCCGGCTCGAACAGCACCTTGGGACGCGGCTTCTCCA
This sequence comes from Sedimenticolaceae bacterium, assembly GCA_050293225.1. Lineage (GTDB taxonomy): Bacteria > Pseudomonadota > Gammaproteobacteria > Chromatiales > Chromatiaceae > Thiodiazotropha. Next base: position 4,688 of record JBNKMQ010000165.1, read on the forward strand.
CACCCTCCTGCATACGATGCAGGATGGCATCCGCCTCTCGATCGGAGATTGGCGCCGGGCGATCACCGGTACCACCGATAAAGCCCATTACCTTGGGTACATCCTTGACCAGATGCCAGGTCTCGTCGGTCATCTCCATATGTACCAGCACGTAGCCAGGGAAGAACTTCCGCTCGCTACGACGCTGCTGTCCGGCGCGCATCTCAACCACCTCTTCGGTGGGCACCAGAATCTCGCCAAATTTCTCCTGCATGCCATAACGCTCAATACGCTCTTTCAGCGAGCGCTGAACCTGCGACTCAGAGCCGGAGTAGGCGTGCACCACATACCATCGCATTGCCATATCGACTCCTTATCCTGTTCCGGTCAGCGCCTTGAGAATAGCACCCAGCATCATATCGAAGAGCCAGAGCACTATGCCCATAATCAACACCATGACAAACACGATCAGTGTGGTCTGTATGGTCTCCTGACGACTTGGCCAGACAACCTTACGCACCTCAACCTTGGCGGCAGAGGCAAAATCCCAAATCGAGCGTCCGACTGCAGTCTGGTAGACGATAAAGGTCGCCACACCGACCAACACCAGCAGACCCAGCACACGAAGCAGCTGCGAATATTGATCTAAATAGTAGAAACCGAGAATTGCGCCCACCA
>JBNKMQ010000166.1:0-1812 GCA_050293225.1 Sedimenticolaceae bacterium
TGCAGCAGATGTAGGAGCAATAGGGCGGATGGTTCTCGTCACGCGATCCGGCGCACTGGACGAAAGCCACGCTCTCGGGGGCCTTGTCGTCGCTGGGGCGCAGGATCTGACCCTTTGTGGGACCATTGGGGGCCGCCATGCGCTCGAGCATCATGTTGGTGACGATATTGTCGTACTGCCCGAAGCCCAGGTTGTCGATGCGGGTGGCATCGTAGGGCTCCCAGCCCGTGGCCCAGACGATGGAGCCGACCTTGAGGTCGAGGGTCTTGGCCGCCATCTCCAAATCGATGGCGTCGTATTTACAGGCCTCCTTGGCCTTGGTGGCGTCATCGGTGCCGATGATCTGGGGAGAGATGACATAACGCGACGGGAAGGCCATCTCGAAGGGCAGGTAGGCGCCTTTCATACGATCCATGCCGAAGTTAAATTCGTTGGAGATCTCCATCTCACAGGCAGCGGCGCAGTCGCCGCAGACTGTGCAGTTTTCGTTGACGTAACGCGGGTTAACCTTGACGCTGACCGAGTAATCGCCCGGTGCGCCGCTGACCTTCTCCACCTCCGCCAGGGTCAGGACTGTGATGCGGGGGTTGTCCTTGATGCGCCTGAAATTGATCTCCAGGCCACAGGTGGGGGGGCAGAGCTTGGGAAAGTACTGGTTCAGCTGTGACACACGCCCGCCCAAATAGGGGTTTTTCTCGACGAGATACACTTCATAGCCCACTTCGGCCGCTTCCAGAGCGGTGGTCAGGCCGGCAATGCCACCACCCACCACCATGATGCTTCCACTCACAGGGGCTGCTTTATCGTTTGTCATGCTATCCCTCCGTGCAAAAACGGTTTCTGTACAACTCATTCAATATTCGTTTGTTATCAGGTACTTGTGCCCAGGCGATACCCTAAAAATGAAACCGGAACCTCGTAGCTGGATCACTGATCCACCGCCGGCATACATAAATTTCCAGCTACCAGGTTCAGGCTGCATCGGTCACCACACGCCAATCGATAGCCGCCATCAGGATCGCACCGCCTTCTGCCTGGGCAGGCCATATAACCATGATTTACGATACACGCTTAGGTAAAGCTATAAAACGAAAAGGATATCGCCTGAAAACAAAAGCGGCCGACAACGATAAGACATCAAGTGGGATGCCTGCGGCCTAGCCGCCGCAACGGTCGCATTGAAGTGCGGCTCACGGCGGCAATGGATGCCGGTCGCTCGATGCCGGTAATAAAAACCTCCAGGTGCCAGAAGGCACCTGGAGGCATTACTCGTTCGACTAGATCACAGTCGACCTTCCATTAGTCTGGGATGATCTTGATGTACTCTTTCTTGAAAACATCCCACTCGGCCTTCTCCGGATCGTACTTGGAGTTGACGAAGCAGAACCAGTTCTCATCATCCTGGCCCGGACAGTCTGACTGATAGTAGAAACCTGGATAACGGGTCTCTTTACGGAACTGGATGTGGCGCAGGTGAGACTCCACCGTCCAGATGCGGTGGTAGATCTCCCAGGCTCTCATCAGCTCGTGCAGATCGCCGGCAGCCATCTTTTCACAGTCTTCGCGCATGGTCTGAAGTAGATCCATGACAATTTCAAGACTCTTGTTGCTGGTCTGGTAGAAGGTGGCCGTACCAGCACCATACTCATGGGTTGCCTTCATCAACCGGTACATCATGCCTTCGGGCTTGATGTAGTTGGGGTTGATGTTGATGGCGGTGGTGTATTCGCAGTGGTCGAGGAAGGTGCGAACCGGTTTGTAAACCAGGTCGACCAGCTCTTCCTTGGACTGTTTCAGGGTCGGGGTGAAGTC
>JBNKMQ010000167.1:0-5553 GCA_050293225.1 Sedimenticolaceae bacterium
CTTCTGGCCACGCTTGAATCCCAACCCCAATCGATCCCGTCAAAGCTGCTGTGAACGGCAGGGGTGAGCCAGGGATTGTCCACACTGCCGACATAGTCGCCAGGGTCATCCACATAGTTATCTTCGAGATAGTAGCTAAGAGAAGGTGTACCACTGCCACTGTATTCATCATCAAAGAAGAAGGGGAGCAGGCTGTTGTCCGGTCCCTGCCGGTAGTAGTTGCCGATGATATTGAAATTGCCGGTGGCGGGATTGTGGTGCACAAAGCCGTGGCGGACGTTGTAAACAAGATTGTTGATGATCTCTGCGGGGCCGTTGGCAATGGCGGGATTGCGGTTTTTGTTATGTGCAAAGAGGTTGTGGTGAATGCTGATGTTTGAGCCGTTGGGCCCGTTGATCAGTCCATAATTGTGCTCGCCTTCCGGATGGCCACTGGTATCAGAGCGCGTGATGGTCGACCACTGCACAGTGACATTGCTGGCTGAATAGAGATCGAAGTTCTCATCCACGCCGCCGGAGAGGGAGATGTGATCGAAGATCATATCCGAGCCGGAACACTGGATGGCGTCATACTGCTCACCGGCCACCGTCGGGTTGGTGGCGTGATCCGCCCTTATTCGAATGTGGCGCAGAATCAGGTTGTCCGGCGGATTAGTGTACCGACACTGCAACCGTCCATGGATGGTGATGCCCGCTCCCGGCGCAGTCTGTCCGGCGATGGTGAGATCGCCATAGGGAATCATCACATCCCCCTCGATGATACCGCTGACCTCGAAGACAATGATGCGGGGAGCGTCCACATCCAGTGCCGCCTGCAGACTGCCTGGTCCGCTGGCATTGAGGTTGGTGACCTTGATCACCTGGCCATTGCGTCCACCGGTAGCGTTGGCGCCGAATCCCTCGGCGGAGGGAAAGGCCTTCATGCCACTGCTGCTGGCCGGGACAGAGACGGGCAGGGCGCTTGAGGCGGTGCTGTTACCCGCAGCGTCGAAGGCGATGACGTGGTAGGTGTAGTCGGTCGCCTCGCTCACGCCGCTGTCGATGTAGCTGGTTGAGGCGGTGTTGGCGATGGCGGTCCCGTCCCGGTTGACCTGATAGTGGTCGATGCCGACATTGTCGCTGGCGGCACTCCAGCTCAGGCTGACAGAGTAACTTGTCGGTGATCCTGTCAGGTTGCTAACCGCAGTGGGGGCCTGGGTGTCTGGCGCGGAATTTGCTGGTACTGAAACAGGCAGTTCCGTTGAGTCGGTGTAGTTCCCGGCGGCGTCGTAAGCGACCACCTGATAACGGTAGTTAGTGCTTTGTACGACTGTGCTGTCGGTAAAGGATGTCGCTGAAGTCGTTCCTATATCAGAGCCATCCCGCAGGATCTGATAGTGGTCGATGCCCACATTGTCACTGGCAGCGTCCCAGGTAAGTGACACTGACTGATAGGTCGTCGATGCAGAGAGATTTGAAACCGCACTGGGTGCCTCAGCATCGGCACTGTTTACGTTGGAAGGCGTATCACTGCTTCCACCGCCACAGGCAGTTAAAACAGTGAGCAGGAGAAGAGAGGCGGCGGCTTTAACAATCTTTGACATATCTGTACAAGTGCATCCATTCTGATTTTTGCGAAGGCTGAATTCAGTATAAGTCGTTGTTATTCCAGTATCATCCGGCTTTGTGAGACTGGGTTCACCGATTTGGAAACTGTCGCAAAGCAGGCAAAGAGGGGACTTGGGTAAGAATCGCTTAATTTCCTCGGAAGCATTGAGTTTATTAAGGCTGTCTAATTCTTTAGTATTTCACTAGGTTTATGCCTTTCCACTTGAGAGAAAAGAAAAATGCAGAATCTCCCGGTACGTTTAACCAGTCATCCTGAGATCAGTTCTGAGGCGGAGTTGGTGCGCGACGCCCTGATCGAAAAGGGCTTGGAGACACCGATGATCGATAACGGCTTGAGCAACGATCACAAGTATGAGCGGATCAAAGGGCTGATGAGCGATGTCATCCAGACCCTCGGCCTCGATCTGGATGACGACAGCATGGCAGAGACTCCCCATCGCATCGCCAAGATGTATGTGCATGAGATCTTTTCCGGGCTCGACTATAGCCAGTTCCCGAAACTCTCAATGATCGAAAACAAGATGGGCAGTGACGAGATGGTCAAGATCGACAAGATCGAACTGACCAGTACCTGCGAGCACCATTTCATCACCATCGATGGAACGGCCAGTGTGGCCTATGTGCCCTCTGATCATATTATCGGACTCTCCAAGATCAATCGGATCGTCAGATTTTTCAGCCAACGACCCCAGGTTCAGGAGCGACTGACTCAGCAGATTCTGGTTGCCTTGCAGACGCTTTTGGGCACTGAAGATGTGGCGGTAAAGATCGACGCCACCCACTACTGTGTTAAATCCCGTGGCGTCATGGATGGCAGTTCGCAGACAAACACCAGGGCCTTCGGGGGATGTTTCAAACAGGATCCCCAGCTACGGGCGGAGTTTCTTGCGGTTTAGGAATGATTGGGAAGATTCCAGACAGGCCGGCCGGGGGCTTTGATCCAACCACAATCACATTGTATAGATAACACCAAAGCTATGGTGTCCATGGGGAAGCATTGAAATCGATAGGTTAACCACTCTGAACCGACCGCCATTCGGTGGTGGTTTTGTCTCATTTCGAACATCAAATGCCTGTATTGAATCGGACTTTCTCCCTGCCTCTCCGATGTTAACTCACTGAATTAATAGAAATTATCTCTTGGGTACGTATTTTGCACTAATCCTTTGATGCAGTATTCAACAGGATTAGTCATTTGAACGATTTCAGTTTTCAGCAGGGTATGGAGACCTTTGGGTTCCAATCTTTCGGTGAGGAGTTATCGACCTCCTCAGGACCCTATCTTCCCGCACCAGCCGATTGTATGAGCTGCGGCGTCTGTGTCAGCAGTTGTCCCACCTATAAAGTCAGACCGGAAGAGAACTATGGCCCCAGGGGCCGGATACGTTTGATTGATCGACTGATCAACAAGCAGGAGTCACTGAGTGCAGATGAGCTTAAGGCGCTCGATGCCTGCACCCTTTGCCGCGCTTGCGAAACCGTCTGTCCCTCAAAGATGGCTTATGGTGATCTCTTTCTACAGGCAGCCGAGGCGGTAAAAGAGAGGCCGAAGAGAAGCTGGGTCATCAATCTGATCTTTCGCCTGGTGAGAGAAAGTCATACAAGACCAGGTCTACTTCGGAAACTATTGGCTTTATATCAAAGAAGCGGTTTGCAAAGGATTCTCCGTCTCATCCCACTTAAAGGGGAATTGAGAGAATTGGAGAAGCTTGTACCGGTGTCATATAAAAGTGAGTCGGTGTCAACGAACAGTCCGTCAGAGGGTGGCGATAGCCTGGGCAAGCTAGGTCTCTTTACCGGTTGTATTGCGAATGTTTTTGACACCAAGACCCACAATGCCAGCATCAGCCTGCTGAACCGACTGGGTTATGACGTCAGTGTCGTAGAGAACCAGACCTGTTGCGGGGCAACCTATGCCCACAACGGCGATATGGAACAAGCCAAAAATTGTGCACGCCAGAATAACGCAGCCTTTGCAGAGAGCGGACTTTCAACGCTTATCTATAACGCCAGCGGGTGCGGAGCCTTTCTTAGCGAGTACCCGGCGCTGCTGGAAAACGAGGCTGAAGAAGTTGAGCAAGCAGCGATTCCAACGGCGACCGACATCTTCGGTTTTCTGATAGCTGAAGATCGAATAGGCCGTCTCGAATTTTCTCAACTCAAAGCAAAGGTCGCAGTGCATGAGACTTGTAGCCAACGCAATGTGATTGGCAATACGCCGTTGATCTATGAGCTGCTTGAGAGAATTCCGGGACTGGAGGTGGTTCCGCTGGCGGGGAATGAGATCTGCTGCGGGGCAGGGGGCACCAAGATGGTGACGCAACCTGAGCTTGCATCGCCACCAAGAGATGAAAAGGTAACCGCACTGCTTGAGTCTCAGGCTGATATCCTGGTCAGTACCAATCTGACCTGTGCCATGCACTTGGCCAGCGGCATTCGAGCAGCAGGCGGTGAGATTTCTGTGATTCACCCCGTTCAGCTTCTGGCTCAACAGATGGCTTAAGCGATAAAAGCATCATCTGCTCCTTAGGCACCCTATATAAATAGGTATGACCAAGGCAAAAAAACCGTGAAAATGCCCTGCCCAGGATAAGAATGGTTCTCATCAGAGCAATATCTGTGATCACAATTTTTTATCCCTAGTTCCATCTCAATAATTGCACTTATCCAGTCAACCCCCATCCATCCTGTGGAATTCGATGATTATCGTAATAAATCAGTAACTTAAGCAATTACTAAAAGTTTTGTCTTATACTATCCATAAACCCGGCTAATTAGCTCACAAGGATTGTTGATTAGTGGTTGTTAATACGATTATTTATCATCGTCGCTCCCATTATCCCCAGGAGAGAGGAGTCGATGATTACCACTAACCCCTTCGCTGAGCTTTCTGGTTTCATTTCACCGGATGCCATGCAGATCTACGTTATTCTGATGGTTATCTTGGTAGTCGGGGGCACTGTCCTCGATATGATCCACAAGAAAAGCGCCCAGTACTTTTTTGAGAATTCCAAGAAAGCCGAAAAGAACGCCAAACGTACCGTCAGCGGCGGTGAGAAAGTCTCACTGGCTGTACAGACGGTTGCCAGCGAGGTACTGACCTCGTCTGAGTTCAACAACCCGCAGCGTCGGCTTTCACACCTTTTAACTATGTATGGCTTCATTGTCTTCGTTGTCTCCACGGCTACGTTGATTTTCGCCTACCCGACTGAGGCGGCAGCCGGTATCTGGCCGTTGCTGTGGCATCTCGGTGCGGCTATGCTCTGCCTGGGTGGTTACTGGTTCTTCTTCATCATCCGCGTGGATGTCTCTGCTGAAGGCAAGCCTTGGTACAACCTGTCCCTCAAGGGCGACCTGTTCATTGTTTCGCTGGTGACTACCGCTACTTTCGGTCTGCTGTGGTCTTTCACCCAGGGCGGTAGCCTCGGTTGGCTTTTCTTTAGCCTGTTCCTGATTGCCAGCACCACGCTTTTCAGCACTGTGTTGTGGTCCAAGTTCGCACACATGTTCTTCAAGCCTGCTGCAGCCTACGACAAGAAGCTGACCCGCGCGAACGGTTCTCAGGAGAACCTGCCTGATCTTGGTGACCTGACTGATCCCACTCTGCAGGCGCGCTATCCTGACATCCCCGAGTACATGGGTACCAACCCGCCGAACATGGGGCTTGGCATCAAGCGTGAAGCGCCTCACCACTATTAAGTCGTTCCAACCGAATTTATATAGAGAGAAGAGATATGCCAACATTCGTATATATGACCCGTTGTGACGGCTGCGGACACTGTGTCGATATCTGCCCTTCAGATATCATGCACATCGATCCGACCTATCGTCGCGCATACAACCTTGAGCCGAACATGTGCTGGGAGTGCTACTCCTGCGTCAAGGCTTGCCCTCACCACGCTATCGACGTTCGTGGTTACGCAGACTTCGCCCCGCTGGGCCACT
>JBNKMQ010000168.1:0-3915 GCA_050293225.1 Sedimenticolaceae bacterium
GGGGTCTATCAGTTCCCGCTACCCCCCGAAGCCGCTGTGGATCAGATGAATATGTGGATCGGTGAGCGGGTGGTCGAAGGCCGCATCGAGGAGAAGGCAGCGGCAAAGAGGGAGTACCAGAAGGCGAAGCAGTCGGGACGCAAAGCCAGCCTGCTGAGCCAGCAGCGACCCAATATGTTCACCACTTCGGTGGCGAATATCGCCCCGGGAGAGGAGATCCGTATCGAGATTGAGTACAGTCAGACGGTCCTCTTCGAAGAGGGACGCTACCAGTGGCGATTCCCCATGGTTATCGGGCCAAGATATATTCCGGGTCGCCCCTTGCTTATGCAGAACGATCAACAGACTGGCTGGGCTGCGCCGACAGATCAGGTGCCGGATGCCGATGAGATTACCCCGCCGGTGCTCGATCCGGCGTTTGGTAAGCAGAATCCGGTCTCCATGCAGATCAATCTGGATGCGGGATTGCCTGTAACGGATCTCATCAGCCAGTATCACCGGGTGACTTCGCGCCAGGTCGGACGACGTCTGGAGGTACACCTGGCGGATGGCGAGGTGCCGGCAGATCGGGATTTTCTTCTCAGTTGGCGAGTGCCCGTGGGACTCTATCCCAAGACCGCAATCTTTCAGGAGCGCTGGCAGGACGAAGACTACGCCTTGCTGATGGTGATGCCACCGGATCTGGAGGTTGAGTCTCAGCGATTGCCCCGGGAGATGATCTTCGTGATCGACAGCTCCGGTTCCATGCATGGCGCCTCTATGGAGCAGGCGAAAGCGGCGCTCCGTCTCGCGCTCTCCCGGCTGGGAGTTCAGGATCGTTTCAACCTGATCCACTTCAGCGATGAGAGCCATGCTCTCTTTTCCAAGTCGCTGGCAGCCAGTGAGATGAATCGATACAGAGCAATTCGTTTTATCGATCGTTTAGAGGCAGAAGGCGGCACCGAGATGATGCCTGCCCTGCGGATGGCGCTGGAGGCGAGTGAGGATAGAGAGCGTTTGCGTCAGGTTGTCTTTCTCACCGATGGTAGCGTCGGCAACGAATCGGCCCTGTTCGATCTGATCAAGCGACGTTTGGGCCAGAGTCGTTTGTTTACCATCGGCATTGGTTCAGCCCCCAACAGCCATTTCATGCAGCGGGCCGCCGATTTCGGTCGCGGAAGTTTTACCTATATCGGTGATCTTGGCGAGGTCGAAGGGCGCATGCGTAACCTGTTCGAAAAGCTCGAACACCCGGCGATGCGGGATATCCATCTCGAATGGCTGGCGGAGTCACCCATGGAGGTTCTGCCATCCCGCATCCCCGATCTCTACCTCGGAGAGCCGCTGATGCTGGCGCTGAAGAGCGATGAGCTGACAGGAGAGCTGCAGATCGAAGGTGATCGGGATGGCACCCCATGGCGACAGACTGTCGAGCTGATCTCTCAGCCGCGCCATGCTGGACTGCACAAGTATTGGGCCAAACAGAAGATCCAGGGATTGATGTCGGCGGCAACGGATGAGATCACTGAGGAGGCAAAGCGGAAGCGAGTGCTTGATCTGGCGCTGCGTCACCAACTGGTCTCTGCTTATACCAGCCTGATCGCGGTTGAGAAGCAGCCGTCACGTCCCCCCGAGTCAGCGCTGAAAGGGGGGCAGGTCCCGCTTAATCTGCCAGCGGGGTGGGATGCCAACCATGTCTTCGGCACATTGCCGCAGACAGCGACGCCAGCAACGCTATGGTTACTGCTGGGTATGCTCCTTCTCGTTAGCGGTGTCTGGCTGCGTCGAAGAGAGTGCCGATGAGAAGGTATCTCAGCTATCTCCTGTTTCTCTTGGCGGGGTTCTCGCTATGGCAGGGGGGATGGATCGAGGCCAAGGCCTGGCTGGCTCAGGCGCTGATCGACCACGCATGGGAGATCAGCGAATCGGCGGAGGACCGGGTGCGTCCCTGGTCCTGGGCCGATACCTGGCCGGTGGCAAAGCTGAAGGTCACTCGCCTCGATGTCGACCAGACAGTCCTGGCCGGTGTCAGTGGTCGGACGCTGGCATTCGGTCCGGGATGGTCGCAGCAGACCGCTCGGCCAGGAGGGCAGGGGCGGTCGTTGATCGCCGGTCACCGGGATACCCATTTCCGCTTCCTCCAACATCTTGTCGTGGGAGATCGATTGATTGTTGAGCGTAGCAATGGTCAAAAGGTGCACTACCGGGTGAGTGAAACCGCAGTGGTGCATGAGCGTGACGCTTGGTTGATGGGCAAGACGACAGAACAGGAGTTGCTGTTGGTGACCTGCTATCCCTTCGACAGCATAGTGCCAGGGGGCGAACTTCGCTATGTCGTGAAGGCCGAGGTGGAATCCGCTTTACCCCAGGAGGCATAAACAGGCTAAAATTTGGTCAGACGCATAAAAAATGGTTGTTATGAAGCCGATACGAATCTTCCGACATCTGGTCTGTCACCAGCCTGGTTATCTGGGAGAGTTTCTGACTCAGCGTGGTATTCCCTGGGAGTTGGTCTGTATCGATCAGGATCACCCCATTCCCCAACAGACAGATGATGTCTCCGCCCTGGTCTTTATGGGGGCGGGGGTCAGTTTGAATGATGATCTTCCCTGGGTTGAGGCTGAGCTCAGTCTGATTCGCAAGGCCTTTGCAGAGGATCTTCCCGTGCTGGGTATCTGTTTCGGTGCGCAGTTGATGAGCAAGTGCCTGGGCGGCGTCATCAGCCGGGGAGAGGTGATGGAGGTGGGCTGGCACCCGGTACAGCAGGTAGAAGGGGGGATCGGTGACTGGTTTCCCGCTCTGCCGGAGGAATTTGATGCCTTCCACTGGCATGCAGACGGCTTCACTTTACCGCCGCAAAGCCGACATATCCTGAGAAGCCGCTGTTTTCCAAATCAGGGTTTTGTCATGGGGAATCATGTCGGCCTGCAATTTCATCTGGAGATGACCCGCGAGATGATCGAGAACTGGATCGATCGCTACGGCAGTGACTTGGATAACAAAACCGAGTGCGGTCAGAGTGCAGAGGGAATTCTTAACGATCTGGATGGTCGACTGGAGAGGCTGCATCAGATGTCAGATCTCATTTATGGTCACTGGCTGGAGCGGGTGATAGCAAGACAGGGTGGTGAATGAATCGGTTTTTAATAACGCTAATGATTTTTCTCGCGCCAGCGGTCTGTCTGGCCGATTCGGCAGAGATTGACTCAGTGGTTGAACGGATAGAGTCAGTGGTCGAGCCGCGCTTGAAGGTTCGCTTCGCCCAGGCGATGGTGGACTATCCGCCCCAGCGTATCCAGTTGATCGCGCTGAAACAGAGTCGCCGCTTGGAACTCTGGGCCTACGATGGAGAAGTTTGGCGCTTTGTGCACGACTATCCCATCTTTGCCGCCAGTGGCGTCATTGGGCCTAAGTTGAGGGAGGGGGATAAACAGGTTCCCGAAGGTTTCTACCGCATCTCGGAACTTAACCCCAACAGCCATTTTCACCTATCAATGAAGCTGAATTATCCCAACAGCTTTGATTGGCTGCAGGCAGAAAAAGAGGGTAGGGAGTCACCCGGTTCAAATATCTTCATCCACGGCAGTGCCTGGTCAGTCGGTTGTCTTGCGGTAGGTAATAAATATGTAGAAGAGCTCTTCTATCTGGTAGCCAAGACGGGCATTGATAATGCGGATGTGCTCATCGCTCCCTATGATTTTCGTCGCCGTGAAGTGAAGTTGAGGGAGGATGATCCCGTGTGGTTGCACAGTCTCTATGCGCACCTCAATTTAAGGCTTGCCAACTTTCCCCTATCGGCGAAGCGTCCTACCTGCGCCCAGGGGTGTAGTGCTTCCAGGCTCGAGCCGTTGGATGTGAATTGAGACTCAGGACTATTTCAGATTGGCCAGATAGGTGGAGACCGCTTCAATATCATCATCGCTGAGACGAATGGCG
>JBNKMQ010000169.1:0-4449 GCA_050293225.1 Sedimenticolaceae bacterium
GCCAAGTGTCGATTACGGTACCGGGATTGAGTGAGACACTGGTGATCTGCTGTTCAACCAGCCACTCGGCCAGATCGGGGTAGTCGGAGGGACCCTGACCGCAGATGCCGACATACTTGCCGGCGTCGCGGCAGGCCTGGATCGCCATAGCGAGCATCTTCTTCACCGCCGGGTTGCGCTCGTCGAAGCTCTTGGCCACCAGGCCGGAGTCACGATCGAGGCCCAGGGTCAGCTGGGTCATATCATTGGAGCCGATGGAGAAGCCGTCGAAGTACTCGAGGAACTCACTCGCCAGTACGGCGTTGGAGGGCAGTTCGCACATCATGATCACACGCAGATCGTTCTCACCCCGCTTGAGGCCATTCTCCTCCAGCAGCTTGATCACGCCGGACGCCTCCTCCAGGGTGCGTACGAAGGGGATCATGATCTCCACGTTGGTGAAGCCCATCTCCTCACGCACCCGCTTGAGTGCGCGACACTCCAGTTCGAAGCAGGGACGGAAGTTTTCGGAGATATAGCGGGAGGCGCCACGGAAACCGATCATCGGATTCTCTTCCTCCGGCTCATAGAGCTTGCCGCCGATCAGATTGGCATACTCGTTCGACTTGAAGTCGGACATGCGCACGATCACCGGCTTGCCGTTAAAGGCAGCCGCCAGGGTGGAGATACCTTCCACCAGCTTCTCGACATAGAAGCCGACCGGATCGTCGTAGCCAGCCATCTGTTCTGCTACGGTGGATTTGACATCCGCCGGCAGACTCTCGAACTCCATCAGGGCGCGGGGGTGAACACCGATGGTGGTGTTGATAATGAACTCCAGTCGCGCCAGACCTATACCCTCGTTGGGGATACGGCTGAAGGCGAAGGCGCGGCTTGGATTGGCCACATTCATCATGATCTTTGTGGGGGGTTCGGGCAGGTTGTCCACGTCGCCCTGGCTGACGGAGTACTTCAGCAGGCCTTCGTAGATAATGCCGTCATCACCTTCGGCGCAGGAGACAGTCACTTCCTGGCCGTCTTGCAGTTTATCGGTGGCATCGTTACAGCCGACCACTGCCGGAATACCCAGCTCGCGGGCGATGATCGCCGCGTGACAGGTACGGCCGCCACGGTTGGTGACGATGGCGGAGGCACGCTTCATCACCGGCTCCCAGTCTGGATCGGTCATGTCGGTGACCAGCACGTCGCCGGCCTCCACCTTGGCCATTTCACTGGCGTTGTGGATGATCTTGGCCACACCGCTGCCGATGCGTTGGCCGATGGCGCGACCCTGGACCAGGACATTGCCACGCTCTTCCAGTTGGAAGCGCTCGACGGTAGCCGTATCGACCCGGCTCTCAACAGTCTCGGGACGAGCCTGCAGGATATAGAGCTGGCCGTCAGTGCCGTCCAGACCCCATTCGATATCCATCGGACGCTCATAGTGTTTTTCGATGGTGATGGCCATCTTGGCCAGGCTCTCCACCTGTTCACTGGTGAGGGAGAAGCGCTGACGCTCGGCCGGGTCGACGTCTACGGTAACTACGCGTTCTTCACCCTCCTTACCGTAGACCATCTTGATCGCTTTGCTGCCCAGATTGCGGCGCAGGATAGCGGGTCGTCCCGCCTCGACATTGTCTTTGTGCACATAGAACTCATCCGGGTTCACGGCACCCTGTACCACGGTCTCACCCAGGCCATAGGAGCTGGTGATAAAGACTGCATCTTTGAAACCCGACTCGGTGTCGAGGGTGAACATGACGCCAGCGGCGCCGACATCGGAACGCACCATGCGCTGGATGCCGGCGGAGAGGGCGACCTCTTCGTGGGCAAAACCCTGGTGGACCCGGTAGGAGATGGCGCGATCGTTATAGAGTGAGGCGAAGACCTCTTTGATCGCTATGAGAACCTCATCCAGACCCTGTACGTTAAGGAAGGTCTCCTGCTGGCCCGCAAAGGAGGCATCCGGCAGATCTTCCGCCGTCGCTGAAGAACGTACTGCCACAGAGGGCGGGTTCGCCACATCACCGGTGAGTTTTTTGTAGGCAGCGGTGACGGCATTCTCCAGCTCCTCAGGGAAAGGGGCTTCCACCACCCACTGACGGATGGTCTTGCCGGCCTCGGCCAGAGCGGTGACATCTTCCACATCGAGTTGCTGAAGCAGGGGATCGATTCTCTCTGCTAATCGGTTATGACGCAGAAACTCCCTGAAGGCATGGGCTGTGGTGGCAAAACCGCCGGGCACACTGACGCCAGCATCGGCCAGGCCGCTGATCATCTCTCCCAGCGAGGCGTTTTTACCGCCTACCTGGTCGACATCGTGCATTTTAAGATTCTCGAACCAGATGACTTGTTCGTTCACCGTTTGTCCTCGGTTGTCAGATTGATTGGATGGTTCACTCATTGTTCATGATCCTCAGGGGTGGTCTCCTCGACGCTGACAGCTATTACCGCTGCACAGACAGCTCTTTCCACAGCCCGCTCCCTCTTCCTTGGGGGGGCCGAATTCCGGGTGCATCTTCGCATAACGCCGCGTGATTGACTGTACGACCAGCCAACCCAACAGCAGAATAGGCATGATCGTCATTGCGATCAGATAGTCAAGCATTCCTAGCCTCCCAGTCCCGCAAAACCCATGAATGTGAGGGAGAGCAGCCCGCCCAGTATCAGGCTGACTGCAGCGCCTTGGGTGATGCTTGGCATGGTCGACAGTTCAAGCTTCTCGCGCAGGCCGGCCATCAAGACAATGGCGAGGATGAAACCGACACCGGCGCCCAGGGCATAGACGAGGGACTGCACGAAGTCGTACTCCTTGAAGGTCTGAAACAGGGCTAAACCAAGGATAGCGCAGTTCGTTGTAATCAAAGGTAAAAAGATACCCAGAGAGCGAAAAAGCCCTGGGGAGAACTTCTTCAGGGCCATCTCCACCAGCTGTACCGTGCTGGCGATGACCGCAATATAGGCGATCAGACGCAGGAACTGGATATCAAAGGCGACCAGTACCTCATTGATTGCATAGGCGCAGACCGAGCTGACCAGCATCACAAACAGGGTAGCCAGCCCCATGGGCAGGGCCGTATTGAGCTTGCCGGAGACACCGAGGAAGGGGCAGAGACCAAGAAACAGGGCCAGCACGAAGTTGTTTGCCAGCACCGCATTTAAAAAGATAAAACTGAGGGATTCTGTTGCCATAGTCTTAAACGTTTTGAGTTATGAGTTTTGAGGTTTTAGTTGTGGTGTGCGCTAGGCGCACGCTTGGATTTTGAACAGAAGGTTGCTCGCGAAGCGAGCTCCCCAACTCAAAACTCAAAACTAAAAACTCAACACTATTCATCGTGCTTCCTCCGCCATCTCCAGCTCCGTCCGCTCTTTCTTTTGCTTCATCCACTCGAACAAGAGCAGCCAGGCACCGAGCACGATGAATCCCCCCGCCGGCAACACCATCACCACCCAGGGTTCAAATCGGGGGCCGAAGAGGTCGACGCCGAACAGGCTGCCGGCACCCAATATTTCTCGTACCACGCCGAGGCAGAGCAGGGCGATGGTAAAACCGGCACCCATGCCCAGGCCGTTGACCACAGCCTTCATTGGTCGGTTGCGTGAGGAGTAGGCCTCGGCGCGGCCGAGGATCATGCAGTTGACCACGATTAGCTGGATGAATGCACCCAGGGCGTTATAGAGATCGAGTGAGATTGCCTGAATTACATAATCAACGATGGTGACGAAGGTCGCAATGATGACGATATAGGTGGCGATACGCACCTGCTTGGGAATGCTGTGGCGAAGCAGGGAGATCAGGGTGCCGGAGGCGAGCAGTACAAAGGTCGTGGCCAGTCCCATCGCCAGGGCATTGATCGCCGAGTTGGTCACCGCCAGAACCGGGCACATGCCGAGCAGCATGACGAAAACCGGGTTCTCCCGCCACAGACCCTCACTGAAGGTCTCCCAGTTGATACTGTCGTTGGCTTTTGTGCTCATCTTGATGGCTGTCTATGCAAATGTGAATTATTCATGACGCATTCGTTTCGCTCTTTGCGTTCAATCAATTGATCCGCTGTTAGGCGAACTATTTTCTTCCTCAGTCGCTACCGTTTCGTTCGTCACAGGAGGATCCTGGGATAATTTGTCTATACCCGGAAGAAGCATTGGCAGCAGCTGCTTGGCGGATTGGTTCAATGCGTTACCTACCGCTTTCGAGGAGATGGTGGCACCGGAGATGGCATCGATCTCCCAGGGGTTCTTTTTCGTCCCGTTCTTAACGGTAACGATCTCATGGGCCAGACCGCTACCATCGGCATTCAGGCTGACGTCGAGTTGATCGAAGTTGGCAACAAAGTTGGCGTCGGTGATGATCTTGTCACCCAGTCCCGGGGTCTCCGCCAGCTTCAGCACTTTGATGCCACGGATACACTGGCAGGCGGGATCATAGCCGTAGAGCAAGTGGACCAGATCGGCATAGCCCTGGGCAGC
>JBNKMQ010000170.1:0-2218 GCA_050293225.1 Sedimenticolaceae bacterium
TGCAACAAGCCAAACCCAGACCGGTCTTTCTCAATCTCCTGCAGATCCGCCTGCCGGTGGCCGGTGTGATGTCGATCATCCACCGGGCTACCGGAGTTGTGATGGTGTTGAGTATCCCGCTACTGATCTATCTGTTAGATCTTTCTCTCTCCAGTCCCCAGGGCTTCGCCGACGCGATGACCCTGTTCGATAACATCCTGGTCAAACTGATCCTGTTCGGTTTTATCTGGGGCCTGATGCACCACCTGCTGGCGGGTATCCGTTATCTCTTGATTGACATCGATGTCGGTGTGGAGAAGCCCCTCTTTCGCCAGACGGCTTGGGCGGTGATCGTTGCTGCGCCGGTACTCGCTTTGATTCTGATGGGAGGTCTCGCATGAGCAGAAGCGCAAGCGGTTTGAAGGCCTGGTTTCTACAACGAGCCACCGCAATATACCTGATTCTATTCACCCTCTATCTGCTGCAGCAGATGATTTTCAATCCACCGGCTGACTATGCGGCCTGGCGGGACTGGGTTGCTCACCCTCTGGTCTCTCTGGCGACGCTGCTCTTTTTTGCCTCTCTGTTGTTGCATGCTTGGGTCGGTATCCGCGATGTCATCATCGACTATGTCCATCCCACAGCGATCCGGGTATCGGTACTGACAGTGATCGGTTTTGGTTTGGTTGGTTGCGCCGCCTGGGCGCTGAAGATCATCATCCTGGCGCAAGTTGCCTGACGATAATAAAAGGTTCTCTACATGGCATTGGAAAAACAACGATTCGATACATTGATTCTTGGTGCCGGCGGCGCCGGGCTGAATGCCGCCCTGCAGCTGGCCAACGCCAACCTGAAGGTTGCGGTGGTCTCCAAGGTCTTTCCCACCCGTTCCCATACGGTGGCTGCTCAGGGTGGTGTGAATGCCGCTCTGGCGAACGTCCTGCCTGACAACTGGCACTGGCATATGTTCGATACGGTGAAGGGCTCAGACTATCTGGGTGACCAGGACGCCATCGAGTATATGTGTCGCGAGGCGATCCCCACGGTCTACGAGCTGGAGCACAACGGTGTGCCTTTCTCCCGTCTGGCCAACGGCAAGATCTACCAGCGCGCCTTTGGTGGACAGAGTCAGAACTTCGGTGGTGAGCAGGCGGCGCGTACCTGTGCCGCAGCGGACCGTACCGGCCACGCGATTCTGCATACCCTCTATCAGCAGAACATTCGCGCCAAGACCCACTTCTTTGACGAGTATTTCGCCGCTGACCTGATTCAGGATCAGGAGGGGATTATCCTCGGTGCCCTGGTACTGAATATTGCCACCGGCGAGCCTCTGCTGATCGAGGCCAAGACCACCCTGCTCGCCACCGGCGGCTGCGGTCAGGTCTTCCGTACCACCAGTAACGCCCACATCAATACCGGCGACGGCAAGGCGATGATCCTGCGCGCCGGTCTGCCATTGATGGATATGGAGTTCTTCCAGTTCCACCCCACCGGCATCGCCGGCAAGGGTATGCTGATCACCGAGGGTGTGCGCGGTGAGGGCGGCTATCTGATCAACAAGGATGGCGAGCGCTTCATGGAGAAGTACGCCCCTAACGCCAAAGACCTGGCCAGCCGCGACGTGGTGGCCCGCTCCATCGTCACCGAGGTACGTGAGGGCAGGGGCTGCGGTCCCGAGGCGGATCATGTGATGCTCAAGGTCAACCACCTGGATGAGGCGGTGATCGCCAAGCGTCTGCCGGGTATTCGCGAAAGCTCCAAGATCTTTGCCGGGGTCGATCCGGTGAAAGACCCGATTCCGGTCTTCCCCACTGCCCACTATGTGATGGGCGGTATCCCCACCGACCGCTTCGGTCGTGTGATGCCGACGTCGGATGACGATGGCGAGCATCTGCCCGGTCTCTACGCCGCCGGCGAGTGCGCCTGTGCCTCGGTCCACGGCGCCAACCGTCTGGGTGGCAACTCGTTGCTCGATATCCTGGTCTTCGGCCGTCTGGCGGGTAAGAACATCATCGACTACGTGGGTGAGAATCCCAACCACCGCCCTCTGGATGAGGCCAGTGTCGATGCCGCCATGGATCGTCTCAACCGCTGGGATACCAAGGGTGACGGCATCACCGTCAGCGAGCTGCGCAAGGAGTTCCGCAAGACCATGGAGGACCATGCTGGTGTCTTCCGGGTCGAGGAGATGATGCAGGAGGGTGTGGAAAAAGTCCGTGAGATTCGTAAAAAGCTCGAC
>JBNKMQ010000171.1:0-3698 GCA_050293225.1 Sedimenticolaceae bacterium
TAGCACCAGTGGCATCAATGGTGATATCCAGCCCGTCGACAGTATTCAGACCAACAGCAAGGGTCTGGGTCGAACCATTAGTCAGATTCTCAAGAATATAGTCGCTGCCGTCATAGGTCAGCTCATAGTCACTCGCGGTAAGCTGACCGATATCGTTGTAAGCTACCGTGATGGAACTGCCGTTGCCGGCGGGCTCCAGCACATTGATTGTGCCGGAAGCAAACATTGCGGTTCCCGCCAGACCATCCAGATCGAGACCCAATTGATGTTGGGCATTCAGATCGTTGGCCAATCCCAGTGCCACCAGGCCCACCCGGTTCTGCGCCGGATCGAGGATCTCCTCACGATATCTCAACATGCCACCAATCGCGCCGCCGCTGAGCTGATCGGTAACGACCTGGGTACCGAAGGTAAACTCCAGGGCGATCTCCAAGTGAGTGGGATCGAGTTCGGAGGGCTGGGTGGTCAAAGATGCCGCATCGTAGGCCATCACCAGGGGTTGCCCCTTACCGATGAATACGTTGTAGGCGCCATCGGTCTGTTCCAGCACCTGGATGTCGATTAAATTTGAGAGATCGTTTACCAACTGGTCGCGCTTGTCTAACAGATCATTGGGCGCACTGCCGTAGGAGATCTTGATATCGTTGTTGATAGAGGCGATATCTTGAGCCAGCCGGTTGATTTCGGTAATGGAGAAATCGATCTGCTCATTCAGGCTGTTTCTCGCGGCATTAAACTGGTTATCAAAGTTGTGGAATCGATCGACCATCGACTCCGCCTCCGCCAGAAACAGCTGCCTGGCCGAGATCGATGTGGGATCGTTCGCCAATGTCTGCATGGCATCGAAGAAGTTCTGCATCGTGGGCTGAATGCCAACATCCGCATCCGCCACCAGACTATCCAACTGGCTGGCACCCTTGTAGTAGGCCTGCAGCTCCGAGGTGACCGACTGGCTGGCGCGGACTTGGGAGGAGATGAACTGATCGTACTGGCGGGTGATGTTGGAGACATCCACCCCGTTACCGAGATAACCCACGGCGGTGAAATCGGGTTGCCGGGTGACAAAGTCCACCGTCTGACGGCTGTAGCCTTCAGTATTGATGTTGGCGATGTTGTGTCCGGTGGTATCCAGCGCCTGTCGGTTGGCGTTCAGGGCGGAGATACCGATGGATAGTATGCTCACTTTGTCTGCCTCTCCCTAGTCCTCATATTATCGGCCATCAGGATGACCCCTTGAGTGCCGCCAGGGCGGTCTGCATCTCCGGCCCCTGCATCACTTTGAGAATTTTCTTCGCATAGGCGGGATCTGTGGCGTAACCCGCCTCCTGCAGGGCATTGAAATAGGCAGCGGGATCCTCCGCATTTTCCACCGCCTCTGCATAACGGGGACTGCTCTTCACGAAGCGCACATAGTCCTGAAAGCTCTGCTCATAGGATTCGTAGGTGCGAAAGTGCTCCCGGCGACGTACCGCAATACCCTCTTCATACTCCAGGGTCTCGCGCCGGACCTGACCGCCATCCCAACGGCTGTCGGCCTTGATGCCGAACAGGTTGTGACTGCTGGCGCCGCTGTTGGACGACATCACATGGTTACCCCAACCTGTCTCGAGGGCGGCCTGGGCCAGCAAGGCCTCGGGAGGAAGACCTATCTCGAAGGCGGCCTCTTCTGCGGCGGCATAGAGCTCCTGCACAAAGGCCTCAGGGGAGTCGAGAGGGAGCGACGCCGCGGGATCTGTGGACTGCACGGTTGATGTTGCCAGTGCCTCCTCGACCGCCAAGGTCTCCCGCTCGAAGCGAGGTACCATCACCGGACGCTTCCAGTAGTTATCCAGACCACTCAGGGACTGCTGGTTTGCTTTGTCGCCGCCACCCAGCTGACGCCTCAGAACATTGCCTATGCCCATCCCCCCCTGCTCTGAGAGATGCAGAGAGAGCTGCTGGTCATACATATCCTGATAGAAACGGGTGCGATCACTGTCGAAGATGCCGCCGCCGAAGCTGGCCTGGCGCATCTGCTTGACCATCATCTGCACAAAGAGGGATTCGAACTGCTTGGCCACCTTCTCCGTCGCGCCGGACTGATCCTCTCTCGCCTGATGCTTGAGGGCTGCGAGACCGGCGAAATCGTGATAGACGGCGGCGGTGTTGCTGTTCATTCAGATCACCAGCAACTCGGCACGCAGGGCGCCGGCCTCTTTCAGCGCCTCGAGGATGGCAACCAGATCACTGGGAGCGGCACCCACACCGTTTACGGCCTGCACCACCTCATCCAGAGAGACACCCGGGTCGAACAGAAACATCCTGTTGCCCGTCTCTTCGACGGTGACATCGCTCTGGGGCACCACTGCCGTCTGACCACGGGAAAATGGGCCCGGCTGAGAGACCCCAGGCTGTTCACTGATGCTGACTACCAGACTGCCATGGGAGACAGCGGCCGGATAGACCCGCACCTGACTGTTGATCACAACGGTGCCGGTACGGGAGTTAATGATCACCTTGGCGGCACTGGCCCCCGGCTTTATCTCCAACTCTTCCAGCATGGAGATAAAGGTCACCTTCTGTCCCGGGTCCTTGGGTGCATTGACGCGAATCGAGGTGGCGTCCATCGCCTTGGCGGTACCCGGGCCGATGGTCAGGTTGATCGACTCCGCAACCCGCATGGCGGTGGTGAAATCGCCATCATGCAGATTGAGGGTAATCAGGGGTGCTTTGTTGAAACCGTTAGGCACTTCCCGTTCCACTGATGCACCATTGGGAATTCGCCCGGCACTGGGGATGTTCACGGTAATCTTGGAGCCGTCCGCACCCTCACCGCTGAGACCGCCCACCACCAGATTGCCCTGGGCCAGCGCATAGTTGTTGCCGTCGGCACCTTTCAGCGGCGTCATCAGGAGGGTGCCACCGCGCAGGCTCTTGGCATTACCCAGAGAGGAGACGGTGATATCAAACTGCTGACCGATCTTGCTGAAAGCCGGCAGATCGCCATGTACGATAACCGCAGCCGCATTCTTTGGCTTGATATTGACCCCTTCAGGAATCTGCACGCCCAACTGGGAGAGCATGTTCTTCAGGCTGTTGATGGTATAGGGGGAGTCGGTGTCCTTATCACCCGTACCGTTCAGGCCGACCACTAAGCCATAACCGATCAGTTGGTTGCTGCGTACACCCTGGATGGAGGCGAGATCCTTGATCCGCTCTGCTAACAGGGGTTGCGCGAGTAACAGCAGCGTGAGGATTAAGACAGTTCGAATAGCCATGTATTGTGTGCGTTGCATATCGACTTACCTCAGAAGGGAGAGAAGGCGCTGTTGAAGAAGCGTGTCAGCCAGCCCTGGGAGTTGGCGTCCGCCAGAGAGCCCTCGCCAACATAGCTGATGGTGGGATCAGCGATACGGGTCGACTCCACTGTGTTCTGCGGGGTGATGTCCTGGGGCCTGACGATACCGGCAAGGCGGACATACTCCTGCCCCTGGTTGATACCGATACGCTTCTCACCACGGACATAGAGATTGCGGTTGGGCAGCACCTCGACCACGGTTACGGTGATATTGCCGGTCAAGGCATTACTCTGGGTAGCACTTCCATCGCCACCGAAACCACTGGCGGCCGAGATATCGAATGCCAGATTGTTATTTTCATTGCTTTCCAGGGGGATAAAACCCGGTACGTTGAACTGGGGAGTGGAACCGAACAGGGTC
>JBNKMQ010000172.1:0-9301 GCA_050293225.1 Sedimenticolaceae bacterium
GCCTCGGCATAGGCCTCAACCAGGGTATCGAAGTCGATGTTTCGGGCCCCAGGATCGTTGACGTCCGGTGAGATGGAGGCTGTGCGGTTGGTGGGACCGAGCACGCCCGCCACCAAGCGGGGCTTCTCCGGGGTGGAGAACTTGTCTGCCGCCTCCCGGGCGAGTCGGGCGCCGGCTGCGTTCATCTCGTAGGCGAGGGACTGCATATCATAGTCGGCCAGGGAGATGCGGTTGGCGCCAAAGGTGTTGGTCTCCAGGATGTCTGCCCCTGCATCCAGATACTCCTCGTGGATGCCACGGATGACGTCCGGTTGTGTCATCACCAACAGATCGTTGTTTCCC
This sequence comes from Sedimenticolaceae bacterium, assembly GCA_050293225.1. GTDB lineage: Bacteria > Pseudomonadota > Gammaproteobacteria > Chromatiales > Chromatiaceae > Thiodiazotropha. Next base: position 343 of record JBNKMQ010000172.1, read on the forward strand.
TTAAGATCGCTTGGCCAGTCTGCAAAGCGTTCGCCCCGGTAGTCCTGCTCTTCCAGCTTGTGTCGCTGGATCATGGTGCCCATGGCGCCGTCCAGGATCAGAATGCGTTCTGCAAGCAGGGATTTCAGTTGTTGTTCTGTGGGGTGGGAACCTTTCTCGCTCATCGACTTTCTCAGGTTTCAAGAAAAATGGCCGCCAATTATAGGGTGCTAGTGGATGGCAGGCGAATAAATACGCTTTTTAAGCTATATCTAGATAAAAAATGACCAAGAAATGAGGCTTTATCCGTGAAACAAGCGTTCCTGGTGGATGACTCAAAATCGGCGCGTATCGTTCTAAGTCGTATGTTGAAGAAGAGCGGCTTTGACGAGGTTGAGATGGCAGAGTCCGGTGAAGAGGCTCTGGAAAATCTGAAACAGGTGACCCCTGATGCCATATTCGTCGATTTTCTGATGGATGGTATGGATGGCTTGGAGACCATCACCGAGATCAAAAAAGACCCCCGCTTTGTCGATACGCCGGTGGTGATGTGTACCGCCAATGAGGGTGACGAGTATGTCCGTGCGGCGGTGGACCACGGCGCTTTGGGTATCCTCGCTAAACCCCCCACCCACGAAAGTCTGGGCGAGATCATCGATTTGATCGAGCAGCACCAGATGGAGGTGGCAGCCAGCAGTAAGGCGAGCGCGGGGACTGAAGTTACAGCTTCTACTGTATCTGAGCAGGCGGCAGTCCCGGTCGAGGCGCCATCTGCTCCGGTGAGTTCGCTTTCCGAGGAGGATGTGCGCAAGATCGCCGAAGTGGTGGTTGCTCAGCAGGTAAATGATCAGATCGAGAAGGCAACAGGCGATGCGGTGGCAAATCAGGTAGCCTCAGCAGTGACGGACTATCTGGATCAACAGTTGGAGCCGTTAGTGGCTCGTGTTGTGGAGCAAAAGATCAAGACCCTCGAGCCCCCCGATGTCGATACGGAATCACTGCAGGAAGAGGTGGTCACCAAGGTCAACAGTCAACTGGAAGAGTTTGTACGTCAGCTGAATCAGCGCACGGTGGAAGGGCTGATAGAGGCCGCTATCTACGAACAGATTACCGAAGTCGCCAATGACTTCAGCCAGCGGCTGAGCGACTCGGAGGAGAAGATACTCAGTCAGGTCCCGGATAAGAACGAGATGATCGATCATATTCGCATGGTCACTGAAGGCTCTATTGAGTCACAGGTTCAAGAGACGGCGAGACAGGTGGCGCAGGAGGTCTCCAACAGTGTTGCAACTGAGACGGTGGAGACCCTGCTTGATCAGCAATTGGCGCAACAGAGTATGGAGAGTCATCAAGCGCAACCGAGCAATGCTTGGGTGTGGATAGTTGGGTTGCTTGTTTCGCTTGCTGCAGGTTCCGGGGTCTATTTCTATCTCTTCTAGATATATAGTGCCATCAAAGGAATTGCTTCAATCCCGTTCGGCCTTCAGTCCGACTGTAGAATATCAACCAAGTCGTGAGGGTTATCCTGATTGCAAAGGGCGCTATATTTTGGTTGGAGTCAAATGGTTCCTGAATAAACCCCTGAGTAACCTGGTTGCGAGGTGATCGATGTTTGGACTCGGACGCAAAACCCAGATGCCGAAGCAGGAGGAGGCCCTGCCGGGGCGCCAGACGCCGATTGCACCGCCGGAGACACACTTCGTCAATGGCAATCCCATGGATACCCCCTTTGATGATCACCTGCAGATGGCGATGTTCGGTATGGGCTGCTTCTGGGGAGCAGAACGACGCTTTTGGGAGCAGCCTGGGGTCTATAGCACAGCGGTAGGCTATGCTGCCGGTTACACACCCAATCCTACCTATGAAGAGGTCTGTACCGGTATGACTGGCCACAACGAAGTTGTACGAGTGGTGTTTGATCCCGAGAAGATCAGCTACGAGACGTTGTTGAAACTCTTCTGGGAGGGACACGACCCAACCCAGGGCATGCGCCAGGGGAATGATGCCGGTACCCAGTACCGTTCTGGCATCTATACCTTTGACGAAGCCCAGACTGAGGCCGCGAAAGGTTCACGAGAAGACTACCAGCATGCGCTGCAGCAGGTCAGTGGGGCGCCGATCACGACCGAGATTATTTCGGCTCCTCGCTTCTATTTCGCCGAAGAGTACCACCAGCAATATCTGGCAAAAAATCCTGGTGGTTACTGCGGGCTTGGGGGAACCGGGGTCTGTTATCCCGAATAGCGAAGGTGTTAACAGGCCCTAGCTCCTTCCAAGCGGCAGCATCGGCCTCCCGGTCGTAGCGGGGGCTTTCGGGATTGGTAAATCCATGGGCCACGTAGTAACCCACTGACAGGGTCTCCTTGCCGACTGGTCGATTTCCCGCATCCAGTTGGCGGCAAGTTCTGGGTCATCGGTCACACGGCCGTCGTATAGATCGAGCACCATCACCAGATAGCCAGATTCGGCCAATTTATCCGCCCAGGTACGATTATGGGGTTTGACGCCCCACCACTCATGCAGGATCAGGACAGCGGCCTTGGCAGTCTCATCCCCTGCTGGGTAGCCCAATCAGCTCTCAGCCTGATCGGTGGTCAGTGGTATCTCTCTGCCCATGCTCTACTCGTCTGCCTTGTGCAGCAGTTCACCGGATTCGCTGTAGACCTCGACACCCACGTCTATGCCCTGGCGAATACTGGCGGTGACCACACAGAAGTCTTCAAACAGGCTCAGGCAGCGATCGCGCTTCTTGCTCTCCAGAAGGTCGTCTCCCGCGGTAATGCGTACGTCGATGCGACCCACTCGCAGGCGTTTTTTTTCACTCCGCACCATGGTGCAGGTGGCCTCGGTCTTTACACTTTCAGATGGGACATCCTCTTTGGCCATGCAGAACATGAGGCTGGCGCTGAGGCAGTTGGCGGCTGCCGCCGCGAGCAGGCGAGAGGCGTTGGGACCGTTGCGCTCTCCCAGGGGCGGTGGCTCATCCATAAGGATATCCTCGGCCTTCTTCAGGTCGAACTTGACGCGGAAGGCGTAGCCCTCCTCCTGCTGCATATGGATGGTGAATTTACCGACCTCTTCCGACATGGCGTACTCCTCAATGATGTTGTTATCTTGGTCTATTCTGAGGGATTTGTGGTCAAGCTCAAAGCCTGTTTATTCTATTCCCTTAGCATGCTTTTTGACCGGATCTGCTGCCAGGCCGGGTGTTGTTCAATCAGTCTCAGAGCCTCCTGAAGTAATTCCTTGCCCGGGGAGGTTCGATGCCAGGTAGAGGCGCCGGAGGGGTGTGGCAGGGGAATCATTTCGACCTTGTGATTCTCCAGCGCCACCTCGTGTTTGAGGCCAATGACTCCAGCAAGTTTGTCCACCGGCATGAACTGGGCGATGGCTAATTTCCCTACCGGCAGAATGAGTTGCGGGCGCAGGAGTTCTATCTCCCTATCGAGCCACTGCCGACAGTTGTCGATCTCCTCCTGGCTGGGAACCCTATCTCCCCCCTTGGGTTTTTTCCCTGGAAAGCAGCGACAGACAGCGGCCATATAGACTTGATGACGAAAGGCGTTTTCATCCAGGCCAATCGTTTCGAACCAACCGAAGAGGGTCTTGCCGGCAGTCCAGGCAAAGGGTCTGCCGGCAGGGCCCTCTTTGTCTCCAGGTGCCTGCCCCACAAGAAGGATAGGGGAGACAACAGGGTTGCCGGTAACCACCGGGCCGATCATCTGCGGGCAGAGCCGACACGCCTTCAGCTGTTTTTGATGTGAATTGATGACCTGTTGATTGGACATGTGGGGCTCAAACTATAAGAATGGGGGGTATCAGCCTGCCGTTACAGAAGCAGGTCGCCTGGAGATCACTTATGTCGACAATACTGGGTTTGAGCGTCGGTGCACTGTTACTCACGGCCTTTGTCTGGTTTCTGCCCATTCTACTCATCCTGCGCTCCGATAAAACCACTGGTGCCGAGAAACTGGTGTGGATTCTCGCTGTAATTTTTGTCTCCTGGTTTGCCTGGATTCTGTATGCCCTATTGGCGCCTCTGGGCGGCTATCGGGAAACGCAGTAGTTCTTTACCATTGGCCTGGGCTACACAGGCCGGTATGAAACAGTCGACACTGGATGTCGAAGTCGAAACTAGACATGGGAGGCTTGGATGCAAGCGATGATATTGAGAGAGACCGGTGGACCCGAGGTGCTCAGCTTCGAGCTGATCTCTGATCCGGAAATCACCTCGCCGACACAGGTCAAGGTCGCGCTTAAAGCGGCCGGGGTCAATCCCGTCGATACCAAATTGAGAAGCCGGGGTGTCTTTCTGCCCGAAGGACTGCCCGCAATTCTGGGTTGTGACGGCGCCGGCGTGGTTGTGGAAGCCGGTACCGACGCGAGTACTTTCCGTGAAGGCGATGAGGTCTGGTTCTGCGATGGAGGCCTCGGCGGTCTACGGGGAACCTATGCTGAACAGATCGTCATTGAAGAGTCTGTCTGTTGCCGCAAGCCGGCATCCATCGATTTTGCCCATGCGGCAGCGGCACCTCTTGTTCTGATCACCGCCTGGGAGGCCTTGTTCGGTCGTGCCCATCTCTCTGAAGGCCAGACATTGCTGGTTCATGCCGGTGCCGGCGGGGTCGGGCATGTGGCGATCCAGTTGGCAAAACAGGTGGGTGCCCGGGTGTTGACGACAGTCAGCAGTGATGAGAAAGCGGAGTTTGTTCGCAGTCTTGGTGCTGACGAGGTGATCAACTATCAGCAGGATAATTTCGTCGATGAGGTTCTGCGTCTGACTGAAGGTATGGGTGCAGATGTGGTGTTCGATACGGTGGGTCCCAGCGTGTTTCGGGAGTCGATAGCCGCCACGGCTCACTACGGTGATCTGGTGACCATCCTGGATCCCGGATCCGATATGGATTGGAAAGAGGCGAGAAACCGAAATCTTCGTATCAGTTTTACCCTCATGCTGACGCCGATGTTGCGCGATTTACCTCAAGCGAGAGCGGAGCAGGCCGCTATCCTGAGTAATTGTTCAGAATTTATCGACAGCGGCAGTATCAAGATCAGTGTGTCTGATACCCTGCCGCTGGCACAAGCGGCCGAGGCACATCGTTTGATCGAGGCGGGTCATACCCAGGGAAAGCTTGTACTCATCCCTTAGCCGCGTAACTGTAGGTGGGTTGAGAGATGATGCTGAGACTTCTTGAGACTAAATACTACTGGCTGCTGCCGCTGCTCTTCTGGTTTTTCATAGTCGGAGCTTCCTATCTATGGAATAGATCGCATCTCCACCAGGAGATGGAAGGTATCGCCTTGGAACGTGGCCGGATCATGTATGAGATGGTCAAGAAGGCGAAGATCAATCCCGTTCTTATGACCACCGACCCGACCCTGTTCAAAAAACAGGAGATCGAGCATATCGGCTATCGGGTGGTCTCAGCCCTACCAAAAGATGAAGAGAATAGGGCCGATGTCTGGGAGGCCCAGATGTTGCAGGAGTTCACCCAGGAAAAAGACTTTGCTTTTATACCAGACGTGGTGAAAGGCGAAGAGGTCTATCGCTACATTGGTCCGGTGTTTATGCAGGAGAATTGTCTTGCCTGTCATGGTGGTGAGGGCGTCAAGGTGGGAGACGTCCGTGGCGGTATCAGCGTCACCGTTAAGACTGAGCCCATCTACATTTCTCTGCAGACTTACCGCACAATATTGAATGCGATGCACGCTGGCGTATTTATTATTCTCTCCTCCCTCTCGATCTTTTTTATGGGGCGCCTGCGCAGTCAGTGGCTTGAGCTGGAGCATACCCAGGAGCAGTTGCTTGAGAAAGAGAAGTTCCTAACCGATATCACCAACTCTATGGGCGAGGGTTTTCTGGTGCTCAATCCAGAGGGTGAGGTGAAGTACGCCAACCCCGAGAGTGAGTGGTTGTTGGGGTGGCAGTCTGAAGAGGTTGTCGGCAAAAAGATGAAAGACCTGGTCTATTCGAAAAAAGAAGGTCTGGATGATGATGCGATCGAACAGACTTTGCAGGATGGACTTACCAGAAAAGATGATGACCATGTTTTTCTACATCGAGATGGTCGTAAGGTGCCTGTCGCCTATTCGGTATCCCCGCTGCATGAGGATCACAATATACGAGGAGCTGTGATCACCTTCGGTGATATTTCTGAGCGCAAGAAACACGAAGAGGAGAGAAGGCGTCTCGAACGGGAGTTGAACCAGACTCACAAGATGGAGGCAGTGGGACAACTGGCCGGTGGTATCGCTCATGAGATCAATACGCCGATTCAGTACGTGGGGGACAATCTGCGTTTTATCAATGAGGCCTACGAGGATACGCAGAAGCTGTTGCAAAGCTATGCCGAATTGCATGCAGCAGCAAAGCAGAGTGAGTCTTTGAAAGAGATCTGCGAACAGGTAGATGAGGCACTGGAAGAGGCTGATCTTGAATATATAGACGAAGAGGTGCCCAAGGCCCTTGAACAGTCGATTGCAGGCACCGAACAGGTTGCGCGGATCGTACAGGCGATGAAGGAGTTTGCCCACCCCGGCTCCAAGAGCATGGCGATGGAGGATATCAATCGTATCGTCAATAATGCAGTGGCGGTGAGTAAGAACGAGTGGAAATATGCGGCAGATACCAGTCTTAAGCTGGATCCCGGCCTGCCGCAGGTTGAGTGTCTGGGAGGCGAGATCTCTCAAGTGATACTGAATCTGGTGGTCAACGCCGCCCATGCGATAAAGAGTGCAGAGTATGGCGAAAAAGGGTTGATTACCGTCTCCACCCGAACAGATGGCGATATGGTGGAGATTCGTGTGGCCGATAATGGTACCGGTATCCCGGAAGATATACGTGACTCAGTTTTCAATCCCTTCTTTACTACCAAGGATGTCGGCAAAGGCACTGGACAGGGATTGGCAATCGCTCAGGATATCGTCGCCGTGAAGCACAAAGGAGAGCTCTTTTTTGAGACAGAGATGGGGGTTGGAACCAGCTTTGTTATCCGCTTGCCTCTCAAGCAACAAGAGTCAGAGAGCTAGCCCCCTCTATTTTCAAGCAAAGCCGAAAGGCCGTTTGCTATAGCTGAGTGATGCGAAAGACCCTGATTTGTCCGCCAACAATGCCAGACTCCTGGGCCGCAAGCAGCCTGAACAGGACGGCCTGACTTAATACCTGCCCCTTTGCTATCAGGAGTACGCCGCTCTCTGTGGATACCGGTTGGTCAAGGATAAGACCGGGTTCGAGCTGGTCAATGGCGAGATTCAATACTTCCAGCTTCTGATTTTTGGCGCCGAGAGAGAGGGTCTCCACCAACACAGGATCGTACTTTTCGGGCTTCTCTTTCAGCGTTGTGATAGCGGCCTCATCATCACTACCCTGGGTGATGAGTTGATCGTAGGCGGTGGCAACTTTGAGAATCTGTCCCCCCAGGATGGCCTTCTGCTGATTGTCGAGCTTACCCTCAAAGTCGATTTTACCCACGGATTCGTGTTGTTTCGCCACCATCTCAGAGACGATCTCGAGTCTGGGGATATGCTTGAGTAGTCTGCCGCCGATGGAGGGGTGAGATTTAAATAGCTGTTCTTCGCTGGCGCTCAGCTCCTCGCCATTAACGATCTTGGCGATCAGGTCTTGGGGAAGGCTGATGAAACCGATGTGGCAGAGCATCGCGGCGAGGTCGTAGTGCCAGGCGTCATCCAAAGATAGGGCTTTAATAATGGTTTGTACGTGGCGCTTGATTCGTGTGGATTGACCGAATGCCGTGGGGTTGACCATGCTGAGGATATCGGCCAGCAGATCGACGGCACCCTTCAGTGTTTTGTTGAGAAGGATCTTCTCGGTGGTGATAAGGCGATATTGCTGGATGCTGTCGACAATCACCTGAAACAGTTGGTCGGTCTCCACCGGTTTGTTGAGAAAGCGGAAGATGTTGCCGTCGTTGACCGCATCGGTGGCGACATCGAGATTGGCGTTGCCTGTGAGCATGATGCGTACGGTATTGGGTGAGATGGCTCTGACCTTGGAGAGGAACTCTACGCCGTTCATGTTCGGCATCTGCATGTCTGAGATGACCACGGCGAAAGGACCGCCGTCGCGTACTGCCTGCACTCCGTCTGCGCCACTGGTGGCGGTCTCGATATTTAATTTCTTGCGGAATTGGCGGCGAAAAGAGTCGAGCAGATTGCGGTCGTCATCGACCATCAAAATTTTCTCAGGTGGTTTGTCCATCGAAAAACTCCTGCGCGATGGTTGACCATTGATTAAAGGTTTCTGAACCGAGTAGCGACTCCAGATGAGTCAAGTCGCCGTAAGCCTTGGCAGCTAAAGGCCCTGTGGCGTGGAGCAGTAGATTCGCTGCATAGACAATCAGGGCGACTGGATTCTCAAGGGTCTGTTGTTCCGCTGTATGGTGTAGGGCCACGGCCTCGACGGCGGTGAAGGGCAGTCCCCAGAGGCCCATCAAGTAGGCCCCCAAGGCGGCGTGGGAACACCATATCGATTCAGATTCGACCAGATGGATGGGTTCATTCCGCTTTTTAGATTGCTGGATTATGCGCCGGTATTCACTGGTGTCGCAGGTGGCAAGAACCACTTGTCCAAGGTCGTGCAGCATGCCGGCGAGCATGGGAACCTCACTCTCTTGAGAGCTCATACCATAGGCTTCGGCCAGGCGTTTTGAGAACGAGGCGACGGCCAGGCTATGTTGCCACAGGGCCTCCAGATCAAACTCTTTCACCAGCTTTTCATCCAGCTGAGTGAAGACACCGGCGGAGAGCGCCAGATTGGAAATGGTCTCAGTCCCTAGCAGAGATGCAGCATGTTCTGGCGAGGCGACTTTGTTGGGTAGACCAAAGAAGGCGGAGTTGACCATCTGCAGAATCTTGGTCGACATTCCGATATCTTTGCTGATGATTTGGCCGATCTGTTTGACAGTTGTCGAGTCATCCTGCAGCGCGCTGATCAGCTCTCGATAGGTCTGCGGCAGGCTGG